>DHKA01000037.1 GCA_002404605.1 Clostridiales bacterium UBA4706 | reverse complement strand
TGCAACATCATGACGCAGGACGGCGAGACCGAGGGCTACACCGCCGCCGACCATCTGGAAGCCCTACAGCGCCACGGGCGGGAGGGGATCGTCGATCTCTGCCTTGCCAACAACGCCCCCATCCCGCGCGAGCTCGCTGCGCGATACAGTGAAGAGGACGCGGAACTGCTGCGCGTCGACCGCGAGCGCATCGCGGACCTTGGCATCGCGCTGGCGGAATACCCGCTGCTCTCGGCGCAGGGCGGCTACGCCCGCCATGACCCGGCGCTTCTGGCGCAGGCGGTCATGGAGCTCTACCGCGAGCGCACAGTGCGTATCTACCGCGGCACCCAGCAGTACATTACGGAAGAACAGGAGTGGAAATAATGCTCAACAGTAAGGAATTTGTCAGGGAATTGCAGCTGCGCCGCGAGAGCGTATGGATGAACCCGAGTGTCGGGAGCGCGGACGCCGCGCTCGCCGCGCTGCCGCTTACGCGCGCAGACGTCGACGACGCCGAGGCGCGGCTGGAGCGCTTTGCTCCGTTTATCAAAAAGGTATTTTCCGAGACCGCGGCTGACCGCGGCCTCATCGAATCGCCGCTGACGGAAATTGAGCATATGCGTGTATGGCTCAATGAAAACGAGGGTGCGCAGCTTGAGGGAAGGCTCTTCTTGAAGCGTGATAGCGACCTGCCCGTCGCGGGCAGCGTCAATGCGCGCGGCGGCTGCTACGCGGTGCTCAAGCACACGGAGGACTTAGCGCTTGCGAACCGGCTGGTCGAGACGCGCGACGATTACAGCGTGTTCGCCACGCGCGCGTTCCGCGACTTTTTCTCGCAGTATGAGCTGCACGTCGGCTCGACGGGCAATCTGGGGCTGAGCATCGGCATCATGGGCGCGGCGCTCGGCTACAAGGTCACGGTCCACATGAGCGCGGACGCGCGGCAGTGGAAAAAGGACCTGCTGCGCGCAAAGGGTGTAACGGTGCTCGAATACGGCGCGGACTACTCCTACGCCGTGCAGAAGGGCCGCGAGCGCGCGGCGGAGGACCCGAGAAGCTATTTCATCGACGATGAAAACTCCGTCGACCTCTTTCTCGGATACGCCGTGGCCGCGCGGCGCCTCAAGGCGCAGCTCGCTGAGCAGAATATTAAGGTGGACGACGAGCACCCACTGCTCGTTTACATTCCCTGCGGCGTCGGCGGCGCGCCGGGCGGCGTTTGCTTCGGCCTGAAGCAGGAATTCGGTGACGCGGCGCATGTCTACTTTGCTGAACCGGTGGAAGCGCCGTGCATGCTGCTCGGCCTTGCCAGCGGATTGCAGAATGAGATCTGCGTGCAGGATATCGGTCTGACGGGCCGCACCGCGGCGGACGGCCTCGCCGTCAGCCGCCCCTCGGGCTTCGTGGGGGAGACGGTCAAGGAATTGGTCGGCGGCGGCTTCGCGGTATCGGACGAGCGTCTGTTCACCGATCTCCGCGCCCTGCACGAGACGGAGGGCCTTTTCGTCGAGCCGTCCGCCTCCGCGGGCTTTGCCGGTGCAGTGGAGCTGTCCCAAATGACGGATTATTTGGAAAGCAGCGGCCTTGGCGCGCATTTTGCCAATGCGACCCACGTCGTCTGGGCGACGGGCGGCGCGCTCGTGCCGGAGAGCGAACGCGAGAAGTACCTCGCAGACTGAAAAGAGATAAAAATAAGGGCTTCACGCAATGCGTGAAGCCCTTATTTTTATATGCAGCGGCGCGTTGGGTCGTTCGCACAGGGGGATGACCGGCGGCGCGGGCGGGGGAGCGACAGTATTTTCTGCGGGGACGGGAACGGCGATGGGGGCAGCTTCGGGGACGGGCTCAGGGCTTGACGTCGGGTTATTTTCCATCATGGCAGTTCTCCTCTCTTTTTTCTCTCACATTATGGTCACGCTCACTGGAAGCGGTATCCCTGCGCGGTGAGGGAGACGAGGTAATCCATAAAGTTCTCATACTGCTCAAAGTGCAGCAGGTCGCTCGCCTCGACCTCGTGGAACGAGGCAATTTTGGCGGAGGCGTCCACCCACACAAGATAATCGTTCACGGTTTCGCCTCCTCGTCGGGGAGCTTTTCCCCCTGTATGTCATCGAAGGTGAGGATATTCCCGTCGTCGTCGGAAAGATCGACCGTTTTCTCGATGATCGCCACGCTCTCGGCCAGAGCGCGCAGGACGGCTTCATCGCCGCTGGCATCGAGCGAGAAGTGGAGGTTGCTCTCCTCGTCGATCCACTCGAGCGTGCTCCACAGCGACTCATCGCTCGCAAGGAAGAATTTGCCCTTGCAGCCGTTGACGGTGATCTCGGAGATCTCGGTGTCCTCGCCCATATTGTAATAGCTGAACGAATCGTCCTGCATATAGATGTAGCTGAAGAGAATGAGATTGTCGCCGTTTCGGTAGCAGAGCTGGCGGAAGCCGGAGTCCTCGTAGCTCATTTCTTCGTCCAGCGTGTAACCGTCCGGAAGCTCGGTGATCGTGTAGAACGGCAGCTCGCCGGTGGGCGCGTCGCCTGCGTATTTATAGGAGACCTGCGAGCCCGTCCACGTCTCCACCCAGTGGATCATGGCGGCCCGCGCATCG
>DHKA01000087.1 GCA_002404605.1 Clostridiales bacterium UBA4706 | reverse complement strand
TGCCACATCCCCTCGCTGACCTGCAGGCGGCAGGGGACATTCACGCGCTTCATCGCCTGATAGAGCGCTTCGGAATCCGAATACAGAATTTCATGGTCGCCGACCTGAATGAGTGTCGGCGGGAAGCCGGTAAAGTCGGCGAAGAGCGGGGACAAGTCGCTTGAGTGATAGTCCCGCCCCGCGGCGTAGGCAAGGCGCACGGCCTCAATGTATTCGGGCGTGAGCATCGGGTCGATCTCCGCGCGTTCAGAATACGAAACGCCGGACATCGTCATATCCGTCCACGGGGACATCAGGATCAGCGCGCCGGGGAGCTTGCGGCCCGCCGCCTTGAGGCGGCTGCAGAGCACGAGCGCGAGGTTGCCGCCCGCGCTGTCGCCCGCGAGCACAATGCCCCGTGCGCCGTAGCCAAGCAGCATGAGATGATCCCACGCGCGCAGCGCGTCCTCGACGGCGGCGGGGTAGGGGAACTCGGGCGCAAGGCGGTATTCAAAGCTCAGCACGTCGTAGCCCGTCGCATGCGCGAGCTTGGACGACAATACGCGCGAATAGCCGAGGTTGCCGCTCGTGTAGCCGCCGCCATGGCAGTAAAGAATGGCGTGGCGGCTGCCATGGGGGGCCTTGAGCCGCGTCCACGCCGCGCTCATGCCGGAAAGGGCAAATTCCTCGTAATCCATGCCCGCCATCGGCGCGGTCAGCTTGCCGAGCATGTCCTGACTGCGGCGCTGGCGCTCGAGCTCCTCGGCGGTCATGCTCTCGGGCGCACCGGCGCTGTGCAGCGCCTTGAGCGCACGCATCAGCGGGTCGAGATGCGCGCTCTCGGCTTCGCTCTTCTTTTTGCGGATGATGCGGAGTTTGGGTTCCATAGCTCCTCCTGAAAATCAAAATTCTCGAAAAGCATGATATCATAATTTCGTGAAAATGCCAAGGAAAAGCCGCATCTTTCTTGTAGCGCGCCGCGCTTTGTGCTACAATAAATTTCTCAAGACCGCGCAAAGGGAAAGAAGGAACATCGGATGGCCAAGCCCAACAGCAACTGGTACAAGCTCGACTCCGCGGGCACGCTCTACTCCGCGCTGCAAAAGGAGGAGTATTCGGCCATCTACCGATTTTCCGCGCTGATGGAAAAGGACGTCGACCCCGCGGCGCTCCAGCGCGCCATCGACCGCTGCATGCCGCGCTTCCCGACCTTTGCCGTGCGCATCCGCAAGGGTGCGTTCTGGTACTATTTGGAGCACAACAGCGCGCCGGGACCGTTTTTGAAAGAGGATGTGTCCGACCCCTGCCAGCCCGTCCGCTTCAAGGAGGACAACGGCTGGCTCGTGCGCTTTTACTATTACCGAAACCGCATTTCGATCGAGGTGTTTCATGCCCTTTCCGACGGCGGTGGGGCCATCGTCTTCTTCCGCACGCTGCTGGCCGAATACCTGCGTCAGACCGGCGTCAACGTTCCGGCAGGAAACGGTGTGCTCGATTTGGACGAGCCGCCGCGCGAGGAGGAGATGGAGGACGCCTACGCCCGTTACGCGGGCAAGCACGCCTTCGGCCTCAGGCGGCTCCCCAAGGCGTATCAGAACACCGGCACGCCCGAGCCGTTCTACACGTTCCACGTGACGATGGGCTTTGTGCCGCTCTCAAAGCTGCGTGAGGAATCAAAAAAGTACGGCGCGTCGATCACGGAATATCTTTCCGCCGTGCTGATCTACGTTATCTTGGAGAAGCAGAAGCGCGAAAAGCCCTACAGAGAGCGCCCCGTGGCGCTGGCCATCCCGATCAACCTGCGCGGCTTTTTCCCGAGCGAGACGCTGCGCAACTTCATCACCACCGTCCGCCCGTATATCGACCCCGCGCTCGGCGACTACACGTTCCAAGAGATCGTCTCACAGGTGCGGCATTTTATGAAGCTGCACATCAACCGGCAAGAGCTGCAGGCAGCGTTCACGGGCAATGTCCGCTTTACGGAAAACTTTTTCCTGCGGCTCATTCCGGTCATCTTCAAAAATCCCGTCATGGCGCTCAACTACCGTCTGCTCGGCGTGCGGCCGTATTCCTGCACGTATACGAACCCAGGCGCGTTCACCGTGCCGCCAGAGATGGAGCCGCACATCCGCGGGGCGGAGGTCATTCTGGGGCAGGCGACCGTGCCGCGCTGCCACTGCGCGTCCATCAGCTACGGCGACACGATGGAGATCACCTTTGCCGGTACGCAGGCGGAGACGGACACCGAGCGCGACTTTTTCCGCTTCCTCGTGCGCGCGGGCATTCCCGTGCGCGTGGAGAGCAACCGCTGAGAAATCGAAAGAAGGAATTTGATGTCATATTGTGTCAAATGCGGCGTGGAGCTGGATGACAGCGCGGAGCGCTGCCCGCTCTGCGGCACGCCCGCGTGGAAGCCGGACGAGACCGCGCCGCGCTATTTCCCGACCAAGCCCGCCGAGGTGCCGCGGGCCTCACGCCGTGCCGCCGCCGCGCTGCTGACGGCGATGCTCGCGTCCGTGTCGCTCTGCTGCGGGCTGCTGAATTTGATTTTGCCGACGGAGCATCCCTGGGCGCTGTACGTCGCGGGCGCGGCGGTGATGCTATGGGTGTGGTTCGCGCTGCCGATGCTTGTGCGCGGCATCCCGATCTTCTTCCGCCTGACGGCGGACGTCGCCGCCATCGGCATTTACGTCTGGATCATCTCCGTTGCGCTGCACGGGGGACGGTGGTTCCGCGGGCTCGTGCTGCCGATGCTCGGCTGGGCGTGCGTCGTCGTGTTTTTGCTGAGCTTTCTGCTGCGCGACGGCAGAAGGTCGCGCCTTTCTTCCATCGCGATGTGCATCGGCGCGGTGGGGCTGATGGCGATGGGGGTCGAATTCTGCCTCGACCGCTATTTTCACGAGGCATGGCAGCCGAGCTGGTCGCTCGTCGTGCTCGTCATCTGCATCGGGCTCATTATCCCGCTGCGCATCGTGCGCCGCGTTCCGTCGCTCCGCGAAGAAGCGAGACGGCGCTTCAATATGTAAGAATTACTTCTAAATGACAAACCCGCCCTGACGCTTTTGC
>DHKA01000086.1 GCA_002404605.1 Clostridiales bacterium UBA4706 | reverse complement strand
AGCGCCGACAGCCGCGCGGGGATAAAATTGCACACATCGTCCATCCGCGCGGGTACAAGACCGATGTTCCTGTACGGCGGCTCGACGTAGCCGAGCATCGAATCCATCGTGTTCACGGCCTTGTAGAAAAAGCCGAGCGGCGCGCCGCCGAGCGCGAGGAAAAGCATCGGCGCAATGACGCCGTCCGAGGCATTTTCCGCCACGGTCTCTACGGCGGCGCGGGCAACGGCCTTATCGTCCAGCTCCGCGGTATCGCGCCCGACGATCATCGAAACGGCGCGGCGGTAGTTCTCCGGCACGCCTTCTTTCAGGGCGGCATAGACCTTCATGCTCTCGTCGCGGAGGGCCTTGGTTGCGAGGATCTGCCAACACATGATGCTCTCAAGGATAAGCCCCGCCGCCGGATGGAGCCGGTACGCCGCGTGCAGAAGCAGCGCCGGAACAGCTGTCGAAATTCCCGCCACAACGATCCACAGCACGCCCCCGGCGAGGTTCTCGCCGCGGACGGTTTTGGGGAATATCCGCCGCACGAGCTTTTCGACCGCCGAGATCAGCTTCCCGATCCACACGACCGGGTGCGGGATGCCGTGCGGGTCGCCGAGCAGAAGATCAATGAAAAAGCCGAGCAAAAGCGCAGTCAGATGGTACATTGGTTTTCTCCCTACATAGTAGCAACTAGGGCACGCGGCGGTCAGAAGCCGAAATATGCCAGGCGCTCCGCCGCGCTCACGCCGAGAACGGCGCAGAGATTTTGAACGCTGTAGGCGGCATACCCGTCGGCGATGTTGGCGCGCAGCGCGTCCACGCCGCGGTGAGCATCTGAATGCTTTTTTTCATAGGGATTCTTTCGTTTCGCGGCAGAGCGTGCCGAGCTGGTAAAAGGCGACCGCGCTCGCCGCAGCCACGTTCAGACTGTCCACGCCGTGCGACATCGGGATGCGCACGGTATAGTCGCAGTTGGCGATGGTATCGTCTGCGAGCCCGTCGCCCTCCGTGCCGAGACAGAGCGCGAGCTTTTCGACCCTTGCAAGGCGCGGATCGGCGATGCTCAAGCTGTCCTCCCGCAGCGCGAGCGCCGCGGTTTCAAAGCCGAGCGCGTGCAGCGTATCCTGCCAGCTCTCCCCCGCCGGGAGATACGTCCACGGCACCTGAAAGACCGTGCCCATGCTCACGCGCGCGGCGCGGCGGTACAGCGGGTCGCTTCCGGCCTCGGTGAGCAGCACGGCGTCCATGCCGAGCGCCGCCGCGCTGCGGAAGATCGCGCCGATGTTCGTCGGGTTCATCACGTTTTCCAGCACCGCGACGCGCGATGCGTCCCGGCAAAGTTCCCCGACCGGCGGCAGCGCCCGGCGGCGCATGCAGCAGAGCATGCCGCGCGTCAGGTGAAACCCCGTGAGATTCACGAGCACGCTGTCCGGGGCGGTGAACACCGGTACCTCCGCGCCGAGACGCGAGAGGATCTCCGCACCCGCGCTGTTTTCGTGCCGCGCCTCCATGAGAACCGACACCGGCTCATACCCGGCGTCGAGCGCCCGGCCGATGACGAGCGGGCTCTCGGCGATGAACATCGCGTTTGCGGGATCGGCGCGGTTAATGAGCTGGTTTTCCGTCAGCCGGGCGTAAACGTCCAGCGCCGGGGACGAGAAATCCGTAATTTCGACAATTTTCGACATATTCTCTTATCCCCGGAAAAAGAGCAGCCACGTGCCGAGCGCGATATGGACGAGCAGGAAGAGCGGCACGAGGATCAGAAACTTCTTATGCTTTGTTTTGTGATGCAGGCTTGCCATGCCGAGCCACTCGCCCAGACTTCCGCCGAGCGCCGCGATCAGAAGCAGCGCCGCTTCCGGAATGCGCCGTGCCTTTCGCATGGCGTTTGTCTTGTCCACCGCCATGAGGATGTACGCCGCCGCGTTCATTCCGAGCAGATACGCGAACAGGAGAATGTTTTTTGTTTCCATGGTCCTTTTCCTTTCCTTCGCCGGCGTTGGACGGCGTTTCGCCCTTTGCCGGACGCACGAGGCACTTTCCGCCGTAGCCGATCAGATCCTCGCGTCCGGCAGAAACGAGCGCTTCGCGCACGAGCCGGGCGTTTTTGGGATCGGTATACTGCAAAAGCGCGCGCTGCATCGCCTTTTCGTGCGCGTCCGTCGGGACGTACACGTCCTTCATCGTGATGGGGTCGATGCCCGTGTGGTACATGCAGGTGCTGATCGTGCCGGGCGTCGGGTAAAAATCCTGCACCTGTTCGGGGCGGGCGTTGTGCGCCTTTAAATACAGCGCGAGCGCCACTGCGTCCTCCATCCGGCTGCCCGGGTGCGAGGACATGAGATACGGCACGACGAACTGCGCCTTGCCGTAGCGCGCGTTGAGCGCGTGGTATTTATCGAGAAACCGCTCGTACACCGCCACCGGCGGCTTGCCCATATAGCCGAGCACCGTATCGACGCAGTGCTCCGGCGCCACCTTGAGCTGGCCGGAGATGTGGTTCTGCACAAGCTCCGAGAGAAACGGGCTGTTCTTGTCGCAGAGGACATAGTCAAACCGCACGCCGGAGCGCACGAACACCTTCTTGACGCCCGGAACGGCGCGCAGCTTCCGCAGCAGCGCGAGATAGTCGCGGTGGTCGGCGACAAGATTCCTGCACGGCGTCGGGGCAAGGCAGTGCTTCAAGGGGCACATGCCGTCTTTGAGCTGCTTCTTGCAGCTGGGGCCGCGGAAATTCGCCGTTGGGCCGCCGACATCGGAAACATAGCCCTTCCAGAGCGGATGACGCGTCATCTGCTCCACCTCGCGGATGACGGACTCGTGGCTGCGCGATGTGACCATCCGCCCCTGGTGGAACGCGAGCGAGCAGAAGTTGCACCCGCCAAAGCAGCCGCGGTTGTGGATGACGCTAAAGCGCACCTCTTCAATGGCCGGAACGCCGCCGAGGGGATCGTACATCGGGTGGGGCTCGCGCGTATAGGGAAGCGCCGCGACCGCGTCCAGCTCCTCCGTTTTGAGCGGCATGGCCGGCGGGTAGACAACAAGGAATTTATCGCCGTGCGCCTGCGCGAGCGTCTTTCCCCGGATGGGGTCGTGCTCGGCGTATTCCGCGCGCGTGGCGAGCGCATATTTCTTCTTATCGTCCCGCACTTCCTCAAACGACGGCAGGAGCACGGCACCCTCCGGCGCTTTATCGGCGATGACCGCCGTGCCGCGGATGCCGCGCAGAGGCTTTCCGTCGCGCAGGCGGTCAGCGGCTTCGAGCGTTGCGCTCTCGCCCATGCCGTAGACGAGGATATCCGCGCGCGCGTCGAAAATGACGCTCCGGCGGACCTTACCGTCCCAGTAATCGTAATGCGCGAACCGGCGCAGCGACGCCTCCATCCCGCCGAGCAGGACGGGGATGCCGGGGAACGCCTGCCGCGCGCGGTTGGCGTACACGGTGCAGGCGCGGTCGGGCCGCAGCCCGGCCTTCCGGCCGGGGGAATAGAAATCCTCGCTGCGGCGCTTTTTCGCCGCCGTGTAGTGCGCTACCATACTGTCAAGATTGCCCGCGCCGATGAAAACGCCGAGCTCGGGCCGCCCCATCGCAGCAAACGCGGAAGCATCGTTCCACGCGGGCTGCGCGAGCACCGCCACGCGGTAACCGGCGTTTTCCAGCACCCGTCCGATGACGGCCGCGCCGAACGACGGGTGATCGACGTAAGCGTCGCCCGTTACGAGCAGTATATCGTACCAGTCCCAGCCGCGCGCGAGCATATCCTCGCGCGAGACGGGCAGAAAGTTCTTCGTATCCGTTTTATGTGTCCTCCCGGTCATCCATGACCTCCCAGATCTCCGTCTCGGCAAGCGTGGCTGCGGCATGGCAGCAGTAGCGCCGCTTCTCTTCGTCCCCGCCGCCGGAAACGGCGATGAAATCCGCCCAGTTTCCGGGCCGGATGCGGAGCGTATTGCGCAGCGGCAGAAGAAAATCGCCCCGCGCCATGGCGAGCAGCGGCAGCATCTCATACGCCGAGGCAGTCGCGGCGTTATCCCCGCGCAGCAGCCCCCGCCGGAGCTCGATCGCCGGGTACATCCGCAGCACGAAGCCGATGCGCGTTTCCGGCAGCTGCCGCTGCGCGCGCGTGTCGCGCACGAGCTTCACGGCGCGCACGTGCGCGCACGCCATGTGCGAGAGCATTTTAAAGCGCAGGTTGAGATTGCGGTTGGCGCTCTTTTTCCAAACGAGCTCGTTCGGCTCAAAGAACGTGATATATTCGTCCGTCAGATGGCCGAACGCGCGCGCCGCGCGCCCGGCATAGCGCAGGAAGCAGCGGAGATTGTCCTCGGCGAGCCAGCCGCCCTTCGCGGCGAACCACGCCGGGTCCTCCCCGGCATACAGGCACAAAACCGGCTGCTCGCCGCGGGTGATGCAGCGCATCAGCGCTTCGCGCACGGCGGCCACGGCGGACGCGTCTGCGTGTCCCTCCGCCGGTTCGAGCTTTGCCCACGGCGCGAAAACGATGCGCCGTCCGCCGCTCGCCGGGGGTGCGCCGGCATACAGCCGGGGATACGTCGTATTCTCTTTTTCCGGCGCGTTTTCCATAGCTTCCCGCCTGTATCTATAATTCTACATAGTATAGAATAGTATTTTTCCGCGCCGGTGTCAATCGCCTTGCAAAAACGCGGCGAGCGTGTATAATTGAAGCAATACTATTGGCAGGAGGACATTTTGCCATGAACGTTCGCAGCGACCAGAACCTTTCGATGCTCTGCGATTTTTACGAGCTGACGATGGGCAACGGCTACTTCCGCAACGGATACAAGGACCGCATCACCTACTTTGATCTCTTCTTCCGGCAGGTGCCGGACGGCGGCGGCTTCGCCATCGCCGCGGGGCTGGAGCAGGTCGTGGAATATATCACCAATCTCCACTTCTCCGACGAGGATATCGACTATCTCCGCTCAAGGGGCATCTTCTGCGAGGAGTTTTTGCAGTACCTCCGCGATTTCCGGTTCACCGGCGACATCTGGGCCGTGCCGGAGGGAACGCCGGTGTTCCCGCGCGAACCGCTCATCACGGTGCGCGCCCCCGCGATCGAGGCGCAGCTCGTGGAGACGTATCTCCTGCTCGCGGTGAATCACCAGTCGCTCATTGCGACAAAAGCGAGCCGCATCGTCCGTGCCGCGCGGGGCCGCGCGGTGATGGAGTTCGGCTCCCGCCGGGCACAGGGGGCGGACGCGGCGATCCTCGGCGCGCGCGCGGCGTATATCGCAGGCTGCTCCGGCACCGCCTGCACGATCTCCGACCAGCTCTACGGCGTCCCCGCTCTCGGCACGATGGCGCACTCCTGGGTGCAGATGTTCGATTCCGAGTATGACGCCTTCCGCACCTACTGCGAGAGCTACCCGACGAACGCGGTGCTGCTCGTGGATACCTACAACACGCTCAAATCCGGCATCCCCAACGCCATCCGCGCCTTTAACGACGTGCTTAAGCCGATGGGCATCACCAGATGCGGTATCCGGCTCGACTCCGGCGATATGGCCTATCTCACAAAGGAGGCCCGCCGCATACTCGACGAGGCGGGCTGGGAGAGTTGCTACATCACCTGCTCCAACTCGCTCGACGAGTATATCATCCAGGACCTGCTGCTGCAGGGCGCGCGCATCGACTCCTTCGGCGTCGGCGAGCGGCTCATCACCGCCAAGAGCGAGCCGGTATTCGGCGGCGTATACAAGCTCGTCGCCGTGGAGCGCGAGTCGGGCGAGATCGTCCCGAAGATCAAGGTGAGCGAGAATGTCGCCAAGATCACGATCCCGCATTTCAAGAAGTTCTATCGGTTCTATGACCGCAAAAACGGCAAGGCGCTCGCGGACTATCTCTGCCTGTACGACGAGACGCCGGACGATACGCAGCCGCTCACGATCTTCCACCCGGAAAACACGTGGAAGCGCAAAATGCTCACCGATTTCCGCGCCGAAAACATGATGGTCCCCGTGTTCCGCGCGGGCGAGCTCGTCTATGAGCTCCCGCCGCTCGAGGCTATCCGGAAGCGCTGCGCCGAGCAGCTCGAAACGCTCTGGCCCGAGGTGCTCCGGTTTGAAAACCCGCACGGGTACTACGTCGATCTCTCCGACCGTCTGTGGGACATCCGGCATGAGCTTCTCGTCAACGCCGGGCATTCGCAGATCCCGGAAAAGAAATAAACCGTCCGCCGCCCGGAGGATCCTCTGTGATCCTCCGGGCGGTTTATGCCGTTTTCCCACCGTTGCAATTTACGGCGGGGGCGGATATACTGAAAAGAAAAGGCGGTGGGATCATGCCCTTTGCGATCGTGCGGAACGATATAACGAAAATGGCCGTAGACGCCATCGTCAACGCGGCGGACGAAGCGCTGCTCGGCGGGGGCGGCGTGGACGGCTGCATTCACCGCGCCGCAGGGCCGGAGCTTCTGGAGGCGTGCCGCGCGCTCCACGGCTGCAAGACTGGCGAGGCGAAGATCACGAAAGGCTACCGGCTGCCCTGCAAATACGTCATCCACACGGTCGGCCCCGTGTGGCACGGCGGAACGCACGGCGAGCGGGAAGCGCTGATCTCCTGCTACCGGAAGAGTCTCGCGCTTGCCAAGGAATACGGCTGCGAAACGGTCGCGTTCCCGGTCATCTCCGCCGGGGTGTTCGGCTACCCAAAGGGGGACGCAATGCGCGTCGCCGCCGATACCATCCGGGAATTTCTCGCGGAAAACGACATGACGGTGTATCTCGTCGTATTCAGCCGCAAATCACTGCTTGCCGGGGAAGCGCTCTTCCCGGATATCGCCGAATACATCGACGACCGCTATGTGGAAGAGCACGCCATGTTCCTCCGCAACCAAAAGGCCCCCTCTGTTCCGGCGGACGAGGACGTGAAGCAGCGCGGCAGATAATAAAAAATGTGGGCAGTCTTTCGACTGCCCACAAATTCTATTTCCGCGGAGTAGATCAGCAGTAATACTCCATCGGGTAGGTGAGATACTCGACCGGCTCGAGCTGGTCGCAGGTGACGTAACCGGCGGGAGCGCGGAGCAGGGACGGGATGCGGTTGACGACCGTGGCGCAGGTGTGCTCGACGGTCGCGGGCTTCACGACATGGAACTCGGTCTTGGGCTCGCCGAAGATCTCCCAATCGCACATATCGCCGTCGTCCGGGCCGTAGACCTTGCCGATGGTCTCTTCCTCGACGGTGATGCCCTGCATGGTCTCGATGGTAACGACCGCGGACATGCCGATGGCATGGCCGGCCTTGATGTCTTTGCCGAGCGTTTCGCTGTAGATGTCCTTGTCGATGATGCAGGGAACATGCTTCTGGGAAATGCTCTTGATGGTGAGACCGAGCTTGTTGCAGATGGCTTCGGAGGCGTTCCAGGCGTAGGACGGCTCAAAGTCGGTCGGGTGAGCGATCTTCGCTTCAAACTCTTCCGGCGTCAGGTCGCAGCCGTGGGCTTCGGCGAGCGCGATGCCGTACTCGTCCACGTTGTAGCTGTAAGCACCCTTGATCTTCGTGATGTTGTGACAGCCCGCCGCAACGAGACCGACCATGTTGATCCAGAAGATATCCTGCATGCCGCTGCCGGTGATGGTGCAGCCGTTTTCCTTCGCAAGAGCGTCGAGCTTGTTGATCATGGCCGCGGAGGTCGTCCAGGGGTAAATGGCCTCTTCGCAGGTCGTGATGACGTTGATGCCGCGCTTGACGCACTGCTCGACGGCTTCGTAAATATCGCCGATGAAGCTGCGGGTCGTGATGATGGCGACGTCGGCGTCGCACTCGTCAAGGACCTTCTCGGCATTATCGGAGATGATGACGCCCGTCTTGACCCCGAGCTCCGCCCAGTCGCCGATGTCCCGGCCGACGGACGCGCCGTGGCCGATGCCGCCGACGATCTGCGCGCCATGCTCATACGCATAGCGGAGCGTGTACTTGCTCATCTTTCCGCAACCATACTGCACGATCTTAATTTTATCCATTATAATAGCTCCTTTCTGTGCCGTAAAATACTATAACGGAGTATACAGTCTGTTGCAAGTAGAGAGTCAAGAGTTTTGTTAATTAATTTTTTGTGAAGATCACGGGGACCTGCAGGCGCAGGAACATGTTGCGCTTGTTGTTGTCAAAGAGATTCAGCTCCGTCATCTCCTCGCAGAGGTAATCGCCGTGCAGAACGAAGTTGTTGGCACGGCAGTATTCGAGAAGGCGCTCCGCGCCCGCGGCTTCCTCATCGAAGTCGTCAAGATAGATGCAGGCGAACATTCCGCTTTCGACGACCTCGATATTCTCCCCGTAATCGCGCAGATGCTTGTCGCCGAAAATGAACACTTTGTCCGCTATCAGTTTGCCCCGCGCGAAATCGTCCTTTTTCACGCTCGTTCCGAGACTGTACGACAAAAGCTGCGGCAGATTGCGCCCCATCAGCTCCCGGCGCAGCGCGTGGACGGCCCGCTCGTAGGCGACGATCCCCTGCTCGTAAAAATTCTCCGCGCAGGGGATATACAGAATGTGGCGCTGATCGATGAATTCCAGCGAGATCGTCCCGCTGACCGGCGACTTCCGGTAGCGATCGATGGACTGGATCGTCCGCTCCACAGCCTCGTGCATGGCTTTGAGATCGCGCATCTGCTGGTGGATCTGGTTGTTTTTCTCAATGAGCTTCTGCTCAATGAGCATGATATCCTCTTTTTCGAGCAGCGTTTGTATTTCCGCGAGACTCATGTTGAGATTCCGCATATACCGGATGATATCGAGCCGGGACGTCTGGCGGATATCGTAGTAGCGGTAATTCGTATCCTCGTCCCGGTAGCAGGGCTGCAAAAGTCCCATCCGGTCGTAGAGTCTGAGCGTGGCGATCGAAACGCGGTTCGTCTCCGCCATTTCCCCGATCGACAGCAGCTGTCCCCGTTTTTTCTGATCCATATTTCTCCCTCCGTCCGGCAAAAAACTCTAATCCTACCGTAGACTTTTGTACCCGAAAACGCCGCGTTTGTAAAGCCCCTTTTTGCTTCTGTCAAGAAAAAAACTGCCGGAAGGCAAAAAAGGAAAGCCGGAGAGTTTGTCTCTCCGGCTTTGCCGTACTTATTATGTATGCGCCCCATCCCCGGCGAGGGCGGCGAGCTCGGCGCGCAGCGCGTCATAGAACCTTGCGATGTGGCTGCCGTCGGCGAGCGCGTGGTGGACGAGCAGCGTCACCGGCATCTGGAGCCGCCCCGCGGCGTTTGGCGCGAACGCGCCCCAGGTGATGCGCGGGTTGGACTCCTCCCCGCCCGCTACGGGCTGGATGAGCGCGCTGTAGTGCAGCCACGGGAGCGTGGAGATGAAGTACATGCTCTCCACATCCGCGTCCTCGCGCAGCGAACCGTTCTCCCGACGGCGACGGCGCTCGGCATCGGCATAGGCAATGTATTCCTCAAACGGCTTATCGTGGTGCAGCGTGCAGTAGCAGTACGTCCCGTCCGCGCAAAGCTCCGTGTGCGACGTCGGGCAGGCGTCGTATTCGATGATGACGCCGTCATGGATGCGCCGCCGCAGCTCCGGCACGCGGTCGGCGGCCTTCGCCGCGGCGTGCAGGAACGTGAGATAAAACGAATACCCGCGCGCTTTGCAGAAGGATACGATATCCGTTACATCGGTATCGACCGTCACGCCGACATACGGATACGGCATCGAGAGGAAGTACCGGAAATGCTCGATGCGCTCATAATGTTCCATGTCCAGATAACGAAAACTCATACTTTCTCCTTCCGCTCCCGAAGACGCAGCAGCGCGCGTCCGGCGGGCTTTTCCACAAGATACGTGAGCACCGCCGAGAGCAGGAACGCAGCGGCAAAGCAGAGCAGCGTGTATTTCGTCTGCCAGGCGCGTCCCTCGCTCATCTGCGGGAACTCGGAAACATACGCCGGGATATGAAACTCCTTGAGCTTCACGGCGAGGAACTGGTGCCAGATATAAAAGTTATAGGATATGGCGCTCAAAAACCGGACAAGGCGATTCCCAAAGGCGCGGTCCACGCTCTCCGGCGCGCGTCCGGCAAAATAGAGGAATGCCGCGCCGCACACGCCGAGCGGCAGCCGCCAGAGGAGCTGCGCCGTTTTGATCTCCGCGTCCCCCGCGGCGTTCTGCCGCCAGAGGACGGCAAACGCGCCGAAGAGTGCGAGCAGCGCGAGCGGCAGGAACACCCACCGGCGCGGCGCGGCCGCGCGCTTTTCGAGGAGATGCGCCGCGAGCATGCCGAGGGCATAGAGATCAAGCATGCAGGGAAGCTGATTTACCCAGAGCGAGAGCTCGTGCGCGCGCACCGCAACGAGAGCACGGCTCACGAGCGCCGCGAGCGTCATGAGCGAGAATGTGAGCGCCGGGCGCTTTCCAAACGCGCGGGCGAGCAGCGGGAACACAAGATAAAACTGCATCTCCACCGCAACGGTCCAGAGCGCGGCGTTGAGGCTCGTCCAGTAATACGTGTCCATGGAGAACGTGTGCGTAAACGTGAGATGTGCGAGAAGATCGCGCCAGAGCGGAGCGCTCCCGATGGCGCCGCCGCGCGCGAGCGAAAACGCCGCCGCAACGAGCACCGCGAGCAGATAGCACGGCAATATCCGGCAGAGCCGCCGGTAATAAAACCCCTTCACGTCCGCGATCCTTCCTTCCGCGCGGACGAGCGGGCGGTAGAGCAGAAAGCCGGTGAGCAGCAGCGTGAGATCCACGAGCATATACCCGCGCCGCACGATGCGCTGAAGATCGAAATAGCGTCCGCCGATCACGAACGACGGATCGAGCCACGACTGCTGCCAGATGTGGAACCACGCCACGGTGAAGATGCAAAGAATGCGGAGAACGTCCGCCGCGGCAAAGTACCGGCGGCCGGCGTTCACAGGGAGAGTATCTCGCATTGGAACTCCGTTCCCTTCACGGTGATCATGCCGTAGGTCTGCCGTCCCATCCCGGCAGAGCCGGGGTTAAAAAGCGTCACATCGCCCATGCGGAGGAAGTCCGCCTCATGCGTGTGGCCGAAGAGCGCGAGATGCGCACCGGAAAAGTGCGCGGCGTTCGCCAGGCTCTCGTACCCGAGCTTCACGTTGTACCGGTGGCCGTGGGTCATAAAAATGCGCACGCCGTCGGCGTTGAAGAGAAGGTTCTCCTCCGCGTCGCAGCGGGAATAGGCGTCGCAGTTGCCGCGCACATAGCGCAGATCGAGCGACGGGAAATGCGCCGCGATCGTCTCGGCGTCGCGCACATAGTCGCCGAGATGGAGCACCATATCGGGCTTTTGCTCCTCAATGGCGGCGAGTATCGGCTCCTTCACGCCGTGGGAATCGGAAAAAACGGCAATACGCATAAAGCACTCTCTTTCTCCCCGCTGCATATAATCCTTACAGGGGGGTGGAACGGATGATGGATATGGAAAAGCTGGGCGCGGAGCTGCTCTCCGGGCGGCAGGGCGGCGCGATCCGCGACATGGCCAACTCGCCCGAGGCGAAGAAGCTCGGCGCGGCGATCGACGGCGCCGCGGCGGAGCGGGCGGTGCGCAGCGGCGACGCCGCGCAGCTCAAAGCGCTCCTCACGCAGATCCTCTCGACAAGCGAGGGCAAGGCCCTGGCCGAAAAGCTCTCGCGTTTCGGAAACGGAAAATGAGCGAGCTGGAAGACCGGCTCAACGCCGTGCTCTCCAACCCCGAGGAGATGAGCCGCATCGCGGCCATGGCGCAGAAGCTCATGGGAAACCTATCATCGGAGAGCGCCGCGCCGCCGTCTGCGCCGGAAGCGCCGGGCGGCGGGCTGCTCGGCAGTCTCGCCGGGAGTCTGCCGGGGCTTTTGTCGCGCCTCACGGCGGGGCAGAACGGAAACGGGAAAAAACAATTGGCCGACGCGCTCGCGCCGTATCTGAGCGCGGACAGGGCGCGCCGTCTCTCCCGGGCGCTGCGCATTGCGGGCGCGGCGCGGATCGCGGGGGCGGCCTTTTCGGAATGGGGGCGCGGCGATGGCCTATAACCGCTATAACGGCAGCACCGGCGAGCGCACGCGCGTGGAAGAGCCTTTGCCGCCGGAAAATGCGCAGAGCGGCTCGCCGCTGCCGCGCGAGAGTGCGCCGGAGCGTCCCCCACCGTCGGAGAACGAAAAAACGCCGCCCTCGCCGCTGCTGTCTCTTCGCAGCGGGCTGGACGGCATCTTCGAGCGGCTCGACCCAAAGCGGCTGGAGACCGAGGACCTTCTGGTGCTGGCGATCTTGTGGCTGCTCTACCGGGAGAGCGGCGATTGGGAAATGCTCATCGCGCTGGGCGCGTACTATTTTGATCTGTAGGGACGGCTCACGGTTTCGTGCTGCCGTCCTCTTTTTTGTCCGGCTTCTTTGCCGCGGGGTCCGCTGGGAAATGATGGTCCGCGAAAACATACAGCCATATGCCGAGCGCGAGCGCCACCGCGCCGAGCAGCAGCCAGAAGCGCTTCGCGGCGTTCGCTGCGAGCAGCACTGCCGCCGCGCCGAGAATGCCGCTGGCGGCATAAAGCACGGCGACCGCCTGCTTCTGCGTGAGTCCCAGCGCGAGCAGCCGGTGATGGATGTGACCGCGGTCGGGATGGAACGGACTCTCGCCCCGGCTCAGCCGCCGGATAACGGCAAACGCGGTATCCGTGAGCGGCAGCGCGAGCGTGAGCACCGGCACCGCGAACGCGACGAGCGTATACATTTTAAAGAGACCGAGCACCGACGCCGTGGAGAGCACATAGCCCAAAAGCAGCGAGCCGGAATCGCCCATGAAAATCTTGGCGGGATTGATGTTGAACGGGAGAAACCCGAGACACGCGCCGCCGAGCGCGGCGACGAGCACGGAGATCTCCGTCGCCTTCGGAAGAAAGAGCGACACCGCGAGCATCGAGGCGCACCCGATGCCGCACACGCCCGCGGCGAGCCCGTCGAGCCCGTCGATGAGATTCAAGGCGTTCGTCATACCGACGATCCAGAGGAGCGTCACCGGGATGCTCAGCGCGCCGAGAGCGATCGCCTCGGCAGAGGCGTCGCCGGGGTTGGTGAGAATGCGGATCACAACGCCGTGCCGGATGGCGACGACCGCAGCGATGATCTGCAAAACGAGCTTGACCCATGGGCGGAGCGAAATGAGATCGTCCACCGCGCCGGTAACAACGATAATAACGCTGCCGAGCAGGATACCCTGCACCGGCTCGTCGATGCCCGTGAACGGCAGCACCCCAACGAGAAAGCCGGCAAACAGCGCCAGCCCCCCGAGCCGGGGGATCGGGTGGTCGTGGACGCGCCGGGACTCGCCCGGCATGTCCATCGCACCGATCTTGCAGGCAAATTTTCGCACGGCGGGCGTGGCAAGCAGACACACCGCAGCCGCGGCGAGCAGCGCGAGCAGCACACGCACCCGCAGCCGCAGAGCCAGAGCAGGAAGCATTCCCTTCCGCCTTTCTTTTTTTCGAGTGCCGCCGCGCAGCGCGGCGGTGCCTGAAATTTACTGAGAATTAGATTTGAACAAAACCAATCTTCTTATAGACCTTGCGCAGCGTGCGGTTGGCGGCATAGGCCGCCCGCTCCGCGCCGTCGCGCAGGACGTCTTCGAGATACGCTTTGTCCTTCATAAGCCGTTCGGCCTCCTCGCGGATGGGGCGCAGCGTTTCTACAACGGCCTCACCCACGGCGGGCTTGAACGCGCCGTAGCCCTTGCCGTCAAACTCGGCCTCGATCTCGTCCATGGTCTTACCTGTACAGACGCTGTAGATCTGCATAAGGTTCGTTACGCCCGGCTTTTCGGGACTGGCATAGACGCAGCGGCCGGTCTCGGAGTCCGTCACGGCGCGCTTGAAGCAGCGCATAATGTCGTCCGGGGACTGCATGATATAGATGCACCCGCCGGGGTCCTTGTCGGACTTCGACATTTTGTTCTCCGGGCTCGTGAGACTCATAATGCGCGCGCCCGTGGGCGGGATATAGGGCTCGGGGATCCGGAACACGTCGCCGTAAATGTTGTTGAAGCGCATCGCGATATCCCGGCAGATCTCCACATGCTGTTTCTGGTCGCCGCCGACGGGGACAAGATCGGTCTGGTAGAGCAGGATGTCCGCGGCCATGAGCGCGGGGTAGGTGAAGAGGCCGGCGTTGATATTATCCGCATTTTTGGCAGACTTATCCTTGAACTGCGTCATGCGGGAGAGCTCGCCGAACATGGTGTAGCAGTCGAGCACCCAGCCGAGCTGCGCGTGCGCGGGGACATGGCTCTGGATGAACAGAGTGTTCTTCTTCGGGTCAAGACCGCAGGCAATGTACTGCGCGAGCTGCGAAAGCGCGCGGCGGCGCAGATCGGCCGGCACCTGCCGGACGGTGATGGCGTGCATGTCTACGATGCAGTAGTAGCATTCATATTCATCGGAGAGCGCCACCCAGTTCTTGATCGCCCCCATATACGAGCCGAGCGTAAGATCGCCGGAGGGCTGGATGCCGGAGAATATGATTTTTTTGCGGGCAGCTTCTTCCATGATGATTCTCCCTTTCTTAAATAATATAAGGTTTCATTTTGCACCTTATTTTAATTATTATGGCATTATATCACGCCGGTTTTGGCTTGACAATACAGAGCCTATCCAATAAGATGGGAAAATGACAAAAGACCTTTGGGAGGTTTATCCGTATGGACAATACATGGTTTGAGAAAATGGAAGAGCGCATCCCGCGCGGCGAGGTCCGCACCCGCTTCGCGCCGAGCCCCACGGGGTATATGCACGTGGGCAATCTGCGCACGGCGCTCTACACCTGGTGCATCGCCCGCCACGCGCACGGCAAGTTCCTGCTCCGCATCGAGGACACCGACCAGTCCCGCCAGGTAGAGGGCGCGGTCGAGGTCATTTATAAAACGCTGCGCGACTGCGGTCTCGACCACGACGAAGGCCCCGACGTCGGCGGTCCGGTCGGTCCCTACGTCCAGACCGAGCGGCGCGACACCTATCTCCCCTACGCCAAGCGCCTTGTGGAGCGCGGCCACGCCTATTACTGCTTCTGCGACAAGACCGAGTCCGAGGAGGATTCCGGCGACTTCACCCGCAAGGACGATCCATGCCGCGATCTTTCCGCGGAAGAGGTGCAGCGCCGTCTCGACGCCGGCATGCCGTGGGTCATCCGCCAGAAGATCCCCCACGAGGGCGAAACGACGTTCCACGACGAGATCTTCGGCGACATTACCGCGCCGAACGCCGATCTCGACGATCAGGTGCTCATCAAGCGCGACGGCCTGCCGACCTACAACTTTGCAAACGTCGTGGACGATCATCTCATGGGCATCACCCACGTCGTGCGCGGCAGCGAGTATCTTTCCAGCGCGCCGAAGTACAACCTTCTGTACGAAGGTCTCGGCTGGGACGTGCCGAGCTACGTCCACTGCTCGCCCGTCATGCGCGACGCACACAACAAAATGTCCAAGCGCCACGGCGACCCGTCCTACGAGGATCTTGTCGCGCAGGGCTTCCTCACCGAGGCGATCGTGAACTACGTCGCGCTCCTCGGCTGGGCGCCCGGCGGCGAACGGGAGATCTTCTCGATCAACGAGCTCGCGGAAGCGTTCGATATGTCCCGCATTTCGAAGTCCCCGGCCATCTTCGATATCGAAAAGCTCACGTACTTCAACAGTGAGTACATCAAGGCCATGTCCCCCGAAGCGTTCGCGCGCGTGGCCGAGCCGTGGATCCGCAAGGCCGTCAAGACCGAAAGCTACGATCCCGCTCTCATCGCCGCCATTTTGCAGCAGCGCACCGAAAAGCTCTCGGACATTCCCGAAAAGCTCGGCTTCTTCGATACGCTGCCCGAGTACGATACCGCGCTCTACGTCCACAAGAAGTCCAAGTGCGACGAGGCCGCCGCGCTCGACATGCTCAAAAAGATGCGCCCGCGTCTCGCGGCCATCACCGAGTGGACGGAGGAGGCCGTGCACGACTGTCTGATCGGAGCGGCGGCGGAATTCGGCTGCAAGAACGCTCTCGTCATGTGGCCCGTGCGCATCGCCGTTTCCGGCGAAGCCGTGACGCCCGGCGGCGCCGTGGAGATCTGCCACATTCTCGGCCAGGCCGAAACGCTCGCGCGCATCGACAAGGGCATCGAGAAACTGGAAAATATGACAAAATAAGGTCGAAGAAATTCGGCAAAACAGCGCCTCTTTTCGCCATACTAAGCGAAAAGAGGTGCTGTATTATTATGAAGAAACGAACGACCATACGAATTATCTCCTTCCTTGCTGCCGCGACCGTCGCGCTCGGCGCGGCGAGCGTCATTTTCTACCGCCGCGCCGTGACCGCCGAACGGGAGGAACGCTACCGCGGGGAATACGCCTTTTCCGAGCTGTGCGCCGCAGCGGACGGCCTTTCTGCGGCGCTCGAAAAATCGCAGTACGCCGTGAGCCCGGCCATCACCGCCTCGCTCTGCGCGGAGGTCTATTCCCGCGCGCAGACGGCGAGCGCGGCGCTCTCGTCGCTCTCCATCCCGCTCATGGAGCTGGAGAACACGGCGTCCTTTTTCGCCAAGACCGGCGACTATGCGCTCTGGCTCCTGCGCGAGAGCAGCGGCGGCGATGATGTGACCGAGGAAGCGCGCGAAAATCTGCGCGCACTCGGCGACACGGCCGCGCTCCTCTCCGGCAATCTGGCACAGCTCCGCTCGGACGTCGCCGGGGGACTTGTGAGCACCCGCGCCGCCGCCGCGATGGACGATGCGCTCCCCTCTCTCGGCGACAGCTTTCTCGGCATGGAGCAGGAGTTCCCGGAAATGCCGTCGCTCATATACGACGGGCCGTTTTCCGCCTCCGTAGCCGAGCGCGAGCCGCGTATGATAAAGGACGCGCGCGAGGTGACGCAGGACGCCGCCGCGCTCGTCGCGGCGGGCTTTCTCGGCATGCGGAGCAATCTCGTCTCCGCCGCCGGGGAAAGTGAGGGAAAAATTCCCGTCTATCGGTTCACCGGCGGGGACTATACCGTGAGCGTCAGCCGGAGGGGCGGGTATGTCGTGCGCGCCCTCTCGCAGCGCGCGCCGGTGCGCTCGGCCATCACAGCGGACGCCGCGCTTGAAAAGGCCGCGGAATTTCTCTCCGCGCACGGCTACCGCGGCATGAAGGAGAGCTATCACATTCTCAAGGACCATGTGCTCACCGTGACGTACTGCGCTGAGCAGGACGGCGTGATGTGCTATCCGGATATGGTAAAGCTCGCCGTCGCCATGGATACCGGCGAGATGCTGCGCTTTGACGCCGAGGCATATCTCACGTCCCACGCCGAGAGGGATCTGCCCGAACCGGCAGTATCGGAGGAGGACGCCCGCGCATCGGCAGCCGAAGGCTTGACGGTCAAAAGCGAAAAGCTCGCCGTCATCCCGACATCGGGCGCGGAGGAGATCTACTGCCGCGAACTCATCTGCGAAACGGAGGACGGGCGGTATTATCTCCTCTATGTGAACGCGATGACCGGCGCGCAGGAGAAGATCTTGATCCTTCTCGAGGACGAGAGCGGCACGCTCGCGCTCTGAAAACGCCCGGAACAGCGGGAAAACTTGACAGAGACCGATTCGTATAGTAAAATACACACGCTACTGTGGAATAGTATAAATCCCGAAATTATGCAGTTTTTTATTATACGAAGGAGGTCATCCTATGGGCTTCATTCCGGAAACCACCTGCCGTCGCTGCGGCCAGAAATACTCCGGACTGCGCAACCGCTGCCCGAACTGCGGCACGCCCCGGCAGAATCAGCCGAACCGCGTACCGTATACGACCGCATCCGCCACGCCGAACACCGCCGCTTCCCGCCGCGCCGGTGCCGACATCCGCTGGCAGCTCATCTTCGGCGGCATTCTTCTCGTCGCCGTGATCCTTGCCGTCGTCGTGCTCATCGTCGGCGGAGGGAAAGACTCCGGCTCCAACTCCGGCAACCGTCCGTCCGTGACGAATAACCCCGGCAGCCAGATCGTCTACAGCGCGGCCGATCTGCCGACACCCAGCCCCTCGCCCAACCCGACGCCCGAAGCCAGCCCCACCCCGGTCATTGAGTCGATGGCGATCGCGTTCCTGAACAGCAATGTCAAAGACCACTCTCTCACGCTCACGAACGCCGGCGAGATTACCATTGATTTGGATCTGAACGTCTTCCCGAGTTCGGACGATCTGCCTGTGACGTGGCGCAGCAGCAACGAGAAGATCCTCACCGTAGATGACCGCGGCATCGTGACCGTCGTAGGTGCGTCGCCGAACATCACGGTCCACGCCGTCATCATTGCCGAGTGCGGCGGTCTGCAGGACTATGTGACGATCTACGTCCCGTCCTATCAGGCGGCGTACCTCACGCAGAATCTGTACGATCCCGACACCTACGAGCAGGACAATCTCGAGTGGGACAGCATCATCTACGCCGAGGCAACGAACAAGCCGAACTGATCTTTGCAGATTTTTCTGAAAAAAACGCAAAAACAGTTGACAAGGGGTATTATCTTTTGTATAATGCCCCTTGCCTTGAAAAATTTGGACGATTAGCTCAGCTGGTATGAGCATCCGCTTGACGTGCGGAGGGTCACAGGTTCGAGTCCTGTATCGTCCACCAGAATGCCGCTCCCGAAGGAGCGGCATTTTTTCGTATTTGCCAGTTCAAACCTGCGACCCTCACCCGAAGGGTGCGTTGAGCGAAGCGGAATATGTGCGGATGCAGCCGCGCAGCGGCAGGCATCCGCAAGTTCGAGTCCTGTATCGTCCACCGCAAAAAACCACCGTTCCTATGGGACGGTGGTTTTTTGCTCATTAGCTCAAATTTTATATGATCCGTATTTCCCGTTCTGCTTCTATACCGTTGTCACGGAAACGAAGTATCTGTCAAGGCTTCCAGTCGTAGCTGCCGCTGTTCTGGTCGCCGTTCTGACCGTAAGGGTTCTGCTGATAAGAGCCCTGGCTGTAGCCGCCCTGCCCATCTCCGCCGCCGTACCCGCCGGAGGGGTACTTGGGGCTGTCGCCGTACTGGTTCCAGCCGGGCTGACTGTCTTTGCAGAGCAGGACGAGAAGAATGATCTGGCCGATGAGGGGCACAAAGTTCAGGAAGAACCACGCGCCGCTGCGCCCAATATCGTGCAGCCGCCGCCAGCAGACGCCGAGACCAGGCAAAAACACAGCGATATTCCAAAGTGATAGAAGAAGCGACGGGAAATCGCTGTCGGTATAGCGGATAAATGCGGTGAGGACCGCGCTCACGACCCAGTTGAGCAGCACAAAGTACCAGTACTCGCGCCGCCGCGCCCTGCCGGAAAAGCAGATATACTTTTGAAATACGGATGCAATAGCGTCTTGAAAGCTCATGGTTTTATCTCCTTTGGATTTGTATTTACGGGATCGGGCGTGGGCGATCTTTTCCCTTTTTCCGACATTTGATTATAAATAATATTATTATTACTTAAATGCGAAGAAATGACAACACATGCAGCGGCAAAAACTCGCGCCTCCGTCGCCAGAATTCGTCACGGCGGTGCGAAATGCGCATAATCTCCCGCGGTTGGTAAACAATAGGTTTGCCGGACATTAAAAACGCAAGGGAGAAGATAAATATGAAAGCAACCGGAATTGTTCGCCGCATCGACGATCTCGGCCGCGTCGTCATCCCCAAGGAGATCCGCCGCACCCTGCGCATCCGCGAGGGCGACCCGTTGCAGACAGCATTGACACAGTGGGAAAGATTTTGCTTTGCGATGAACGATTTAGCTAAACGGAACGGGTGGAAGTAGTACATAATGACAAATAGAGTCTTCGGAATAGGGCGGATCCGAAAGTGCAACATGGAATCAGGGACATTCAAAAAAGCACAACATTTTTATGCTTTTGCTAACTGCATAATTTGCATTATGAGAAGTTCGCAGACGGCAGCGTGAAATGCATTGAGGATGAGATTCCGTTTGACTTGCCCGAAGGTTGGACGTGGGCAAGAATTTCTTCCATTTGTGTCATAAATCCCAAAAATATTTTATACGACGATACTGAAGTTTCCTTTATACCGATGCCTCACATATATTAACCCAGATAGGGACAAACTTCGTATGTAAGGTGGCAAGAGAGAAATTCCTGCCGCTTTGCCTGTTGTTCAGGCAGTTTTCGATGCTTTTTGCTTTGCGGCGTGTGCCGCCATTTCCTCTGCTGTGGGGATATTCACGATTCCCACAAGCGTGTCTAAGGAAAAAAAGAAAATTCAGAATTCCCTCCTGAAATTTTCGAACTATTTTGTAGTTGACTTCACTATATTTTGTGTGATATATTATAAGAAGATTGGAGGGAATGCTTATGATTAACTAATTTAAAACCAACACTGAGACCACTCCTTCGGAAAATTAAAAACAGAAACTGAGAAAAGAAAGTTGAGGATAATTCTGTTGCAGTAAAAAATCAGTCCGGGGTGATTCTATACTATCAATGCAGTGCCTGTGGTCATCGAGTGACAAATTTACCCGGAGCAACGAGATTGCAGAGTATCCCTTTTCCGGTATGATTTCGATTAGAAAGGAAGGTAAATGAAGATGAAAAAGCATTTATTTCCCCTGCTTGCGGCCCTGCTGTGTATGGTGATGCTGATGGGCTGTACGGCCCATGCGGGGCCGGAGTCCAACAAGCTGACGGAGGCGGAGCTTCAGGAGCTTCAGGAGCTGTTTGCCCCGGGGAGCTGGTATGCCCAGGCCTGCACCAGCTACTATGAAGCGGCGGAGGCCGTGGATCTGCGCCGTCTGTTCTACGATGGCATCGGCTACGCGGGACTGATCTATGGACAGTGCTATGTGACCGATCGGGAGCGGGACTGGGTGCTGGAGCAGGAACCTGCGGCAGAGAATTATGGCATTTTCCGGGCGCCCCGGGCGGTCATGGATGACATTCTCCGGCAGTATTTTGACATCTCCCTGGACGATACCCGGAAAATGGGGCTGGATAACCTGCTCTATTGGGAAGAGGCCGACGCCTGGTACGCCACCCACACGGATACGGGCCTGAATACGGTGACGCTGACCGGTGGTGAGCGCACGGACGATGGCCTGCTGAAGCTATACTATTCCGGCGGCTGTATCACCCTGCGCCCCACGCAGGACGGACAGAGCCCGCAGCCCTATTTCATCGTTTCCAACCAGCCGGAGAGTTGATGCTGGTATCCCGGATATATAGATATAGTGGTAGATATAGGAAAGGGGAGAGCGATCACGCTCTCCCTTTTATCGTATTGGCTACCAAAGAAAGTGAAAGGCCCCGGGGGATACCCGAAGCCTTTCACGCTATCCCATATTCAGCTCAGCAGGGCGGCCAGGAGGGTCAGGACGGCTACGGCGGCCCAG
>DHKA01000009.1 GCA_002404605.1 Clostridiales bacterium UBA4706 | reverse complement strand
ACCGCGTTTTTCGACAGGCTGAACAAACCCCGCTTTATTCTTAAAGCGGGGTTTGTTACCATATTGTCACCGGCGAAACAGAACCGAATCCGGTTTTGGCGCGTCTTAGAGGTATCCATTCCGGAAAATCACAGGATTTAGGAGAAAAACCATGGATGAAAAGAATGTAACGTCCGCCCCGGAGCAGACCGGGGATCGGGACCAGGCGCTGTTCGCCTCGATCCAGCGCGAAAAGCAGCGCAAAAAGCGCCGCCGCATCATTGTGACGGTATCGATCGTTGTGGTGCTCGCGCTCGCCATTTTCTTCGGCGTGCGCGCGGCGAAGAAAAAGGTCAGCGAGGCCGTCGGCAGCATGAATGCCCCGACCGTGAATGAAGCGACCGTCACGACCGGCAGCATCAGCACGACCGTTTCCGGCTCGGGCATGCTCACCGACGCGGACACGCAGCAGATCGTCCTGCCCAAGGGCGTGAAGCTCGACAAGATCCTCGTTAAGGCGGGCGAGATCGTGAAGAAGGGCGACGCGCTCGCCACGGTGGAGCTCTCCTCCGTCATGGGCGCGATGAGCGATGTGCAGTCCGAACTCGATAAGCTCGACGAGCAGCTGCGCGCCGCGACCGGTGAAACGGTGCAGCCGTACATAACGACCGGCGTAAACGGCCGTGTGAAGATCGTCTACGCGCAGAAGGACGACGACGTTGCCGCCTGCATGATGGAACACGGCGCTCTCGCGGTACTCTCGCTCGACGGGTATATGGCCGTGGATATCGACGCCGGGTCTCTCGCCGCGGGCGACAAGGCCAGCGTGACCGTGGACGAAAAGACGTATCCCGGCACGGTGGACAAGATCCAGAGCGGCAAGGCGACCGTTCTCATCACCGACAACGGCCCGGCGGTCGATGCCGCCGCCACGGTGCTGGACGCCGACGGCAACACCCTCGGCGAAGGCGCGCTCTATATCCACAACCCGCTGCGCATCACCGGCTATGCGGGCATTGTCTCCTCGGTCAACACCGCCGAGAACCGGCAGGTGTATGCGGGCAACTGTCTCTTCAATCTGCGCGACACGGCGTACAGCGCGAACTACGAATCCGTCCTCAAGGATCGCCGCGAGAAGGAAGAGGATCTCATGGCGCTGCTCGGCATGTACAGTGCCGGAGCGGTGACCGCGCCGTTTGACGGCTCCGTCTCCTCCATCGACTACAGCGACAAGACCACCGGCAGCGGCGATGATACAGACACCGGCGACTACAGCGACGGCATGGTCTACGGCGGCTCGTCGAACGGCTATGTGTCGGCGAACGATTCGAACAATTCGGACGGTTCCACAAGCTCCGCAGCGAGCAGCGAAACGGCACTTCTTACGCTCTCATCCGACACGAGCATGAAGCTCACCGTGAGCGTGGACGAGACGGACATTCTCTCCGTGCAGAACGGGCAAAAGGCGCAGATCACCGTGAGCACCATCGGCGACGAGGTATTCTCCGGCGATGTGACGGCGGTGGAGCGCTCAGCCGAGAGCAGCTACGGCATCACGAGCTATAAAGTAGAGATCACGCTGGATAAAGATCCCCGCATGCTCCCCGGCATGACCGCCAAGGCGCTCATCCGCATCGAGGGCGTGGACAACGCCCTGCTCATCCCGGAAAAGGCGCTGCGCCAGACGCGCGACAGCTCGTTCGTCTATACGACGTATGACCCCGCCACCGGCACGCTCGGCGGCGAAACGGCGGTCATCCCCGGTCTTACCGGCGGCGGCATGGTGGAGATCACCGAAGGTCTCGCTGAGGGCCAGACCGTATACTATCAGGAAGCCTATGACCCCTACGCCTATTACTACGGCACGGACGGCGACGCGAGCGGCGGCGATGCCTGGGTCGAGGACGGCAGCGACGGAGAGGTCACCGTCTCCTCGGGCGGCGACGCCGTTATCGCCGAGGACGGCGGCTCCGCGGTCGTCAGCGTACCGGTGGAAGGATAACGCTATGATCGATTTACATGACGTTTCCAAGGTCTACCAGATCGGCGAGGAGCGCGTCCACGCGCTCGACCATGTGACGCTGCACATTTACCCGAAGGAGTTCGTGAGCGTCATCGGTCCCTCCGGCAGCGGCAAGTCCACGCTGATGAACATCATCGGCTGTCTGGACGTGGCAGACGCCGGGACTTACCGGCTCGATGGCATCCCCATCGAGGACTACAGCGAAAAACAGCTCGCCCGCGTCCGCAATCAGAAGATCGGCTTCATTTTTCAGAACTTCAACCTCATCGCCAAGCTCTCCGCAGAGGAGAATGTAGAGCTCCCGCTCGTCTATCGCGGCGTAAAGCCGGCGGACCGGGCAAAGCGCGTCGCCGCGGCGCTTGAGCGCGTGGGTCTCTCCCACCGCGCCAAGCACCTGCCGACGGAGCTCTCCGGCGGTCAGCAGCAGCGCGTAGCCATTGCCCGCGCGCTCGTAACGGAGCCATCGCTCCTGCTCGCGGACGAGCCGACCGGCAACCTTGACTCCAAAACCAGCCGCGAGATTATGGACATTCTCCATGAGCTGCACGAGCAGGGAAACACCGTTGTTCTCATCACGCACGACAACGACATTGCTCGTCAGGCCAAGCGCAGCATCCACATTCTCGACGGGCGCGTCACGGAGGTGCAGCTATGATATCATCCTTTAAAATGGCGCTGCGCAGCATCGGCTCGAACAAGATGCGCGCCGCGCTTACGATGCTCGGCATCATCATCGGCGTCATGGCGCTCGTCGTGCTGGTAAGCCTCGTGAACGGTGCCACGAGCACCGTAACGGACGAGGTTTCCAGCCTCGGCAGCAACTATGTAGACGCCTACGTCTGGCAGCAGGAGGTCGGAAGCTCACTCACGGTGAACGATCTCAAAAAGTGGGCGCAGGAAAACGACAACGTCGAGGCCGTCGCGCCGATCAACCGCGGCAGCGCCAAGGGCAAAGCCGGCTCCTCGAGCGACGACATTGATCTTATCGGCACCATGCCGGCATACGCCGACATCAACGGTCTTACTATCGAATACGGCCGGTATCTCAAAAATACGGACGTCGATAACGCGAGCCGCGTGTGCGTCCTTTCCAAGCAGGCTGCGGAGCAGATCGTCGGCTATACCGATTGCGTGGGCGAGGACTTCTCCATCGACGGCATGCGCTATACGATCGTCGGCGTGCTCGGTGAAAAAACGTCGCTTGTATACAGCAGCAGCCGTCTGGCAACGGTCTACATTCCCTTCACCTCGTTCACACGCCAGTATCCCCAGAGCGGCAGCGCCATTTCGGAGTTCTATGTCACCGCGCCGGAAGGCACGAAGATGGCCGACGCCGAAGCCGCCGTCAACGACTTTCTCTATAACTTCTTCGGCAGCTCCGACGGCTACTGGGTCTATTCCATGGACGTCATGGAAGACGCGATGGGGTCCGTGACAAACATTCTCAAGATCCTGCTCGGCGGCATCGCCAGCATATCGCTCATCGTCGGCGGCATCGGCATTATGAACATCATGCTCGTCACCGTCACGGAGCGCACGCGCGAGATCGGCATCCGCAAGGCCATCGGCGCAGACCGCGGCACGATATTGCTGCAATTTCTGATGGAAGCGGTCGTTCTCTGCATGCTCGGGTGCGTCATAGGAATTTTCCTTTCGTGGTGCATCCTGCGTCTTGCCTCGACCATTGCGGCGGACGCCGGGCTGCAATTTGCGCTCAGCGGCGGCGTTGTGGCGCTCGCGGCGATCTTCTGCTTTGCCATCGGCGTGATCTTCGGGCTGTATCCGGCAAACAAGGCTGCGAAAATGAAGCCCATCGACGCGCTGCATTACGGAGGCTGACATGGAAGCAAAACGGAAAAGAACAAAAAATATCATCATCGCCGCGGTGCTCGTGACTGTCGCCATATTGATGGCGGCGCTCCCGGCGATGCTCTCCTCCGGTCAGAAGGAAGAGAACAACGGCGCGGCGAAGTCCATCGCCGTGCAGCGCGGCAACATTGACTCCACCGTCGCGGGCGCGGGCACGCTCTCCGGCGAGGACGGCGTAAAGATCACCGTGCCGCACGGCGTGGAGATCACGGAGTACCTTGTTGCGAACGGCGACGTCGTCGCCGAAGGGCAGGCTCTCGCCGCCGTGGACAAGACCTCGGTCATGAACACGATCGCCACGGTGCAGAGCAATCTCGAATACATCGCCGGTGAGGTCCGCACTGCGGCCTCCGGCGCGACGAACGCCTATCTTGCCGCGCCCGCGGCGGGCCGCGTCAAAGCGGTCTACGCCGCGGCGGGCGACGATGTGCAGTCCGTCATCCGTGAGTATGGCGCTCTCATGGTCGTTTCGCTCGACGGGCGCATGGCCATAGATGCCGAAACGGAATCCGACGCCGCGACCCCCGGCAAGAGCGTCACCGTCCGGCTTGAGGCCGGCACGGAATATCCGGGCCGCATTGAGATCCGCCGGGGCAACACCCTCACCGTGACGCTCACGGACGACGGCCCGGCGCTCGGCGAGAGCGCCGACATCGTGCTCGACGGCGAGACCGTCGGCACGGGAACGCTCTATCCGCACAGCGCCTGGAATGTGACTGCTTCGGCGGGCACGGTCGCGGCGGTCAACACCGCCGTGGAACGGCAGGTTTATGCCGGCACAACTGTGCTCACCCTGCGCGACGTGGACGCCGAGGGCGAGTACCGCCGTCTCTCCCAACTCCACCGCGATTACGAGGACACGATGCTCAAGCTCTTCCGGCTCTACCAGAGCGGCACCGTTACGGCGTCCGCCGCCGGGCGCGTGTCCGATCTTGATACGGCGCATCTCGGTGTCATGCGAAACACCGGCTCCTATACCGCGGCTCTGCTCGCCAGCCCCTCCGAGGGCGTGCCGGAGGAATACACCGTCCGCGCGGCGTTTCTCTCCGAAGTCACGTTCGGCAGCATGACGTTCCTCGCCGCGCCCGCCGCGGCGGTGAACGATCTCACGGCGGAACCAGTCGTGGACACGGAGACCGCCGAAAGCATTCCCGTGACGAATTTCGACGGCGTTTCGGTCTACGACTGGGACGCGGACGCTGCCGACTGGACGGTATCGAATCCCAACCGGCTCGCCGAGGGCGATCTCGTCTATCTCGTGTATGACGAAAACGATGTCCTTCTCTGGGTCGTCCGCCCGGAAAAGCCGGAGGAACCGGAGCTTCCGGACGAGCCGGTCATCTGGGGTGGGGGCGGCGGCGAAGAACCCCCCTTTGAGATGTATGACCGCACCGAGACGGAGCTCATGCGCGTCTCGCCTACAGACACGGTGAGCGTGCAGGTGCTGGTGGACGAAATGGACATTCTCTCCGTCCACACCGGGCAGGAAGCGGAGATCACCGTTGACGCGCTGCCGGGCCGGGCCTTTACCGGCACCGTGAGCGCCATCGACCCGAACGGAAAAAATAACGGCGGCAACAGCAAATACACCGTCACCATCACCATGCCGCGCGCGGAGAACATGCTCGACGGCATGAACGCCATGGCGGTGCTCACCGTCGGCACGACGGAAAACGTTCTCTGGCTCCCCGCCGAGGCGCTCGCGGAGCACGGCTTTGAAACGATCGTCTATACCGGCTGCGACGCCAAAACCGGCGAGCTGACGGATCCCGTTGAGGTCGTCACCGGCGTTTCGGACGGCGACAAGGTCGAGATCGTCTCCGGGCTCGAAGAGGGACAGACCGTCTGGTACACCGCCTACGAGAGCGCGGAAGCGGCGCTTTTCGCAAACACCGCCACGCCGGAGAACGCATAAAAGAAAAAACGTTTAACAAAAGAGCGGGCGGGTTCGCGGCAAATACGCGAACCCGCTTGCAATCGCCATCTTTCCCGGATACAATAGAAAAACATCCTTTGAAAGGAACGACTTTATGCAGCCGAACGAACAAAGCAAACCGAAAAAAAGCGCCGCCCGTCCGCTGGGGCGGCTGGGCGCGTTTCTCCTTGTTACGCTCGCGCTGCTGCTCATCACGCTTCTCGGCGTGATCTGGGTGCTGGAAAAAGGCCCCTCTCCGACCGTGACGGAAAAATTCTGCCGCTCCATGCGTGAGACGAGCGCGATCCAGTGGATCCCGAACATCTTTCTCTCGCAGGAGGAGGTAGACGCTTTCAAGAGCGAGAGCACCGAGAGCGATGAGACCGAAACGGTAAACACCTCCCTCATCCACATCGCCCCGGCTTCCTCCGAGACCGGCTCGACGGACGCGGACAGCGGCGTGGAGCTCATCGCCATCACCCGCGGCACAGCCAAGGGCAAGCTTCTCATCGTGCACGATCCCTCGCGCGTCATTCTCGGCGTTTCGAGCGAGGAATTTGACGCCAGCGTTCCCGGATTGCAGCTCACGGAGCTTGTGGCCAAGTACAACGGCATCGCCGGGACAAACGCCGGCGGCTTCAACGACGAAAACGGCCGCGGCAACGGCGGCGTGCCGCAGGGACTTGTGATCTCCGGCGGAGCGCTACTCAGCACCGGGTATGATGGCGAGCTCTATAACGTTGTCGGCTTCGACGCCGACCACATCCTCCACGTCGGCACGATGACGGCGGACGAAGCGCTCGAGCAGAACATCACCGACGCGGTGAGCTTCCGCACGCACGACGGGCTTGCCTCCGCGCTCATCATCAACGGCGAAGTGCAGTCCAGAAACCTCGGCGGCGGCGTTAATCCGCGCACCGCCATCGGCCAGTGCTCTGACGGGAGCGTTCTCCTGCTCGTGCTCGATGGGCGGTCGATCAACACCCTCGGCGCTACGATGCAGGATGTGGCCGACATCATGCTCGAATACGGCGCGGTGAACGCCGGCAATCTCGACGGCGGCTCCTCGAGCGTCATGGTGTACGGCGGCGAGATCATCAACAACTGTGCCTCCGTCACCGGACCTCGCAACATTCCCACGGCGTTTATCGTTCTGCCGGAAGGGGCTTGAATATGGAAGAAAAGAAAATGGAAGCGGCGTCCGCCGCGCCGGAAAACGCCGCACCGGACACGGCGGCAAAGCGCTCCAAGCGCCGCTGGCGGCGGTTCCTTGTTATTTACGCGGCAGTGTGGCTTCTCTTCGCCTCGCTCGGCTGCATGGCATTTTATAAATATCTGCGCGTATATGAGCAGGCGCTGCCCGAGCACGTGATGGACTCGCTCATGGGATCCACTGCGCCGGAAACCTGGCTTGGCTATGTGAAGACCTCGATCGAGAGCGAGTCCAGCGCCTTTGACGACGCCGCCGCGCTCTACGAGGAATACGAAAGCGTGCTGCTCGCCGGAAAGAGCTTTTCCTACCGCCGCGCACCGGAGAGCCGCGCGGAGTCGCCCAAATTCATCGTCCGTTGCGGCGGCGTGGATGTGTGCAGCGTGTTGCTCACGGAAAAGCCGGACAGCGATCTCGGCTTCGGCAAGCATCTCTGGCAGGTCGGCGATATCGAGCCGTGCGAAGCGCTCGGCAATCTCCGCAGCACCGCCGTGGAGGTCACGGCGCTCGCGGGCGAGACAGTGTACATCAACGGCGTCCCGCTCACGGACGCGCAGATCGCGGAGCGCGATATCCTGCTCTCGGATATGCCGGAGATCGAAAGCCGCTTCACCGTTGTGCCGCGCCTCACGCGCTACCGCGTGGAAAAGATGTACGGCGCGATCACCGTAACGAACGCCGCGGGCGACGAGATCGCCCCCGAAGCGGACACCGGCGACGGCGTCACGCGCTACGCGCTGCCCCTGCCGCGCTACAGCGTTTCGATCACCGCCCCGTCGGACGTCACCGTGACGCTCTGCGGCGCGCCTCTCACGCTCGACGATGCCGAGAGCTCTGACCGCGGCATACTGCGCGGTCTCGAGTACTACACCGGTGATCAGGCGTATGACACCGTGCGCTGGTCGTTTGAAGGCCTTTATTCCCTGCCGGACGTGCAGGCCACCGCCGCCGACGGCACGGCGCTCTCCCCGCTCGTCGGAAAGAACGGACAAATCATGTTCTTCCATCCGAACAACGCCTCGCTGCAAAGCGCCGTGGAGGGCACGGTGCAGTATTTCTTCAACCGGTACATCGACTACAGCTCGCAGTCGTTCCGCGGCAATCTCGCCCTGACGCGCGAGGAGGTGGACGACGATGAAGTCGAAATGGACCCCGCAGTGCGCGCCTCCATGAAACGCTACTATAAGCTGCTCGACTGCATCATGTGGACGACCGATCTTTACCGGTACATCCAGGAATCCACCGACGCGATGATCTGGGCTTCGGCCACAAGCGTGACCTATGACGAGCTGACGTTTACGGACTTCTCGTTCGTCGGCGCGAACTGCTTTGTCTGCACCGTCCGCTACAAGGCGGACTTCACCGCCAACGCCTGGCAGGAGCAGAAAAACTACAACATGCAGAACGCCTACGAGCTGGCGTTCGTCTGTCCGAACGGCGGCGCATGGTACGCCGCGGCGATGGACGCCGTAACAGAATAGAAAATTATCAAAACCGGAGCCGATGCGATCATGCATCGGCTCCGGTTTTTCGTATCGTTTTTTCGGTTCATTCCGCCGGTTCGGCGGCGACCTTGAGCACGAGCTTCCGCACCGGCCGGCACTCGCCCGCGGCGATGCACGGCGCGTGCGCATCCTGCGGAAAGAAGACCGCGAACCGCCCGCCGCCGAGCGGCAGCTTTGCCGTTTCTCCCTCATAGAACCATATGTCGCGCTCCGGCGCAGCCTCGGCTTCCCGCTCCATCGCTGCGAGCGGCGCAACACCGATGAGCTCCTCGCCCTCGATGAGGTACTGGATGTCGATATACTTTCGGTGCGCCTCGGGCCGGTCGTTTTCCGGCTTCGTCTCATAGCGCTGAAAGAGCGCAAACACCCGCTCGCCGTCGATCTCCACGCGTTCGGCCTCCACCGTTTCCAGTTCCGTGCCGGTGAGATAATCGAGCGCCCGGGCAAGATTTTTGCTCAGTCCGCGGTACTGTCCCGCGTGCTTCAACGTATCGTATATCACGGAAACACCCCTTTCGTTTTCTGCATTATAGTTCATAAAAATTTTCCGCGCAACCGCGCGCAGAATGCGTCGGCGGCGATCATTGCGCCATACAGAACAAATGCGCTGGATTTTTGGCAGTTATACACAGGAACTCGTATTTTCTCATGTTATTTTTGTAGAAAACAAACTTACTTATTGCATGTTTTTTCGCCCAGCGCTATAATTGTATCGTAATCAGAAATCTTGTTCTCTATTAGAGAACGTTGCAAAATTCAACCGACAGAAGGAAAATCATGAGCGAACCGACCGTCAGTTCCCTTGCCAAAGCGCTCCGCGTTCTGGAATGCTTCACGGTCAGCGAGTCGGAGCTCGGTGTCACCGAGATCTCCAAAAAGCTCGGGATTGGCAAGTCCAACGCGCACAACATCATATCGACGTACTGCCAGATGGGCTATCTGCAGCAGCTGCCCAACCGGAAATACGCGCTCGGCTACAAGCTGCTCGAGCACGCGTTCATCATCAACCAGCATCTCGGCTACCCGCATGCGGTATACGATCTCCTTCTCGAAGCCGCCGAGCGCACCGGGCAGGTCGTTTACTTCGGCATCCCGTACGAAACGGATGTTCTGTATCTGTATGTCGCCCATCCGATCGCGCGGATGAAGGAGCTGCCGTACCGCGAGATCTGCGGCGAGCGCGCCCCGCTGTGCACCACGGGCATCGGCAAGGCGATCCTCGCCCATCTCCCGCCGGAGGAATGGCTCTCCCGCCTGCCCGAGGTCATCCCTGCGCACACTCCGCAGACGATCACCGATAAGGACAAGATCCTGCAGGAGCTGCAGAGCACCCGCGAGCGCGGCTTCTCCATCGACAACTGCGAGCACGAGCTGAACGTCCGCTGCGTCGGCGTGCCGGTCTATAACGCGAGAGGCGTTCTCGTCGCCGGTATCAGCTCCTCCGGCGCGGTGCAGGTCATGACCGACCGGAAGCTCATGGAATGTGCCGATATCCTGATGGGCATCACACAGCGCATCAAAGAAAGGCTGTACGCCTGATCCCTCCCCTCTGGGCTCATCTGCGAGTGGAAAGACCCGCAGCCGCCATACACAAACCGTCTGCAAAAAATCAAAGGAGGAAAAGAAATGAAGAAACTCATCGCTATGCTCCTCGCACTCGTCATGCTGCTTGCGCTCTGCGCCTGCGGCCAGACCGCCGCTCCGGTCGAGCAGCCCACCGCCGCTCCCGCCGAGGAACCCGCGGCCGAGCCCGCCGAAGAACCGACCGACGACGCCGGCGAGCCGGTCAACCTCATTTTCTCCATCGCTGCCGTCCCCACCGACGCCCACGGCGCTGCCCAGAAGGTCTTCAAGGAGACCCTCGAGTCCATCTCCGGCGGCAACATGACCGTTGAGTGCTACGATTCCGGCACGCTGTACGGTCAGGACACCGAGCACGACGCGCTCAAAAACGGCGACGTCGACATGATCTACTCCTCCGCCTCCTGGCTGACCGACGGCTCTCCCTGGATCTCCATGTTCACCGCCGGCTACGTTTTCCAGAGCTATGACCACATGACCAAGGTCCTCAACGGCGACATCGGCAAGGAAATGTTCCAGAAAGTCGCCGAAGAGCAGGGCATCCTCCCGCTCGGCGCGTTCTATCTCGGCACCCGTCAGATCTCCCTCTCCGAGGACAAGCAGATCAAGACCCCCGAAGATCTCAAGGGCATCAACCTCCGCATGCCGAACTCCGACGCGTGGGTGTTCCTCGGCAAGGCCATGGGCGCGAACCCGACCGCCGTTGGCTTCAACGATCTGTACCTCGCCCTCCAGACCGGCACCGTTGACGGCCAGGACAACCCCCTGCCCACCGTCAAGTCCGCCAAGTTCTACGAAGTGCAGAAATCCATCTCCCTGACCAACCACCTCGTCGACTCCGTGTGGCCGACCATCAACCTCAACACCTGGAACAAGCTGACCGACACCCAGAAGGGCTGGGTCATGGAAGCCGTCGAGGCCGCCCGCGTCGCCTGCGACGAGCAGAATCTCAAGACCGAGAGCGAAGTTCAGGACTTCCTGCGTGAGCAGGGTCTGACGATCTACGAGGCCGACGTCGCCGCGTTCGCCGACCACGTTCTTGAGACCTACCTCGCCGATCCCATTTCCGACACCTGGGATAAGGATCTCCTTGCGCAGATCCAGGCGATGGCGTAAACCCTTTGACCCCGACCGGGGAGCCGAGGCAACCCGACTCCCCGGGTTTTTTATTTCCGCACGCGAAAGGAGAGATCTGCATTGGCTGTTAAAAAAGCGTTCGGCTTTATCCGCGACTGCGTGGAAAAATACATTCCGTCCTTTGCTCTCGCGGCGCTGTTCATCATTTTCTGCTATCAGGTCTTTATGCGCTATGTTATCCGCCAGCCGCAGGCCTGGACGGGCGAAGTGGAGCAGAGCTGCTTTTTGTGGCTCGTCCTGCTCGGTGCCTGCTATGCGCAGCGCATGAAGGCACACGTTACGTTCACGCTTCTGTACGATAAGCTCAGCATCAAGGGCAAGGCCGTCGTCGCCATGCTCGGCGACATCATCATTGCGTTCACGGCATTCTGCAACATTCTGCCCTCGCTCCATTACGTTCTGGGTCTGGCGTCGCGCCATCAGGCGACCACCATTCTCAAATGGCCCAAAACGGTCGTGTTTTTCCCGTACGTCGTCATGATCACGATCCTCATGCTGTATGCACTCGCGGAGATATACAAGTACATCATGGTCCTCTGCGGCAATGAGTACTATATCGAAAAGATGAAAAACGAAGACAAGAGCGAGGCCGAACAGGTCATTGAAGAGTCCCTCGCTCAGGAGAACATAGATCTCACAAGCATCGATTTCAGCTCCGGCCGCGGTGGAAGCGTCCCCGCTTCGGGTGACGGCAAGATCGATCTTAGCAAGACGGACGACACCGGAAAGGAGGACAAGTAAATGCTGGAGCATCTGCCTCTTATCGTGTTTCTGGTCACATTCGCGCTCATATTCGTGCTGCGTATGCCGATCCCCGCGGGCATGATCGCCGCATGTACGCTGTACTTCCTGACCGACGGTCTCATCAAGGGCGTAGGCTTCGGCGCGCTCGTCACCGGCGCGGGCGGCAGCCTGCATCTCGTGGCGCAGAAGACCATCGAAGCGATATTCACCAACGGCACCATCGTCGCGGTACCATTGTTTATCTTTGCCGCGAACGTAATGAATGCCGGCAAGATCACCGAGTACGTTTTCGGCACCTGCATGGGTCTCGTCGGCCGCTTCCGCGGCGGTCTGGCGCATGTCAACGTCCTCGCCTCTCTCGTTTTCTCCGGCATGACCGGCTCCGCCATTGCCGACACCTCCGGTCTCGGCAAGCTCGAGATCGACGCCATGCGCAAAGAGGGCTACGATGACGGCTTCTCCTGCGCCATCACGGCGGCCAGCGCCACCATCGGTCCGATCTTCCCGCCGTCCATCCCCATGGTCGTTTACGCGATGCTCACCGGCGCGTCCGTCGGCGCGCTGTTCATGGCAGGCATGGTGCCTGGCGTTCTGCTCGCCCTTGCGCTGTGCATTTATGTGTACTTCATCGCCAAAAAGAGAAACTACCCCCGCACCGCGCCCCCGAAGCTGCGCGATTATCTTCTCTATCTGACGAAGTCCATCTGGGCGATGCTCACTCCGGTCATCCTGCTCGTCGGCATTTACACCGGCGTCATGACCCCGACCGAGGTCGGCGCCATCGCCGGACTGTACGCGCTTCTCGTCTCCTTCCTGATCTACCGGCTCATGTCCTGGAGGACGCTCAAGCAGGTCCTCGTGGACACGATGAAGGGCACTGGCTCCGTTTCCATCATGATCGGCGCCGCCTCGGCCATCTCCTTCATCTTCGCCAAAGAGCAGATCGGCACGATCCTCGGCAACTGGCTGCTCAGCGTCACGGCCAACAAGTACGTCTTTCTGTTTGCCGTCAACGTCATCATCCTGATCCTCGGCTGTCTGGTCGATACCTCGGTCATCCAGCTTGTCATGATCCCGATCCTTTGGCCGGTCGCGGAGGCGATGGGCATCAACATCGTCCACTTCGGCCTCATCATCTGCTTCAACATGATGGTCGGCCTGTCCACGCCGCCGTTCGGCATGTGCCTGTTCATCACCTCGGGCATATCCGGCACGCCGCTCAAGGATATCATTCGGGAGATCTGGTGGCCGATCATCGTCATGCTGATCGTGCTCGCCGTCATCACCTACATCCCCGACGTGGTGCTGTTCCTGCCGAGACTCACCGGCATGATGGCCTGATTTAAGAAGGAGGTCCAAACATGACTTTTGCGATCCATGAAGGCGTATGGCCGGTAATGATCACCCCGTGGAAAGAGGACAATACGCCGGACTTCAATGCACTCGAGGCGTTGACAAACTGGTATGTGGAAAAGGGCTGCGACGGCATTTTCGCCGTCTGCCAGTCGAGCGAAATGCACTATCTCTCGGCGCAGGAAAAGCTGGATATCGCGCGCTGCGTATCGGAAGCCGCCGCGGGACGGCTGCAGATCGTCGCCTCCGGCAACACCGAGTGCAGCCGCGCCGAGCAGTACCGCCAGATCGAAGACATGATGAAGATCCCCGGCATCGGCGCGTATGTGCTCGTGTCCAACCGGATGGACATCAAAAACGAGGGCGAGGAAGCCTTCCGCAAGAACGTGGACGACGTGCTCGCCGCGTTCCCCGAGATCTCGTTCGGCATCTATGAATGCCCGATGCCGTGGAAGCGGCTCCTGACGCTGGACTTCATCCGCGACTACGCCCCCGGCGGCCGACTCGTGTTCATCAAGGATACCTGCTGCGACTATGAGCTGATCCGCCGGCGGCTCGAAGTCTCCAAGGGCACGCCCATGAAGCTCTTCAACGCCAACTGCCAGTCGTGGTACGACAGCTACTGCCACGGCGCCGGCGGCTACAGCGGCATCATGGCCAACTTCCACCCCGACATTTACAGGTACTGCGTCACGCACAAGGACACCGACCCCGAGAAGGTGCAGCACGCGAACGACTTCCTGACTCTCGCAGGCATGATCGAGCGCACCTGCTACCCGGTGAGCTGCAAATACTATCATCAGCTCGTCGGCGTCCCCATGTCCACCTACTGCCGCAGCGCCGATCCGCATCGGCTGGACAACGCCGCGAAGGAAGAAGTCGAGGCGCTGATCCGCATGGAAAACCACATCCGCGAAGAGCTCGGCATCGGCTGAGCGAGCAAAAACCGCATAAAAACAGCCTCGGCCATAAAAGCCGAGGCTGCTTTTTGTTTCATGGGGTATTCATCACCGCAGTTTCGCGTTACTTTTTCCGCGGCGTCTGTCCGCGCCGGCGCTTGATCCAGCGCTCGTATCGGATGCGTTTGTCTTTTCCGCGCCGAAACATCAACGTGTAAAGAAGGATCCATGCGCTATCAAAGCATGACAGGATATAGTTCGTAATCGTGCAGACTTCCTCCGGCAGCTTTGCCGCTTTCGCAATAACGCACAGTAAAAGCCCAAGCGGGTGGAGCGTAAAAACCAGGACGTACAGGGTCAAATAGGGTTTGGGTATCTCCTCGCGAAACCGGCTGTACAGCAGCCATTCCTTAGCTGTTTGCCCTATCTTACGCTTTTTCAGAGCATTTTTGTTCAACTGGTAATCTATAATGCCGCCGATCTGAAGGCGTATACCTGCAAAAGCCACGAGAAGCAGGAAACAGATATGTAATGTTGGATCCATAGGCTTACTCCAGTATATAAACGGACACCGTCTGCGTATACCGCTTTGAGACCGTGTTATACGATCTTATTCCCTTTATGCGCTACAAGAATCCCGCCTTTATATACCTCGACCTCTTCCGGAAATACCGGCGCGAGTTCCCAGCATGACCTCGGCGAAAAATATCTTGCATTTTCTGATTCGGACGGGTAGGGCATATAGAAGCATCCGCCGGGGAAAAGAGCGTCGTACAAAATGCGCTTTACCGGCTTTGCCTGCGGAACATCGTAGTCGAGAAATTCGCAGTTCGCGCCGATGAAAAGCCGTCCTCCGTCCAGCTTTTCAACGTTCACATTTTCCGAAGCCAAAACGGGCTCTTTCAGATACGCAGCAGATACCGGCGAAAGGACATTGGCCCACCCCGGCGCTATCAGGTAGTGGTAGGTGCTTTGGTTTTCATCCTCCGTCAGCATTCTACGGGAGGGGTCTTTGCAATAGCGGTTATCTGTCGATAGATCTCGGTTGTTGAATTTTCCCCAGTAATCGGGATACCCGCCCGGGCCTGTCGTTGCAGCAATGCAAAAATCGATCTTGCCGTACTTCTCCGAGAGGTCAAGCGCCAGTTTCTTCAGCCAGGATGTATACAGTCTCACGTCTACGTCGAGGGAGACCAGATTATGGCGCAAGCAGAGCTTTCCGTAAAACAAATTTGGGTCCAGCTTGGTCTGCGCACAGTACAACTCGCATACACAGTCGATACCGCGCGGGTATCCTAGCCCTTTTTTCCCAACGGCATCGTAGATCGTTAAAAAACCTTCCCGCAAGACATCAAGACCGGCTCCTTTTTTCAGCGGTTCTAAAATGATTTTTTCAAAGCTGTCGTTATAATCCTGTGAAAAGAAGGGATATTTTGCGCAGGCCGGTGGTGGGCTCGGGTCAAAATATACAGAGCGGACATACCGGCGCATCTGTGTCAGATTTTTTGCATGAGCTCCGGGAACCACGCCCTCCGTGAAGAGCGTAAGATAGGATCGACCGTGTAAAATACAGCCGTCGGATACCTCGTTTTTGAGTTTGGCAGCGGGGATTCTCTTGCCATCCAGTCTCCAGTCGAATATACATCGGTCAGCATAAAAGTCCGTAGTAAGACGGTAAAAGTCATAGATTAGCTCCGTCATCTGCGTCTGTGTCAAGTCAAAGAAGTCCCCCCGCAGAAGCGCCGCTCTTTTGTCTGTGACCGTCCGCCGAAAAAAAACAGTAGGTATCATTTTGTTGCTCCTTTTTTCAATCAACTTATGACATTCCACACTCAAGGAATAAGGAATGGTGCGGCAGCTGTAGCCGGAGGGTAAAGAAGCATCAGCATGATCACCGCAGCAGTCGCAGCATATACCGCCGCCTGACGGTCCTTATTTACATCGACTCTATAAAGGATCAGCGTGGGATTTTTTTCATCTTGCCAGTAAGTCACGTCGTAAATACCGTAAGGGAAAGTATTGTCTGTTATTGTTACACTGTTTGCCCCTGGCAACGGCGTCCGTCCATTGTATTGCGGATGCATATGAGAATGAATTACAGATTGACTGTATCGGGAAATTTGATCTGCCGCATTTACAGCCTGTTCCACAGATTTTACTTCATAAAATTGATTTGTGTCAGGGTCATACAAGTCCAGTCTCCCACGTTGTCCGCTATTTGAGACAACAAATATCTCCAATTTCATCTGTGGATTTTCGTTTTTTACTGCCAACTGAACCCATGTGTGAATTGTAAAATAGTCGCCGATATTAAGGTCAAAATAAGGATGAGTGCCGCTTGGATCTTCTTTGACTGTAGGGGCGTTCTCGCAGTATGCAAAGACATTAGCGCTGAGCAGTCCTCTGAGATTGGTAGTGACGCACCCGTCCGCGTTAATGAATCTGCCGACGGCGGGATCGTAATAGCGGCTCTGGAGGTAGTAGAGGCTTGTTTCGGTGTCGAAGTAGTAGCCCCGGTAGCGGATGGGGTTGGCGGCTGCGAGGGTGCCTTCGGATGTCAGAACGTTGCCCCAGGCGTCGTAGGTGTAAGCGGCGAGGAGACTGTACCGTCGGCGGAGATCACGCGCTCCACGTCGCCCTGCTGGTTCTTTACGAGGATGCACTCGGTTTCCGCGTCGGCTGTCTTATAGGTGTAGCCTATCAGCTCACCGCCAGAGCTGTAGTGGAAGTAAAATGCATCGCTCGTCCCTACATCCGCCATGAGCTGGCTGCTGTTCCAGATATAACGGCGGGTGCTGCCGTTCACCGTCTTTTCGGTGCGCAGTCCGGCGTCGTTGTACGAGAAGGAGAGCGCCGTGCCGTCCTTCTGCATGGACGCCAGCTGCCGCCCGCCCTGCCACGTCATGCCCCAGCCGCGGTACGACGTCGGGTTGCCGATTCCGTCGTAGGTTATGGCTTCGCCGTTGTACGCGGTGAGCAGATCGCGCCATGCGGCGTCGCCGTAAGTGTAGCTTACCGTGACGGGGTTGGACGTCTGCCCGTCGGCGTAGTCGTATTCCGTCTTTGAGAGGATGTTCCCGCCAAGGTCGTAGGCGTAATTCCACGCCTTGCCCGCCGCCGTGTTGTACTCCCAGACGAGCTGGTTCAGGCTGTCGTAGGCGTAGGTCGTTGTGCCGTCGCTTAGGATATTGCCGTTCGCGTCGTAGGTGTACGAATGCGAGACCGTGTTCCCGCCGAAGCTGCTCGTCAGGGACGAGACCTGCGTCGTCGTATGTTCGGCGTCTATGTCGCGGTAGGCATACGTCGTGGAAAGTACCGTGCTGCCGCTGTTCTGGACGGTTTTTCCCGTGACGCGGCTGTAGCCATCATACGTTATGGATTCCGAAACGCTGCCATACGCCGTATTGGTCGGGCGGTGGTCATCGTCATAAGAATACGCATAGGTATCCGTCCGCAGCGTGCCGTTGTTGTTTACGCGGGTGGTTATCGCGGTAACGTTCTGGTCCGCGTCATAGCTCCACGTAATATCCGAAATGAGATTCGTCCCATCCGTCACGACGATCCGCGTCAGACGGTCCATCGCGTCATAGCCGTAGTACTCGGCAGTAAGCAGGGACTCTCCGGTTATTGTGCCATTCTCGAGCGTAAGGGACTTCTTCTCGATTTTGCTTATCTGCCCTCGGGAGTCGTAGGTATACGCATATCCCGTGCCGGTGCTGTCGGAGAGGTTCGTATACCGCCGCAGCAGATCGTCCGTCTGGGCGTCATAGTCGTACTTCCACCAGAGGCCGGTGCAGCAAGCTGCACCGGCCCGGTCTTTTTATTTTTTCACTTCCTCCAGCAGCGCGTAGACCTCGCGCCGTGCGCGAGTCAGCCGCATCCGGACGGCATCGCTTCGGATACCGTACCCCTCGGCGATCTCCTCGTCGGAGAGCATCAGCATGTATTTTCTCTTCAATATGTCCTGCGCACTCTCGGAAAGCCGTCCCCACACCTTCCGGAGCTCGTCCACCCGTAAATTCCGCAGGATCCGCTCCTCCGGCAGCTCGCCGAGATCCGGAAGCTCATCCATTTCTTTCTCCGTCAGAGGGACGGAGGGCGTCTGTCTTCGCAGAAAGTCTTTTGCGGCGTTTTTCGCGGTCTCAGTGACATAGCACGCGAGCCGCTTTTCGTCCAGCGTGCGCAGCAGCTCCACTTTCCCGATCAACTTCACGACCGCGTCGTGCAGCACGTCCTCGGCGGCGGTTTGGTCGGAAACATACCCGAGAATTTTAGCAAACATCCGCCTCCGGTAGTCGAGATACAAACGGGACATAAACTCGCGGTCGTCCTCGTTTTCGATGGAAAGAATAATAATGGGGATCATTGCCGCACCTTCCGTATACAGAATGTCTTTTTATAATAATACGAAAAACATTATGTTGCAAATTTCTTTTTCCTGCGTCTATATAAGTAGAGGCGGAATTTCGCTCTGTCAGCAATATTCGCTTTTGGTTTTTTTGAACTATTAAACTGGGGAGGCCGTCCTATGAAAGAGAACACCCGCAGAAAAGCGCTGGAACAGCAGTACGAACAGGCGGCATTCGCGCTGCTGCTCGACGATCTGATGGCCGAGGAAGGCGCAGCACTGCTGCGCGAAACGGGCGTCGCAGCCTCCGCCGACGTACCGCCGGAAGCGGACGAGCGCTGTATAAAGACCATCCGCCGTGCCGATGCCAAAACACGCCGCGGTCAGGTGCTGCGCTTCGCCGGAAAAGCCGTCTCCCGCGTTGCGGTAGTGTTCCTCGTCGTAGCCATCGCCTTCTCCGTTCCCTTCTGCACCGTGTCTGCTTTCCGCGACGCTGCGCTCGGCTACATGCTCCGCACATTTGACGCGGGGACGGATATCTCTCTATATGGAATTCCGGAGAATCAGCCCTATCTTGGCGGCGGACACCCCGCATGGTTTCCCGTCGGTTCGTGGACACTCATGGAAACATCACGGGATGATTCCATGTATGTAGTAAGATACGAAGATACCGCGGGCGACTGCATCGAATACTCCGAGTTCGCGGCAAACGGTTTGGGATTGACCATTGACACGGAAGACGCCGATGTAAAAACGGACGTCCATATCCGCGGCTGGTCTGCCACGATATCTATCAAGGAGAATCGAAGCCTCGCCGTCTGGCTGGATGAGGAAAATAATATTTTTTGTACGTTGCTAGTTTATGGCGACCATATAGACAACAGCAAAGAAACTCTGCTTAGAATTGCAGAAAATATCAAATAAATGTCAGAAAAAGTCTGTTGCATTTTTCCCGCTCTTTCGTCTTTATATAGACGCCGTTAATGAGAAGTCACGGCGTCAGAAAAAGGAGGAAAGAAAATGAAAAAAGTGATCTGTCTTCTCATGGCGTGTGCTGCATTGGCCTCGGCGGTTCCGGCAAATGCAATGTATGTGGAGGAAACTGCCGCACCGGCTGAAATCGTTCCCTTCTATGTGGGCACGGTCCTCGCCTCGGCATCTCTGTCGATCGACGCGAACGGGAACGCAACCTGTTCTGGACGCATCCGGCTGGTAAACGGTTATACCGCAACGGTGACCATGACCATCCAACAGAAGATAAACGGAGATTGGGAAGTCCAGAAATCGTGGTCGGCCAGCGGAAAAACTGATATAACGCTTTCCAAATCTTATACCGTTACTTCCGGCTACAGCTACCAAACGGTTTTAACGGCAAGGGTATACAACTCGGAGGGCGTCTATGTAGAAACGGTCACGGCATCTTCGGCTGTGGTTTCGTATTGAAGGTTGCGAGATGTAGTGCGATTAACTGTGCTTTGGAAAGGAGAAAACATGAGCAAAATTAAGTCCAAAATTTCCCGACAGGTATTTCCTGTAATTCTCATCATCGCATGTCTGTCAACCGCAGCATTTGCCGCCAGCAGCCCTTGGCCGGAGAGATTTTCCATGTTCTCGCAAATCAGTTCAGCCAACGGCGGTTATTATCCCGGCTATGTAAAAGCCGCGCAGCGATTCTTGATGTGTTTTAATTCAAACACCTAGCGTCGATTAACAAGAGCACGCACGTCGGACAGCCAGCCTTTTCGGTGCTTTTTGCCCTTTTGTCCTTGGCGGGCGTCAGCCCGCCTGCGTCCAAAAGAACAAAAATCCCTCGAAAATCCAAGGCTGTCCGATGCGAAGCAGTTCTGCCGGAGCGGAAATGCTCCCAGGCAAGGAAAAGGCTGCAGAGAATACTTTGTGTATTCTCAAGGGCTTTGACGCCGTATGAGGGCATTTCCGCCCGGCAGAACCGCGTGTGTCCTTGTTAATCGACGCTAT
>DHKA01000066.1 GCA_002404605.1 Clostridiales bacterium UBA4706 | reverse complement strand
CGTTTTTCGACAGGCTGAAAAACCGGTGTGATCTTCAGATCACACCGGTTTTTTCTATGGAAAGTCAACAAGGCGTTTTGGCGTTTATTCCTCCAGCAGCCGCGGCATGAGCATGCAGGCTTCCTTCGTAAATACGCCAGTCTTTTCGGCCTCCGCTTCGGTGAAATGAAAGCTGTTCCCGGCGTTCTCGCCGCTGCGGTAGAGCGCATACGGCACGGGCGTCGGCGTGTGGGTGAGCTTGGCAAGCGGCGTCGGGTGGTCGGGCATGCAGAGCGCGGAAAACGCTTCCCCGCTCTCGCGCAGATATTCCAATACCGGAAGGACGATCTTCTCGTCGATCTGCTCGATGGACCAGATCTTCTCCTTCGCCTCGCCGTGATGCCCGCACTCATCCGGCGCTTCCACGTGGATGTAGAGGAAATCAAACCCGTTTTTCAGCGCCTCGACCGCCGCGCGGCCTTTGGCGGCAAAGTCCGTGTGGTAATTACCGGTAATGCCCGCCACGGGGATCACCTCCAGCCCCGCGCACACGCCGATGCCCTGCACGAGATCGACCGCGGAGATGACGCCGCCGCGCGCGATACCGAATTTTTCCCGGAACGGCGCGAGCGCCGGGCAGCGTCCCTCGCCCCAAAACCAGACGCTGTTCGCCGGATGGAGCCCGGCTTCGATGCGCTTTTGGTTCACCGGATGCTTACGGAGAATTTCACGCGATCGCTCCATCAGCGAGAGCAGGAGCGCGCTGTTCTCCCCTTCCGGAAGACGGCCCGCCACGGGCTTTCCGGTGATATCGTGCGGCGGCGTGAGCTCAGCGCCCGAGGCGGCATCACGAAGCACGAGGCAGTGGCGGTAACGGAAGCCCGCGTGCAGCTCGCAGCCGGCCGCTTCATAGATCGGCGCGATCGCGGCGATGAGCTCGTGCGCTTCCTCATTGGAGATATCGTCGGCGCTGTAGTCGATCATCACGGCGTCCTCGATGCTGTCCGCATCCGAGAGCGTCACGAGATTGCAGCGGTACGTCACATCCTCCGGCGCAAGGGGTATGCCCATGCTGGCCGCTTCCAGCGGCGAGCGGCCGGAATAATAGATCTTCGGATCGTAGCCGAAAACGGAGAGGTTCGCCGTGTCGCTGCCCGCGGGCATGCCGGGCGGGACGGTGCGCGTGAGGCCGAACTCCCCCTGCGACGCCAGAAAGTCCATGCCCGGATGCCGGGCAAGTTCGAGCGGCGTATGTCCGCCGAGCGGGGCGAACGGCTCATCGGCCATGCCGTCGCCGAGAAATACCACATGCTTCATATCATTTCACCAGCCAGTTTTTCACAGATTCGCGCATTTCGTCTTTATCGACCACGGCCTTGAACCGCTCCTCCCGCGCTCGCAGCGCGTCGAGCGGCGCGGGGATCGGCGTTTCGGCAAACACAGAGAGCGCGTCGAGCGCGGCAAAGCCGTCTTCCGGCACGATCTCGCCGAGCGATGAGAGCATCGCTGCGGCAAACTTGAAGGGCGAGGCCGTGGAGAGTGCGACCGTCGGGCGCACTTCCCCGCTCTCGCGCCGGTACTGCTCCGCCGCGGAGAGCCCGGCAGCGGTGTGCGGGTCGGTCAGATAGCCTTTTTTTTCCCACACGGCGCGGATGACGCGCGCCGTTTCCTCCTCGGACGCGAAGAAGGCGGCAAAGCCCTCGTCCGCAAGAAGTCGGAGCAGCTCCTCGCCGACGGCATACTTTCCTTCGCCGCGAAGAGCGCGCATCCATTCGCTCACCCGCTCTCCATCCTGCGCGGCAAGATAGAGAAGCCTCTCGAGATTGGAGGATACGAGAATATCCATCGAGGGGGACATCGTGCGCAGGAACGGGCGATTTTTATCGTATACGCCCGTGCGCAGGAAGTCCGTCAGCACATTGTTGCTGTTCGAGGCGCACAGCAGTTTTCCGACCGGGAGACCGGCGCGCTTGGCAAAGTATCCGGCGAGAATATCGCCGAAGTTGCCGGTCGGCACGGAGAAGTCCACGCGCTCGCCCGGAGCAACAGCACCCGCGCGCAGGAGCTGGGCATAGGCGGCAAAGTAATACGCGATCTGCGGCGCGAGACGGCCCCAGTTGATGGAGTTTGCGCTCGAGAGCACAACGCCCGCCCGGTCGAGCTCGGCGGCAAGCGCGGCGTCGGCAAAGATGTCCTTTACGCCGGTCTGCGCGTCGTCAAAATTGCCGCGCACGGCGAGAACGAGGACGTTATTCCCGCCCTGCGTCGCCATCTGCGCGCGCTGGATGTCCGAAACGCCGCCGTCGGGATAAAACACCGCGATCTTCGTGCCCGGTACATCTGCGAAGCCCTCGAGCGCGGCCTTGCCGGTGTCGCCGCTCGTGGCGACGAGGATGGCGACGATGTGGTCGTCCGCGCACTTTTTCACACTTGCGGCGAGAAGGTACGGCAGGATCTGCAGCGCCACATCCTTAAAAGCGCACGTCGGGCCGTGGAACAACTCCATCGTCCAGAGCTTATCCCCCAGCGCGTGCAGCGGCACGACGGCGTCATCGTCAAAACTTGCATAGGCCTTTTTCGTATAATCCAGCAGCTCTTCGCGCGAAAAGCCGGGCAGGAACCGCTCGAGCACCGCGGCGGAAAGCTCCGCATACGGCAGCGCATAAAGCGTTTCGAGCTCGCTTGCGGAAAAGGCCGGCAGAGAGTCCGGCACATACAGTCCGCCGTCCGGCGCAAGTCCCCGCCGGATGGCCTCCGCCGCCGTGACCTCCGGCGATTTTCCTCTGGTACTGATAAATTTCACGAGCGAGTCCCCCTGTTGCGTACATTTGTTCTTATGTCGTTATACTATACGCCATTCTGCGGCGAAAAGCAACCGCAAAAAACGAAAAGAAATTCGCAATTTCTGTGGAACATTTCAGTAGTTCTGTGATATACTGTTTGGTATTCTGCCTCAGGAGGTTTGTCCCTTTGCTTTTGGAAGTTTTGCGCGAGACCGTGATCGACAGTTTGAAGCTGCTGCCGTTTCTCTTTGCGGCCTATCTCGCGATCGAATTTATTGAAGACCGCGCCGAGGAAAAGACCGTGGCGCTCGTCCACCGCGCGGGACGCTGGGGCCCGGTGCTCGGCGCGGCGCTCGGCGTGATCCCCCAGTGCGGCTTTTCCGCCGCGACCGCCAACCTTTACGCCGGCGGCATCATCACGCGCGGAACGCTGCTCGCGGTGTTTCTCTCCACCTCGGACGAGATGCTGCCGATCCTTCTTTCGAGCAGCGCTCCGGCTTCGCTCATTTTGAAGCTCCTTGGCTATAAGGCGCTCGCCGGTATCGTCCTCGGCGTGACGGTCGATACCGTGGCGTCAAAGCTCGGCTATGAACGGAAGAAATCCATTCATGAGATGTGCGAGCAGGAGCACTGCCACTGCGAAGATGGCATCTTCAGATCCGCGCTGCGCCACACACTCAAGATCTTCGCCTTTCTCTTCGTTGTGACGTTCGTTTTAAATCTCCTGGTGGAAGCCGTCGGGCCGGAAACGCTCGGCACGTTCGTGCTCAACCGCCCCGTGATCGGCGAACTGCTCGGCGGCATCATCGGCTTTATCCCGAACTGCGCGGCCAGCGTTGTGCTCACGACGCTCTATCTCGAAGGTGCGATGTCCGGCGGGGCGATGCTCTCGGGCCTTCTTGTCGGCTCGGGCGTGGGGCTGCTCGTGCTGCTGCGCATGAACCGTGACTGGCGCGATAATCTCGTAACGGCGGGGCTTCTCTACGCCGGGGGCGTGATCTTCGGCCTGCTCGCGGATGTGCTGCACGTTGTCTGATCTTCATATATACGTATATACGGCAAAGCGCCGGAAGGGTTTTCCTTCCGGCGCTGTACATTTTCCTTTTATTTTTTTACGGCGGTGTTGATCGAATCGCGAAATACAACGAAGCGGTTGAAGAGAAATTCCGTGACGGCGTTGACGACCATTGTCGGCACGAGGATCGCAAATTCGTTCCAGCCATGCTGCGCGAGCGCCTCGCCCCACCAGATAGAGAGCGGCGTGAACACGAGATAGTACCCGAGCACCTTCGCCATGGCGATGGGCACATTGTTCGCGCTGCGGAACGTGTATTTCCGGTTCGCGGTGAAGTTGAAGATCACCGAGAGCGCCAGCGCCACGAAATACGAGGGGCCGTACTTCAGCTCCGTGACCGCCGCGCTCGGGAACAGCTTCAAAAAGACCGGCAGGCGGTCAAAATGCGCCACGGTGTTGAGCAGCGTGAAGCTCACGAACTGGATGATGCCCGCGCCCGCGGTACACATCAGGTATTTGAGCGCCATGAACAGATTATCGCGTTTGGAGAGCGTCGTTTTTTCGTTTTTCGGCGTTTCCGGCAAGGATACCGCCTCCCTTCTTTCCCCATGTTTATACCAGAGATCGTCGCGGCGCGCAAGAGGGAATCTCCCCTCCGCGCACAAGCGTCTGCAAACTCACTCGATCGTACCGCCTCCGAGGACGGTGTCGCCGTCGTAGAATACCGCCGCCTGTCCCGGCGTCACGGCGCGCTGCGGCGCGTCGAACACGATGCGGGCGCGGCCGTTTTCCTCCGGGTACACCGTCGCGGTCTGTTCCCGCGCGCGGTAGCGGATCTTCACCGCGCAGCGCACCGGCGCTTCCGGCGTATCGCCGGAGATCCAGTTCACATCCGATACCGCCGTCTCGCTCCGGTACAGGTCCTTCTCTTCGCCGAGGACGACTTCGTTTCTCTCCGGATCGATCCGGCAGACGTACAGCCGCTCGCCGTGCGGGATGCCGAGACCCCGGCGCTGGCCGACGGTGTAATGGATGATCCCCTTGTGCTCGCCGAGGATCCGCCCGTCCGTCGAGACGAACGCGCCGGGGGCGCTCTTCTCCCCCGTTAGGCGTTCGATGGCGGCGGCATAGTCGCCGTCCGGGGCAAAGCAGATGTCCTGGCTGTCCCTTTTGCGCGCATTTACAAAGCCCTGCGCCTCGGCGATGGCGCGCGTCTCGCTTTTGCGCATGGCGCCCAACGGGAAGAGCGTGTGCGCAAGCTCCCGCTGCGTCATGGGATAGAGCACATAGCTCTGGTCCTTCGTCTCGTCGAGCGCCTTTTGGAGGATGTATTTCTCTCCCGCACGGGCGATACGCGCATAGTGGCCGGTGACGATCTTGTCGCAGCCGAGTTCCTCGGCGCGGCGGAAGAGCGCATCGAACTTCATGCGCCGGTTGCACTCAATGCAGGGGTTCGGCGTGCGGGCGCGGCGGTAAGCCTCGCAGAACGGCAGCATGACCTGCTCGCGGAAGCCCTCGGAAAAATTGAAAACGCAGTAGCGCATCCCGAGCCGGTACGCGACGGCGCGGGCGTCCTCCACATCGTCGAGCGAGCAGCAGGTGTGCTTCTCGGATATTCCGGCGTCGGTGTTCGTATAGAGCTTCATCGTGCAGCCGATGCACTCGTACCCCTCGCGCTGCGCGAGATACGCCGCGACGGAGGAATCGACGCCGCCGCTCATGGCAATGAGCGCCTTCACGCGTTGTTCTCCGAAGCGTCCTCGATGAGGACGCGCATCGTTCCGCCGCAGACCATGCCCTCGTCCGCAGCAACGTCGTTCGTCATGTCGATCTCAATAACGCAGCTCTCGCCCGTGCCGATGATCTTCCGCGCGCGCTGCATCGCCGCGGCCTCGCTGCATCCGCCGCCGATCGTGCCGTAGCCCGTGCCGAGCTTGTTGACGGCCATGAGCGAGCCGGATTTCACCGGCGTGGAGCCCGTGGACGTGAGCACGAGCAGCAGCGCCTTGGGCTCCCCGTTCTCCGCAAGATACCGGATGGCGGAAAGGTCGGAGTTCGTCTGCTCCAGCAGCGTGCCGGGATACTCCGTCTCCGGCAGGGTGCGGCGGTGCTCCACGAGCTGCGCGCAGATGGAAACGGCGATCTCCGCGGGCGTCACCGCGCCGATGGAAAGGCCGATGGGCGCGCGGATGGCGGCAAGCTTTTCCGCGTCGTACCCCTCGTCCTTCAAGAGCTTCATCAGCCCCGCCACACGGCGGCGCGAGCCGATCATGCCGAGATACGACGGCATCGCCCCGGAGAGGATCTGCCGCAGGCAGTCGGCGTCCCAGCGGTGGCCGCGCGTGATGACACAGACATAGTCGGTCTCCCGGAGTTTGAGCGCCGCGATCGCCGCGGCGAAGGCGTCGCACACGGTGTGCGCCGCTTCCGGGAAGCGCGATGCGGCGGCAAAATCCGGCCGGTCGTCCACAACGGTCACATCAAAATCCAGCATGGCCGCCATGCGGCAGAGCGGCTGCGCAATGTGCCCGCCGCCAAGCAGGATGAGCCGCTCGCACGGCCGGAACAGTCTTGTATACTCCACGCCGTCCACCGTCCGGTGCAACACGGCGCTGCGCCCGGCTTCCAGGCTTTCAAGGATCGGGCGAAATTCTTCTTGTATCATTGTTCGTACCTTCTTCTGCTTTTTGTTTTTCCTACTATATCACTATGTTTTAATTTTTTCAAGAAATATTGGAACATTCCGAACGCGGTGCCGTCCTACAGTCAGACACCGATGCGCACGGTGGCTAAAAAAGCAAATAAAAGGAGTTCATCACGCACCATGAAAAAAATTTTTTCTCTTGTACTTGTTCTCACTCTCATTCTGGCGCTCGCCGCGTGCGGCGCGGTGACGACGCTCCCCTCCGACACGCAGATCCCGAACCCCTGGACAGACTTTGACACCATGAACGAAGCCAAGGCCGTTATCGGCTATGGCATGACCGCGCCGGAGACTCTCGCCGGGCTTTCGCAGACCGCCATCCGTTTTTTGAACGATAGCGATAAGATCCTCGAAGTCCAGTACGGCGGCGAAAACGATGACCGCGCCAGTCTCCGCAAGGGCACTGGCTCGGAGGATATCAGCGGCGATTACACCGATTACGCCAAAACCGAGACCGTGATCGTCGGCGATATCACCGTGACCGAAAAGGGCGACGGCGAAAATGTGTTCTCCGCCGTCTGGACCAAGGGCGATTATTCCTATTCCTTCTTCTCTACCGTCGGCGTGAGCGCTGACGATCTCGCCAGCCTGATCGCCGGGATCGAATAAAAGTCTATGCACGCTGCACAGCGCCGGAAGTGACATCCTTCCGGCGCTGTTCTGTTGACACGGCATACCCGCACGAATTATAATCAGCTATATATTCCCTATATAAAATGTATGACCGGAGGATAAATTCGGTGAACCTATCTGCGTGGAAAGACCGGCTGGCCGCCGGAGAATACGATGCCCCGCTCGCGGCGCTCTACGGTGCGGCGCGAGCGCCGCGTGCGCGCTATGCGCGGCTTTGCGATGAATATCTCCGGACATTCGGCGATGCGCCGGACGCGCTTTTGATCAGCGCGCCGGGGCGCACGGAGCTTGCCGGAAACCACACCGACCACCAGCTCGGCATCGTGCTCTGCGCCGCGGTCACGCTGGACGCCGCCGCTGCCGCCGCGAGCGCGGTGGACAACGCCGTGGAGATCGTCTCCGACGGCTTCGGCCGGGTGCGCGTATCACTCGATGATCTCGCGCCGCGCAAAAATGAGACCGGCACGACCGCTGCGCTCATCCGCGGCGTCGCGGCGGGGTTTGCCGCCCGTGGGCTTCGCATCGGAGGCTGGAGCGCTTGCATCCATTCGCTCGTTCCCGCCGGAGGCGGGCTTTCGTCCTCGGCGGCGTTTGAGATCCTCACCGGCGCGATTTTCTCCGCGCTTTATAACGGCGGGCGCGTGGACGCGCTCACGCTCGCGCGTATCGGTCAGAGCGCCGAGCGCGATTATTTCGGCAAGCCGAGCGGGCTGATGGATCAGGCCGCGAGCGCGTTCGGCGGCATCACGAAGATCGATTTCGCCGACAGAGAACGCCCGGACGTTTCGCGCATCGCGTTTGATTTCCGCGCGCACGGGTATGTTCTCTGCGCCGTGAACACGCACTCGCGCCACGACGATCTCACGCCGGACTATGCCGCCATTCCGCGCGACATGACCGCCGTTGCCAAAGCGTTCGGGAAAGACGTTCTGCGGCAGGTGGACCCCGCGGCGTTCGCCGCGCCGGAGACGCGCGGGCGGCTCGCACGCGATATATCCCCCGTCGCCGTGGACCGCACCGAGCACTTTTTCGCCGAGGACGCGCGCGTAGAGCGCATGGCCGCGGCGCTGCAAAAGGGTAACATGCCGGAGTACATCCGAAACATGAACGCCTCGGGCGCATCGTCGCGCACGCTGCTGCGCAACGTCGTCCCCGCGCTGCACCCGGAGCGGACGGAGATGGCCACGGCGCTCGACCGCGCCGCCGCGCTGCTCGAAGGGAAGGGCGCCTGGCGCATCCACGGCGGCGGGTTTGCCGGGTGCATCCAGTGTCTTGTTCCGGCGGCGGACTATGAAGCCTTCCGCGCCGCGATGGACGGCTATTACGGCGAGGGCGCGTGCTTTGAGCTGCGCATAAGAGGGTGCGGTGCGTACCGTCTCCCCGAAGAGGAATAACCATGTACAATGACCTTTTTTCGATCGGCGGTTTCACGGTGCACGGCTACGGGCTCTGCATCGGCATCGGCATCGCCGCGGCGCTTCTGCTCATCTGGCGGCGCGCCGAGGTGCGGAAGTTTGATACGCAGACCGTCAACACGCTTCTTCTGCTCATTCTCGCTGCCGGCTTTGCCGGGGCGAAGCTCTTTTTCGTGTTTGCGCATTGGAGCGAGTTTCGCACCGATCCGCTCGGTGCGCTCGGCTCGGAGGGCTTTGTCGTTTACGGCGGCATCGTGTGCGGTCTCGGCGCTGCGTATCTCTACTGCCGGAAGCACTCCCTTCCCTTCCTGCGCTGGGTGGACTGCTTCATTCCCGGCGCAGCGCTCGGGCAGGGCTTCGGGCGCATCGGGTGCTTTCTCGCCGGGTGCTGCTTCGGGAAGCCGACGGAGAGCTTTCTCGGCGTCACATTCCCGGCGGGCAGCATGGCTCCGGCGGGTATCCCGCTCTGGCCCACGCAGCTTTTTTCTGCGGCGGGCGATTTTCTGCTCGCCGGAGCGCTGCTGCTTCTGGAAAAGAAACGCCGCGGCGACGGGCTGCTCGCAGGAGCATATCTCCTTTTGTACAGCATCGGTCGGTTTCTGATCGAATTTCTGCGCGCCGATCCGCGCGGCGCAGTCGGAACGCTTTCCACCTCACAGTTCATCGCACTCTTTACCGCCGCGGCGGGAGCCGCCATTCTCATTTTGCGAAAGAGAGGGACACAGCATGGATAACACCGTCAGCGCCGGGCGCAAAAGCACAAAGCTCGGCGGCAGAGTATGGGCCTGCCTTCTGATCTTCGGCTTCGTCGGCCAGATCGCGTGGATGGTGGAGAACGTTTACTTCTCTACCTACATCCAGAAAAACATCACCGCCGCAGGCTGGGCAACGAGCGCCACCGTGTCCGCGAGCGCCATCGCCGCGGCGCTCGCCACGTTTTTCAGCGCCGCATGGTCCGACCGCGTGGGACGCCGCCGCTCGTTCGTCTGCTGGGGGTACATTCTCTGGGGCGCGACGACCGCCGCGTTCGCGCTCTTCGGCAACGGGCAGGTCGCCCTGCCGGTGGGTCTTGCGGTGACGGTGTTCGTCATCATGGACTGCATCATGTCCGCCATCGGCTCGGCGGCGAACGACGCGGCGTTCTCCGCTTGGGTCACGGACGTGACGGACGTCACCAACCGCGGCACCGTCGATATCGTTTTGAGCATCATGCCGATCCTCGCGCTCGTCGTGATCTTCGCGGGGTTTGACTCCATGACCGTGAACGGCAACTGGACGGGATTTTATCTTGTGCTCGGCGCAGTCACGTCCGTCGCCGGCATTCTGGGGCTCTGGCTCTTTAAGGACAGCCTGAGCCTTCGCCCGACGAAGGGCGAAAGCTATCTGCGCGAGGTCGTCTTCGCGTTCCGGCCGGAGAACATCCGCGCGAACAAAATGATCTACGTCTGCTTCTTCGGCATGATGTTCTCCGGCCTCGCCATGCAGATGTGGCAGCCGTACATGATCTCGCTCGTGGAGGTCACACTCGGGATCGAAAACTACATCGTCCCCATCGCCATCGTCGTGCTCGCCTCGGCGGTGCTGTCCGTCGCCGCCGGAAAGGTCATGGACCGGTTCGGCAAGGAGAAATTCTATTACCCCGTCGCGCTCATGCAGGTGCTCGGCGGCGTGATCGCCTATCTCATCAAGTTTGTCGGAAACGCCATGCCGCTTCTCTGCGTCGGCGGGACGCTCATCATGGCGGGCAATCTCATGATGGCCGGTCTCTTTACGGCCTCGGCGCGCGACTATACGCCCGAGGGTCGCGCCGGTGCGGTGCAGAGCGTCAAGATGGTCATCTATATCGTTCTGCCCATGGTGCTCGCAAGCATTCTCGACCCCATCATCATCCGCGCCGTTGCGCTCGAGCCGACGGCGGAGATCCTCGCCAAATACCCGAGCTACACCGGGAGCTATCTCTACCCCTATGAGCTGTTCCTCGGCGCGGCGGTCGCCGCGGTGTTCATTTTCCTGCCAGCCTCCGCCGTGCGGCGGGACGCCAGGCGTCTGCGCGCGGAGAAACTCAAGGAGATACACGAATGACGATGCTGACAAAGTGGGGCGCGGCGCTCGACCGCGAACACCCCTTACCGGAATATCCCCGCCCGCAGCTGCGGCGGGAGAGCTTTTATAATCTCAACGGCGTCTGGGACTATGCCGTCACGCCGTCCGGCGATGAGCCGGACGTCTGGGACGGCGAGGTCGTCGTGCCGTTCTCGCCGGAAGCGCCGCTCTCCGGCGCTGCGCGCGGCCCGACGAAGGACGAATACCTCCATTACCGCCGCAGCTTCACGCTGCCGAAAGGATTTAAAAAATCGCGCGTGCTGCTGCACTTCGGCGCGGTGGATCAGATCGCGGAGGTGTTCGTAAACGGCGTTTCCGCCGTGAAGCACTCCGGCGGCTACTGGCCGTTTTCCGCAGACATCACGAGCCTTCTGCGCGAGGGGGAAAACATTCTCCGCGTAACGGTGCGCGACAACGCCGACGATCCCACGTTTGCCTACGGCAAGCAGCGCTACAAGCGCGGCGGCATGTGGTACACCGCGCAGAGCGGCATCTGGCAGACGGTCTGGCTCGAGAGCGTGCCGGAGGTCTATGTAAAGAGCCTGCGCATCACGCCGGAGTTTGACGAGGCACGCGTGCGCATTGAGCTGGAAATTTCGGGCGAGAGCGCCGCCATCACGTGCGACGTGCGCGCTGCGGACGGTTCCTTCGTCGCCGGGAGCTGGGCAAAGGGCGGCGTGTGCGTCGTCCCCCTGCCGGATTTCCACGCCTGGACGCCGGACGATCCCTATCTCTACACGCTGGACATCACCTGCGGCGAGGACCGCGCGGAGAGCTATTTTGCCATGCGCAAGTTCTCGTATGTGGAGCTGGGCGGCCATAAGGTGTTCGGTTTGAACAACGCCCCCCTCTTCCACAACGGTCTGCTCGATCAGGGATACTACCCCGACGGGCTGCTCACACCGCCCTCGGACGAGGCAATGGTGAACGACATTGAGACCATGAAGCGCTGCGGCTTCAACATGCTGCGCAAGCACATAAAGATCGAGCCGCTGCGCTGGTACTATCACTGCGACCGGCTCGGCATGATCGTTTGGCAGGATATGGTGTCCGGCGGGCAGCCGTACAGTTTTCTCCACGTTTCTGCGCTGCCGGCGCTCGGCAAGGTCGATCTTCCGGACAAAGATGCAAAGCCCTATGGCCGGAGCGGGATGCTCTCCCGCGCGCGCTTCCGGCGCGAGATGGCAGACACGGTGCGCCTTCTCTATAACTGCCCGTGCATCGCGCTCTGGACAGTGTTCAACGAGGGCTGGGGCCAGTTTGACGCGCTGGAAATGGCCTGCGAGCTCAAAAAGCTCGATCCCACGCGCTTCATCGACCACGCGAGCGGCTGGCAGGATCAGGGTTATGAGGAAATGAAGAGCCGCCACATCTATTTCCGCCCCGTGAAGCTCAAAAACGATGGGCGCGCGCTCGCGCTCACGGAGTACGGCGGATACATTCTCGCCGTGGACGGCCACCGCTGGACGGACAAGGTGTTCGGCTACCGCATCTGCCGCGACAGTGCGGCGCTCACGCGCGACTACGAAAAGCTCATGCTCGGGCAGGTACTGCCACACATCCGAAAGGAAGGGCTGACCGCGGCGGTATTTACGCAGATCGCCGACGTGGAGGAAGAACTCAACGGTCTTATGACCTATGACCGCGAAGTGCTGAAGATCCCGGAAGAAACGCTCCGGGAGATCAACGCTGCGCTGAAATTTGAACCGTAATACAGTTGGGGAGTGCGATACCGGGATGAATCGATCGGAAGCGGAGACCCGCGCCGTCAGCGAAACGCCGCTGACAAAAAAGAATAATTTCTATCTGCGTTTTGCCGGGTGGACGGACGGCGCGCTCTGGCGTCAAGCGCTTGTGTGTCTCATCCTTTCCGCGGCGGTGGTGACGGTCTTTTCCGTGTTCACCACGCCCATCAACCGCTATTACGGCAACGACAGCGCGTTTTTCCTTCTGCTGGGAAAGGGCGTCACGCAGGGGAAGATCCCCTACCTTGACCTCTACGACCAGAAGGGCCCGATGATCTTCTATGTGAATGCGCTCGGCTATCTGCTCACCGGTGACCGGTACGGCATTTTCCTCATGCAGATCGTCAATCTTACCGTGATGTGCGTTCTGCTCTATAAGCTCGCGCGGTTCTGGCTGCGCAGCGGCGCTTCGCTCGGCGTGGTCGCGGCGTACCTTTTCCTTTACGTCGGCACCGTGCAGGACGGGAACATGACGGAGGAATGGTCGCAGCTCTTTCTGCTGCTGCCGCTCTATCTTTCGCTCCGGTTTCTCAAAAGCGGCGCGAGCCTCACCGCGCACCCCAAATGGTACAGCCTGCTCTACGGCGTATGTCTCGGCGTGCTGCTGATGTTTCGCGTTACGAACGCCGCGCCAATCTGCGGGCTGATCCTTGCATACATCATTCTGTTCTGCCGGGAAAAGAAGGCCGGGCAGCTTCTGCTGCACGCGCTCTTTGTGCTGCTCGGCGCGGCGCTCATCGTCGTTCCGATCTGTCTCTACTTTCTGCGGATGGGCGCGTTTGATCTCTTCATTTACGCGAGCATCACGCACAACTTCTTCTATGCCACCGGCGGCGCGGCGGCGCGCGGTCTTGCCGGGTGGCTCTCGATCATCGGGAGCGTCCTTTTCGTCCCCTTCTTTCTCGCCGCCTACCGGCCGCTTACACGCTGCGGCACGCTCGATTTCCGCACGTTTACGCTTCTCGGCTGCTATGCCGCCGTCGGTGCCGTCACGATGGCGTTCGGCTTCACCTACCGCCACTATTTTCTCAACCTCGCCCCCGGCATTGTTGCGATACTGATCGCCGCCATCGACTGGGCGCAGCGCACCGCGCCGGAAAACCGGCGCAGGGCACGCGGAGTTCTCGCCGCGGCGCTTCTTCTCTGCGTTCTCCCGTTCGCCCCGCAAGTCGTGCGGCAAAGCGGCAAGGTGGTCTATTTCACCTGCATGCACCAGCTTGACAAGTTCCCGGCGCGCGGCGCAGCGCTCTCCGAGGCCATTTCCTCCGACCGCGACAGCGTATGGGGCTACAATGTGATCGCGCAGGACTATCTCTATGCCGATCTTCTCCCCTGCTTCCGGTATTTTGCCCTGCAGGAATGGATGGAGGAGTCCGATCCGCAGATCGCGCCGGAGATCGATGAAATGCTCGAGATCGATCCGCCCGCCTGGGTATTCACGTATCAGGACGAGGAGGACATGACGCAAAAGCTGCTCTCACTCGGCTACGAGATGGAGGAGCGGTCGGAATTCCGTATTTTCCACAAAGAGAAATAAACCCGAAGACATACAGTGAACCCCCGGATGAACTGCACCCCATTTGTTA
>DHKA01000023.1 GCA_002404605.1 Clostridiales bacterium UBA4706 | reverse complement strand
CCGGCGGATCACGCTTTGAAAAAGGAATTTGATAAATTTCCCGGCCCGCCTCTGTACGTTCTGGCGGGCCGGGAAAGATTTTCTATGGTTTTTCCTAGATGGTAAATTATGACAATCCATGACGATATCGGAGGGGCCATAGTGACGGCACGCTCTCTCCGGGGCCTGTCGCAGGAGCAGCTTGCGCTCGAATGCGAGATGAGCGTATTCTAGCCGCGGCGTATCGAGCGCGGTATGGCAAATCCCACGATAAATGAGCTTTCCCGCGGCGCGGAAGCTCTGGGCGCAGAGTTTCAGAACCCCATCTCCGTCTCCAAGCTCACCGCGCCCGAAGCCTGACCGCAGCCCAAAACCGGCCGGGACGCCGCACAAAGCCGCGGCGTCCCGGTGCCTATCCATTCGTCTTGCCTCCGGCTCGCGCCGGAGGCTTTTGTGCTACGTTTTTTGCGGCCCGCCGCCGTTTTTTCTCCGACAAAGTCAGCAAAATGGATGATGTTTAAACTTATGGAAATAAGATGGGTAAAGAGTTCATTTCCTGCGCCGCAATAAACAAAGAATAGAAAAGCCCTCTGAAATCAACGATTTCAGAGAGCTTTTGGTCCGAGTAGCGCGGCTCGAACGCGCGGTCTCCTGCTCCCAAAGCAGGCGCGATACCATCTTCGCTATACCCGGTCGTGCGCTTTCGCCGTGATATTATACCAAACACAACCGCTCCATGCAAGGTTTTTCGGATTGATGTTTTTCCTCCGCTATGATATGATGGCGCGTGAAAGAAACAGGAGTGTGAACGCCTTATGAGAATGCGGAAAAAACCGAACTTGATCCCCCGGATGGAGCGCTGCGCCGCGGTGCAGATCCATACGCCGGAAGACTATAAAGGCCGCTGGGCGGAGGAGTTTTCGCAGTACCGCGAGATACGTCTGGAGCTCGGCTGTGGCAAGGGCCGCTTCACCGGCGAACAGGCGCTCCGGGAGCCGGACGTGCTGCTGCTCGCGCTCGAAAAGGTGCCTGACGCGATGGTCGTGGCGATGGAGCGCGTCATGGAGCAGGGTATACCGAACGTCCGCTTTCTCGACCGGGACGCAGAGCTTCTGCCGGAGATGTTCGCGCCGGGCGAAATTTCACGGCTGTACATCAATTTCCCTGACCCGTGGCCGAAGAAGAAGCAGTTCAAGCGCCGTCTGACCGCGCCGGAGTTCCTCGATAAATACCGCGCGCTGCTGCCCGAGGGCGGGGCAGTCTGGTTCAAGACCGACAACGAGCCGCTTTTCGACTGGTCGCTCGAATCGTTCCGCGGCTGTGGCTGGGTGCTTGCCGACATGCCGGAGGGTACGCCGATGACCGATTACGAAGCGCGCTTCACCGAGATGGGCCTTCCCATCCACCGTGTTGTGGCAACGCGCCCCTGAGACCATATGGTAAAAATCGGAAACGTGGAGCTCGCCGGGCGGCTCTTTCTCGCGCCGATGGCCGGCGTGACGGACGCCTCGTTCCGTCTCCTTTGCCGGAGACACGGCGCTGCGCTCGCCACGAGCGAAATGATCTCCTCCAAGGCGCTCATGTATCAGGACGGCAAAACGAAAACACTGCTCGTCCGGCCTAAGGGGGATACGCCTCTCGCGGTGCAGATCTTCGGGAGCGACCCTTCGTGCATGGCGGACGCCGCGCGCAAGGTGATGGACCTTTGCAGCCCGGAGATCATCGACATCAACATGGGCTGCCCCGTCGGGAAGGTCGTAAAATCCGGCGACGGTAGCGCGCTTATGAAAACGCCCGATCTCGCGGCAAGGATCATCGAAGCGGTCGTCCATGCGGTAGATGTGCCCGTGACGGTCAAGTTCCGCAAGGGCTTTGATAAGGGTAATATCAACGCCGTGCCGTTTGCCGAAATGTGCGAGAGCGCGGGCGCCGCGGCGATCGCGGTGCATGGCCGCACCCGCGCGCAGATGTACGCGGGGCAGGCCGACTGGGACATCATCCGCGACGTAAAGCGCGCGGTGCGTATCCCGGTGTTCGCCAACGGCGACGTATGGACGGCGGAGGACGCCGAGCACATTTTGCGCTACACCGGCGCGGACGCGGCGCTCATCGGGCGCGGCAGCTTCGGCAACCCGTGGCTCTTTGAACAGGGCAATGCGCTCCTTGCCGGGGAGAAAGTCCCGCCGCTCCCGCCGCTGCGCGTGCGGATGGAGGAAGCGCTCTGCCAGATCACAATGGCGTGCTCGTTCAAGGGAGAGAAGATCGCCATTCTGGAAGCGCGCAAGCAGCTTTGCTGGTATCTGCGCGGGGTGTCCCATGCGGGATATTATAAGCAGCAGATCGTATCGATGAATACGCTCGCCGACGCGGAGAAGATCGTCCGCGGCATACAGCGCGATCTTAGGTGACAGCATGACAAAAGACGAGGAAAAAGGATATATCGAGCGCGTTCTCGCCGGAGACGAGAGCGCCTATGAGCCGCTCGTGACGGAAAACCAGACGAAGGTATACCGTCTCGCGCTGCGCATACTGAAAAACGAGGCCGACGCCGAGGACGCCGCACAGGAGGCGTTTCTCAAGGCGTATACCTCGCTTGCCGATTTTCGCGGCGACAGCCGGTTTTCCGTGTGGCTCTACCGGCTGACGAACAACATATGCATCGATATGCTGCGCAAAAATAAGCGCGCTGTCGTCGTGTCGCTCCAGACGGAGGATGATGACGGCGAAGAGACCGAGCTCGCCATTCCCGACGAGCGGTATTCCCCCGAGCGGCTGGCCGAGCGCGCTGCCGACCGGGACGCCGTGCGCGCGGCGCTCGCCGCGCTGCCGGACGACTGCCGCGAGATCCTCGCCCTGCGCGAGAGCGCGGAGCTGAGCTACGACGAGATCGCCGCGGCGCTCTCGCTTGAGGTCGGCACCGTCAAATCGCGGCTCAACCGCGCGCGGAAAAAGCTCTGCGCGGCGCTTCTCGAAAGCGGGAACTTTTCCGACCGTTTCCCGTCCAAACAAGGGAAGGGGTGTGAAGCGTGAAAAACTGTGAATACTATGAAGAGCTGATCGGCGCGGCGATCGACGGCGAGATCACCGCCGAAGAGGATAAGGAGCTTCGCGCCCATCTGGAAAGCTGCGAGGTCTGCCGGAAATTTTATGAGGCAATGCAGGCGATATCCGGCACGGACGATGCGCTCGGCGATGTGCCGGAGAATTTCACGGCGAACGTGATGGCGCGCGTCCATGAAGCCGCTGCACCGGCGGAAAAGCCGGCGAATAAAAAGACAAATATCACGCGCCTTGTGACGCGCTATGGCGCGCTCGCTGCGGCGGCAGCCGTGGCGATCTGGGCGGGGGTAACTTTTGGCGGCACTTTTGCCGCGAAGGGCGCAGGCAGTACGTCAAGCAACGCGCCGGAGATTGCAATGTACAGCGCGGCAGAGGACAGCGCCGAAACGGGAAAAGCCGCCCGCGGCGCAGCCCCGGCGGAGGCGCCGGAAGCGCCCGCGAGCAGCATGATGATGGCCGCCGCGCCCGAGAGCGCCGCGGCGAACGACACAGACGGCGGCGCTATGGTCACCGTCACGGCGGAAAAGGGCGCGGCGGACGATGCGGTCACGCTGCCGGACGACGGATTTTTCGCCGGGTATCTTCTGCTCGACGAGGGCGAAGCAAGCGCGCCGGAGCGAGAGTGCGACTATACGGTCACGCTCACCGCGCCGGACGGCACGGAGAGCGTATACCGGCTCTGGATCGAAGAGGAAAGCGTTATCTGGCAGGAAGCGGACGGGGATGCGGCGCATCTCTCTCCCGCATCGCCGGAGGCATGGAGCGAGGTACTGAATAACGCATCGAGATAAATCAAAATAAGGGGTGTTTCCATTGAGCATTCGCGGCATTTATTCCACCATTACCGACATTCGCCGCCAGGTATTCACCGAGGTCGCCCGCATGGGCTATGAGGGCGGGGACTACTCCCGCATTGAAGACCTGCCGTATAAGATCGTCCCCGGCGAGGTCGCCGAGCACCGCAGCAGCATCTTTCTGGAAAGAGCCATCGTCGGCGAGCGGCTGCGCCTCGCCATGGGCCTGAGCCCCCGGCCGCTCGACCAGCACGCGCCGCTTGCCGCGGGCGTGGAGGAGAGCGCGAGACCGGAGAAATATTACGAGCCGCCGCTGGTGAATATTCTGAAATTCGCCTGCAACGCCTGCCCGGAAAAGCGCTACGTCGTCACGAACCTCTGCCAGAACTGTCTGGCGCATCCGTGCCGCGAGGTCTGCCCGAAAAAGGCGGTCAAGCTCAGCCACCGCGGTGTGAGCCGCATCCAGGAGGATCTCTGCATCCGCTGCGGCAAGTGCGCGAATGTCTGCCCATACAATGCGATCATTTTGCAGGAGCGCCCGTGCGCCAAGGCGTGCGGCATGGACGCCATTCGCTCCGACGAGCACGGCCGCGCCGATATCGATTATGATAAATGCGTCTCGTGCGGCATGTGCCTCGTGAATTGCCCGTTCGGCGCGATCTCCGATAAGAGCCAGCTTTTCCAGCTCATTCAGGCGCTGCGCGGCGGCGAAAAGGTCATTGCGATCGTCGCGCCCGCGTTTGTCGGGCAGCTCGGTCCGAGCATGACGCCGGATAAGCTCAAAGCTGCGATGAAGATGCTCGGCTTCCGCCACGTGGCGGAGGTAGCCGTCGGCGCAGACCTCTGCACGCTTGACGAGGCGAAGGACTTTCTGAAGAAGGTCCCCGCCGAGCAGCCGTTCATGGCGACGTCCTGCTGCCCGAGCTGGGCGGTCATGGCAAAAAAGCTCTTCCCGGAGCAGGCAAACTGCATTTCCATGGCGCTCACGCCCATGGTGCTCACGGCGCGTCTCTGCAAGCAGCAGCACCCGGGCGAGAAGGTCGCGTTCATCGGGCCGTGCAGCGCGAAGAAGCTCGAGGCCATGCGCACAACCGTGCGCAGCGAGGTCGATTTTGTCCTGACGTTTGAAGAAGTCATGGGCATGTTTGAGGCCAAGGGCATCAATTTCAACGAGATCACCCAGACCGCGCCGCTGCGCGAAGGCACGGCGGCGGGCCGCGGCTTTGCCGTTTCCGGCGGCGTTGCGGAAGCAGTGCGCGAGGCGATCTCGCACATCGACCCTGACCGCGAGGTGAAAACCGCGTGTGCGCAGGGTCTCAGGGAGTGCCGGAAAATGCTCATGCTGGCCAAGGCGGGCAAGTACGACGGGTACCTGCTCGAGGGCATGGCGTGCCCGGGCGGCTGCGTCGCGGGCGCCGGTACGCTCCTGCCGATCGAGAAGGCGGCGGCCATCGTGCGCAATTACACCGCGCAGGCGGAGGAAAAGAGCGCCACCGAGACCAAGTATGAAGCCACGCTCCCGCTCCTGCTCGAGGACGAGGAGGACGCGGAGTAATCCGGTATAACCGAAAGACCGCAGCGTCAGATCAATTCCCTGACGCCGCGGTCTTTTCGTTCAATAAGGAGCAGCCAGGGCACGAAGTGCAGCGAGCGGAGGCATCCGCAGGAGCGGTACCGATAGTCCGCTTTGCATAAAATGCAGACATTCTGTCATTTGACGCAAGACGGCTTGAAATGCCGGAGAAAATTCTTTAAAAAGAAAGCAGGATGACTTTCTGATATGCTCCCCCTATGGGAG
>DHKA01000053.1:1882-6785 GCA_002404605.1 Clostridiales bacterium UBA4706 | reverse complement strand
AAGGACATGGCGAAGGAATCCCTCACCGAGCAATTCCGCAAAAACAGCGAACTCCGCGATACCGCCGAGCGTGTCCGGCAGACTCGACGGGAAGAAATCGCGGGAAAGTCCTACGATTATCTGAATGAGATTCCTGTGGAATACTATGGAAAGTCCGTGCTTTTCCCGCCGGAGTATGGTATAATATATTCAAATGGGAAACAATACCCGGTTTTGGTCTCACCGTACGGTGAAGCAAAACCGATAATTAAACAGCTGGGACTGCCTAATACACAGGCTCACCACGTGGCGCAGAATGCGATATATGGGGATATCGTTTCAAAATCAGAAGGGATAACTATATCTGTGGAGGGCAACGTATTTACTGATTTAGGAAGTCTGCACAACGGGATGCATACTTTTTCGGAATCAAAATTGGACGCATTTCGTGAGGCCGGGACACTTCCAACAAATGCCGAATACATAGCTATTGCCGCACAAGGGCTGCAATCTCTCGGGTATAATGAAGTTGTTGTAAAGTATGTGATGGATTGCGTGATCCAGCAACAATTAGCACATGGCCTGCTGCCGGATATGCCAATTCCTAAGATGCCGAGAAAAATCTATTTTGGGTCGCATAAAACCACGACAGAGGAGGAGCTACACGATGAATCTATATTATGATAAATTGCAGAAAACCGCGCAGGATCGGCGCGACGCAGAGCGGTATGCAGAGAAGCGAAATATGACGGAAGCGGAAAAGAAGGAAACAGTTTTTCGCATGTCAAAGGAGTCGTTGGAGACGGCGAAAAAAATGATTGCAGCGAGCGGACAGAAACCGACAGAATACAGTCCGGTAACCAGAGAGTGTATGGCGGCAATGATCTACGGGGCCTTTTTTGCAACTTCTGTTGAGGAACTCGGTTATTTTGATTGGATGTGGACGGAATCTACAACAGCAATCAATATAAATCATCTGTTTGAGATTGATATTGATAATTGCATCGCCTTGGCCAAATATCTGCACGAAAATGATCACTATATGGACAACCCTAATCTGAATCCGGAAATATATAAACTAATCCACTATGGAGCAGATGCATATTTCTGTCTCAACCAGCCAGAGCGGCTGGCTAAGGGAATTCAGAGTATGATCAAGCAGTGTAACGAATTATTTGGAACAGGCGAAAAAACTGAATAAGCGCAGCGCCGCCGGGGGCTTCCCCGGCGGCGTTTTTGTGCGCGGATGGGGCCTATAAAACCGGTTCGCGGAAGCGCTGGCCGGGATGGATACCGCCGACGCCGCGAGACTGACGGAAGCCGTGACCGGCGCCGTAGCCGATGCGGTGAAGCGGGGCGAGAGCTACAGCAGTCTCGAGGATTTTCTGACCGACGAGAGCGTAGAGCACATGACGGAGGCGGTGATCGAAGAGACGGCGGAAACGCTCGGCCTTGCCGATGCGGACGATATCGGAGCGAACGAGAAGAAGCTCGGCGACTCCCGTGTGGCGGCGCTCAAGGACATGGCGAAGGAATCCCTTACCGAGCAATTCCGCAAAGACGGCGAACTCCGCGACACCGCCGAGCGTGTCCGGCAGACTCGACGGGAAGGCGCGACAAGGAGTGATCGAATCCTTGGATGTATTGAACGGGGAGAGCCTAATGATTATCTTGATGGAATCCCTTTGGAACGCTACGGAAATTCCGTGATTATTCCGGCAGAATATGGTACAATCTATCCGGATGGAAAACGATATCCAGTTGTAGTTGGACCATATGCTGAGGTAAAACGAATCAATAAACAATTGGGATTGCCTAATACGCAAGCTCACCATGTGGCACAAAACGCCATTTATGGAAAAACCGTGCCAAAGCAGCAAGGTGTTGCAGTCTCATTGCGTGGTAACGCATTTACGGAGTTCCAAAGTCCGCATAACGATGCACACAGAATCGGCGAACAAATTATTGACACATATAGAGAGGACGGTACAACTCCGACAAACAAAAAAATGTATGAAATTTATGTCAGTGAATTGCAAGCGGCAGGGCTAAACAGCAATGTCATTGATTTCATAATGTACGAAGTGATACAGCAGCATATGGAATACGGCATTCTACCGGGAGACGCTATTAAAAAAATGCCACGGAAAATATTTTTTAACTATAAGGAGATGTCAGAAGATGAAAAGAAGCCATGAAAAAAACGCGAGGGAAAATGCAAAGGCTCTGACGGACGCGGAACACTACGCAAAAATGCGCCAAATTCCAGTAGAAGAAAAGGAAGAAATACTTAGACATATTACAAGGGAAGCTCTTGAAAACGCGCCCAAGATGATAGTGGCAAGCGGTCAAAAACCAGAGAAATACTCTCCCATAACACGAGAGTGTATGGCGGCAATGATTTATGGAATGTTGATTGCAATGTCTATAGAAAACCTTGGATACTACGAATGGAGATGGACAGAGTGTATGATGGCGATGGTTGCCAATACTTTCTTCGCAATGGAAGAAGAACAGAGTGCAGCATTGGCCACTTATCTGTATCAAGGTTCCGATAAGAATAGTCCGGAATATAACGTTAACATTTTTCAACTGGTTCATATCGGCATTGATGCGTTCTATTGCCTTGATCAGCCAGAGTTTCTGGCGAATGGGATGCGAAAAGTCCTTGATGCATGCTATGAGGATTTTGGAACGGGCGAAGAAAACTGAATAAGCGCAGCGCCGCCGGGGGCTTCCCCGGCGGCGTTTTTGCGTTCGTCATTATCACGGAACGTGTGCATTTATCGGCCCCGAATTGTCATATGGTCGTTTTGCATGTCCGAAACCCCTTTTATACTCAATGGATACACGATTCGTGAAAAACGACGGAAAAGTGGGTGCTCACAAAACGTGTTTTTATGCTACGATATAGGCGTCGATTAACAAGGGCCCACACGTCGGACGGCCAGTCTTTTCGGCGCTTTTTGCCCTTTTCTCCTTGGCGGGCGACAGCCCGCCTGCGTCCAAAAGAACAAAAATCCCTCGAAAATCCAAGGCTGTCCGATGCGAAGCAGTTTTGCCGGAGCAGAAATGCTCGCAGGCAAGGAAAAGCCCGCAGAGAATACTTTGTGTATTCTCAAGGGTTTTGACGCAGTATGAGGGCATTTCCGCCCGGCAGAACCGCGTGGGCTCTTGTAAATCGACGCAAACACCGTAAGGGAATACGCAAGCCGGGGCGGACACCGGCGGAAAGGAGTCCAAGATGGACGAAAACGAAAGACCGGAACAGGTCGGGGAGGTCGTGACTCCCATGGAGGACGGCTCGGCGGAGCAGCAGGAAAGCGTTCCCGCGCCGCAGAGCCATGAGGACAATCGCCGTTTCCAGGCGGCGAGACTGGGGGGCGAACGCACCGGATACGAACGGGCGATGCGCGAGCTGGCCGGGCGCGAGAGCGAGCGGCGCTCGCATGAGGAAGAGCAGATGCGCTTTATCGCCGACGACGCGCGCGAGTTTGCCCGCCGGTTCCCGGAGGCGGATCTCGCGGGGCTGGATTCCTCGGAGAGCTTCCGCCGCTTCTGCGGCAGCCGCTACGGTCGAGAACCGCTGAGCGAACTGTACGCGGATTATCTGGAGATCGCCGGCGGCGCGCTGCGGGCGGCGCAGGCGAGAAGGGAAAGCCGGGCGGCACGGTCCACCGGCAGCGGCGGCAGCGGATCCTATGAGGCACTCAACGCCCGGCAGCAGTCGGAGCTGGACGCATGGAACCGCGCGTTCCCGCAGATGAAAATGTCGGCCCGCGAATATCTGAGCCGAAACAAGTGAATGTGAAAGGAGACAAAACAACATGAGACCCATCCAGAATGCGGGCGGAGAAGAGACGATCCACGCCCGCAGCTACCCGGTGGCGAAAGCCACCGCGATCACCGCCGGACAGGTGGTGCGGCTTTCCGGAGGGAAAGTCGTTCCGGCGACTGCCGCGCAGACCGGCGCGATCCTCGGCATCGCCGGAGAGGACCACAGCGGCAGCGCGGATATGCTCAACCCGCGCGCGAACGGAGACGAGATCCTCGTCTGCGACAATCCGGGGCTGATCTTTGAATGCCCCGTACCGACGGTCAAGGCCGAGAGCGGCAGCGCTACGACGCTCGTTCCCGCCACGGGAGACATTGCCGCGGCTGCCGCGGACGACGCTTATAACGCCGCGGTGCTCGTACTCAAAAGCAAGGCCGCGGGCAGCAGCAACAGCGATAAGCCCGGTGCGCACCGCGCCGTGACGGATTATGCGAAAAGCGGCACGGTGCTCACGCTCGAGACCGGCGGCACGCCCGCCGCCGGGGACGAGTATGAGTTTTACCCCGCGCTCGGCAGCGCCGTGTGCGCGCTCAACGCCAAAGCCACCGCGCTCGTTGTAAACGCGACCGGCGCTACGGCGGTGCGATGCATCGGCCACGACTACGAGCGTCACACGATCCGCTGCATCGCCGCGGCGCACACACTCGCCGCGAAAGCCTAAAAAACCAAATTTGAAAAGGAGAAAAAAGAATTATGAGCAGCAATTTCAAAAACTGGACGAGCGACAACTATGCGTTCGTTGGCAAGGCGTTCGACTATGCTTACGCCGACCGTCTCAATAAGCTCTCGCCCGTTGTCGGCGAGGTGAACGCCAAGAGCATCGACTATGAGCTGACCGGCTCCGGCGGCTACGGCGAAGCGCCCCGCTACGACGGCGAGAATCTCAACGAGGGCAGTCTCAAGCGCGGCTTTAAGACCGTGATCACGCCGGTCGAGTACACGCTCTCTATCCCCGTCGGCTACAAGGAAGCCAAGGTGGATAAGATGGGCGAGACGAGAAAGGTCGGCACGAAGCTCGGCGACAGCATGGCGCTGACGGTGTACCTGCACGTGCTGCGTATGTTCGCCAACGCCTGGAACACCGACGGC
>DHKA01000053.1:0-1820 GCA_002404605.1 Clostridiales bacterium UBA4706 | reverse complement strand
GCGCACCCGGTCGCCTCGCGCGGTTCCTCGGGCCGAACGTTCGTGGCCGACACCGACGCCGGTACGTACTCCAACATCTCCACGGACGCCTTCTCCGTTTCCGCCATCACCGCGGCGCAGAGTCGCGCCAACCGCTTCCTTACGCCCGACGGCATGCCGTTCCTGTGCGATTTTGACACCGTCCTGATCGCACCCGAACTGGAGGAAAAGGCGAAGAAGATGTTCGGCGAGAATGCCCGCCTGATGCCTACCGGCGATCCCGAGAGCGCCTACAACGCCGCAAACCCCGTGTACGGCATGCGCTATATCGTCATGGGCGGCGGCGCGGACGGCTTTACAAGCAAGCAGTGGGCGGTGTGCGACCGCCGTCTGATGAAGGAGCTCGTGAACATCGTCTACAACACGCGCCCGACGGTGATGCAGTCGCCGCAGGATAACCCGCTGAAGGATCTTTACACCGCGTATGCCGACTTCGGCGTGGGCTGGGGCGACGCGCGGCAGATCATTTTCGGAAATCCTTCCTGATAGCGAAGAACAGACGGGGCAAACCCCTCGGTCAGCGGCTCCGCCGCTGCCAACTCCCCTGTTAGGGGAGCCAAGATAGTATTCCGCATACCTGCTTGCCTCCCCTAACAGGGGAGGTGGCAAAACCAAAGGTTTTGACGGAGGGGTTTTCTTACGCGGAGAAAGACAATCCCTCAGTCAGCCTGTCGGCTGACAGCTCCCTTTACACAAGGAAGCCTTTGTAGGGGCGGGGCTCTGCTCCGCCCGCTGTGAAAAATGAAAGGAGAACAACATGAACGAAAATACAAAAGACATTCTGATCCGCGCCGGAAAGACGTTCTGGCAGGCGGCTCTCGCGTACCTGCTGGCGGACGCCGCGGTGCTGCAGCAGGCGCTGACCGACTGGAGCACGGGCAAGCAGATCCTGCTCTCGCTCGCCGTCGGCGCCGCGGCTGCGGGGTTCAGCGCCGTATATAACGGCATTGTCCGCCCACGGCTGGGAGAGGAGTGACGCTCTATGGATCCTAACTGCCAGAATCAGCCCTGCCATGAGCTTGCGGAGCTGCAGAAGCGCTTCACCCGCTTTCATGACGACACGGTGAAGCGCCTCGCTGCCGGGGATGTTTCGATGGCGACGATCAATACCAAGCTCAACTGGCTCATCGGCATCCTCTCCGGCATCGGCGCGGCGGTGCTCGCCGCCGTGCTGCGCATTCTCTATAACTGAAAGGAGAAACCATGAAAAAGATCGATTCCGTCTGCACGCTTACGCTCGGCACGAGCGCGCAGACCGTCCGCGTGAGCGGACTTGCCTGCATGGTGCAGAACAACAGCGAATCTGCCAGCGTGTACATGAAGGAGTGCCGTACCGACGGCGAGGACGTCACCGCCGATAACGGCTGGCGTCTCGCGCCTGGCGAGCGCACCCCGGTGCCGTTCACGGCGCTCGACCTCTCGCTCGTCGCTTCCGCCGCCGGTACGGACGTGCGCGTGCTGCTGCTCGACGAGCTCTGAGAGAGGAACGGCGTGCCATGACGCTGGGAGAAGCGAAAAATAAGGTATACATGCTCCTCGACGAGCACAGCGCGGGCGGCGAGATCGAGCACGACGAGGACATCGAAAAGAAAATGACCGCGTTCTTCGACACCGCGCAGAAAACGCTCGCGCAGATCAAGAAGATCGTACGCGAGGAGATCATCCGGCCCATATCGGGCGTGACGGCCTACGACATGCCGGACGACTTCTACGCGCTCTACCGCGTGTGGGCGGACGGCCGCCCGGCGACGAACCGCTTCCGCTGGCGGAGCGGGCAGATC
>DHKA01000059.1:17082-17272 GCA_002404605.1 Clostridiales bacterium UBA4706 | reverse complement strand
AGGATGCGGTATTCGTTTTTGGTGAGAGCGAGGTGCTCCTCCCCATAGGTGAGCGTATTGTCGCCGGTATTGAGGATCGCCCCGGCGTGCTCAAGCACGGGCGCCGCCGCGCCGAACTCATACGTCCGGCGGAGAAGGGCCTGCACCTTGGCAATGAGCACGTTCGTGTCAAAGGGCTTGGCGACGAAAT
>DHKA01000059.1:12113-17027 GCA_002404605.1 Clostridiales bacterium UBA4706 | reverse complement strand
CCGCCCATGTTCATCGCCATGATGATGTTCATATTATCGCTCGCCGAAGAGATAAATATGACCGGCACGGAGCTTACTTTTCGTATCTCCGCGCACCAGTGATACCCACTCATGTACGGGAGCGACACGTCCATCAGCACGAGATGCGGCTGCACGCGCGCGAACTCCGCCATGACCGCGCGGAAATCCACAGCGCAGGCGCAGTCCAGCGCCCAGAGCTTCATCTGCGCGCAGATGGCGTCGGCGAGGCTGCGGTCGTCCTCAACGAGCAAAATGCGGTGGTCCATATCTCGCCCCCCCTTCGTTTTCGGCTCCACTATACCAGCGCCGTCCGGCGCGTGTCAACCGGCCGGACACAGAAAACCGCAGCGCAAGGCAGCGCTGCGGTTTTCGGTATCATCCCACAAGGAAGCGCGAGAGAAATTCACGCGTCTTCGGGTCCTGCGGGTTTTCAAAAATATCCTTTGGCCGGCCCTCTTCGCAGATGACGCCGTCGGNNGGCGCGGTGAAGATTTGTTCGGGTGCGCCTTCTTCCACGATAACGCCGCCGTCCATAAACACGACTTTGTTTGCAACGTCGCGCGCAAACGCCATTTCGTGCGTCACGACGATCATCGTGAGGCCGTCCCCGGCGAGAGAGCGCATAACGTCGAGCACCTCGCCGACCATCTGCGGATCGAGCGCGCTCGTAGGCTCGTCGAAGAGCAGCACTTCCGGCTCCATCGCAAGCGCGCGGGCGATCGCCACGCGCTGCTTTTGTCCGCCGGAGAGCTGCGCCGGGCGCGCGTGGATGTACGGCGTCATGCCGACGCGCCCGAGATACTCCATGGCGGTCTTCTCCGCCTCGGCCCGGCTGCGGCGGAGCACCGACATCTGACCGGCAACGCAGTTTTGCAGTGCGGTCATGTTGTTGAAGAGATTGAAGCTCTGGAACACCATGCCGACCTTTGCGCGGTACTGCGAGAGATTCATTTCCCGCGCGGTGATGTCCTGTCCGTGGTAGAGCACCTGGCCGGACGTCGGCGTTTCAAGAAGGTTGATGCACCGGAGCATCGTGCTCTTGCCCGAGCCGGAGGCTCCGATGATGCTGAGCACTTCACCTTTTTCCACACTGAGATGGATATCGCGCAGCACGGTATGATCGCCGAACTGCTTTTGCAGATGCACAAGCTCTATGACCTTTTCGCCCATGGCTCAGCCCTCCCTCGCAGTTTTGATGTGGATCTCGGCGGCGCTGTCGCTCTGCGAGCCGAAGATCACATAGCTGTCGTTTCCGTCGAGTCTGTGCTCCACGAAGCGCAGCAGCCGCGTGACCGTGAATGTCAGAATGAAATACAGCACACACACGACAAGATACGTCTGGAACGTTTCAAAGCTCTGGCGCTTGATGATCCCGGCAAAGTAATAAAGCTCCGTTACGCCGATGACATTCAGCACCGAGGTATCCTTGATGTTGATGACAAACTCGTTGCTCACCGAGGGCAGGATATTGCGCATGACCTGCGGGATGATGACCTTGCACATCGTCTGCGAGTGGGTCATGCCGATGCTCATAGCGCCCTCAAACTGGCCCTTATCGATGGATATGATGCCGCCGCGGACGATCTCGGCCATGTAAGCGCCGGTGTTGACCGAAACGATCAGTATACCGGAGGGGATGAGCGGCAGCGTGTTGCCGCCGGAGGCAAAGGCGTAGCCCCAGTAAATGACCATCGCCTGCACCATCATGGGCGTGCCGCGGAAGATCTCGACGTAGACGGCGATGACGGCGTTGAGGATCTTATGAAGCGCACGCACAAAGCCGTTGCGGGAGAACGGGGCCGTGCGGACGATGCCGGTCAGAAGGCCGATGGCGAGACCGGCCACGGTGCCGGTAAGCGCAATGAGCATCGTGTTTCCCACGCCGCTGAGCAGCTGGGGATAGTATTTGGCGACTATGTTGATTACGTCCTGAAAAAAGCTCATGGCTGTTTACCGGCCCTTTCGGTCAAGTTACTTGCGGATGATAACGACGAGGTTGGATTCGTAATAGGTATCGGTGAAGTCGATCTGCTCGGCGCGTTCGGCCGTGGGGCTCATGCCGGCGGCAATGGCGTCGATCGCGCCGGATTCCAGCGCAGGCAGCAGCGAATCCCACTCGATAGAGTAAATTTCCAGGTTCATGCCGAGACGCGCGGCGACGTACTTTGCGATCTGCACGTCGTAGCCGTTGGCGTAAAGGCCGTCCTTGCCCTCGCCGGAGATGGGCACCGCACCGAAGGAAGCGCCGGAGATATCGGTCCAGTTATACGGCTCATACGCGCACTCCATGCCGACGCGGAGCGTGCCCGCCGGGTTTTCCGGCTCTTCGGCACTCACAACGAACTCGGTCACTTCCCCGCCGGAGCTGAGCGTTACGATCTGCTCCATGAGCGCACTGCGCTGCTCGGGTGTGATCTCCGCGAGAATGGCGTTGATCTGCTCGCGCAGCTCCGAGCCCTTCTTCAGACCAATGGCGATGCCGACGTCGGCTGCCGTGGCGGTAAAGCCGGTCTCATTGTTCTTAAACGGAAGGAACGTAAGGCTCTCGTCGCTCTGGCAGACGGAGAAGGCCGTCGGCTCCTCGGCGATGTAGCCGTCGATCGCGCCGCTCTTGAGCGCGGTCAGAAGATCGGCGAACTCCGGATACGTCGAGCCCTGCACGTTTTCGATCTGGCTGAGCGCGTCGGCGTGGAACGTTCCGGCCTGCGCCGCGATCTTCATGCCCTTGAGATCGGCGATCGTCGCCGCTTCCGTGATGCTTGCTCCGGTGCTGTCGGTCGTTTCCGCGCCGCCGCACCCGGCAAGCAGGCCAAGACAAAGGGCGGCTGCGGCCAGCAGCGCAAGGATGTTTCTTCTTCTCATTTTTCTGTCTCCTTTTCGGAAAAATTAAATAAGCCTGCGACCCGATGTGGTATCGCAGGCTTTCCGAAAAATGAGATTCAAAAAGAAAATCAAAAACCGGTTTCCTTTGATAGCTCTCCACAGGAACTGTGACAGTCCGGCGCTTATTGGGCGTCGTCCCAGCAGCGGCACGGCGGCAGCCATGCGGTGCTTCGGCGGAATTGCCTTTCCCCTGCCGCCGCCTGCCGGCGTGTGCTGCAAGGTACTCTTCGTTTCCGCGACCTCTATCAGGTGCTTTCTTATTTTATGCACGGATTATACGGCTGTACTTTTCTCATGTCAATACCTCCGTACAATTTTCCGCATTTTATCTCTTTACATTGATAAAACCATCGGCATAATTATGCATTTATAACAGACGCAATTCCCCATTGCCTCGGCGCTCGCCACCGTGCACCATTCTTTTTATCAATTATCTATCCACGAGATGCCTGGATTCCGGGTACGGCTGTTTCACATCCGTCCGACCAAGCAGATAATCCGTGCTCGTGCCGTAAAAATCCGCCAGACGAATCAGCACATCCGTTGGTATATCACGTTTTCCCAGTTCATAGTGCGAATAGCTCACCTGCGTACAGCGCAAATACTCCGCCACGTCTTTCTGCCGCAGATCCCGGTCTTCCCGCAGATCGCGTATCCTCCTGTACATACTGTTCATCCTTCCCGGTGCGGTATATACAAAAGTATAGGCAAAACATTTTGTTATATTGACTTACAAAACAATTTGTTATATCATCACTTTGGTCCTTCGCATGTTATCGTCCATTTTTATAAAGGGGAGTGGTTTTATGCTAAGCAAAACCGATAGAAAAATCTGCGGCACATGTCAGTTTTGGACCGGCAAAAGGGATCCGGTGTTTGACCGCAAAGGTGTACCAAAAATTGATATCTCCGATACGCGCGGCAACTGCGAAAACTGCAGCAGCCGGTTTTTTGACACATCACGCGCCCGCGACGCTCAATGCGTGAAGTATTCCAAATGGACTGAACTGTTCTGATCACAGGGGGTACATGGGATCATGGATAATTCGTCCAACACGGTCGCTGATGTCTTAAAGGGTTACGGGATTTTAAATGCCGTCGTGGGTGTCATAGCCGGTGCCGTTCTGCTTTCCAAAGAGTCTACACTTGCCGGCATTGTTTTTATCGCCGTTGTTCTTGTTGCAAGTTTTGGAATCTACGCCTTCGGCGAGGTCGTTGAATTGCTTCACCAAATCAAAATGAATACTGCTGTTAATTCTCTTTCAGAAAAAGGCGGAATTACGGCAGATAAATCGTCATTATTTGAAGATCTTCCGAATCTTTAAAAGGAGGTCCCCATGTCGTCAAGATATAACGAAATAAAAAAATGCTACTGCAATCTGTACTGTGCAGGAAGTCCTCTGATACTCTCCGCATATGCTCTTCTTCAGGATACGGAAACGCACGCCGTGATTCTTCAGGTCAAAATGAAGAGTGTAGCAAAAAAGGAAATATCCGCTGTAATTCTTGAAATTGAAGCCCGTGATATTCTCGGGAAATCGTTGAAGGGCATACCGGAATATCAGTTTTTGGATTTATCCGTATCACGTGATGCGGAGTTTGGAACTTCATCCGCCATTATTCTCCCGGACGCAACCACGAGAGATGTCACGATCTCCTGTTCCTCCGTTGTTTTTTCCGACGGTACCACATGGTCTGCTGACCCAAACACTTTGTGGAAATCCATTCCAGTCGAAAAACCTTTGTCAGACATCTTCGATGACCCGGAACTGCTGGATTATTTTATAACGGAAAACGGCGCGGACTGCTGCTGCGAACCAGCGCTTTATCCGGATCTGGAGCTTTGGCAATGCGCCGCCGGTCATCTCAATACAACGGAAGAAAAAGAATGTCACTGCTGCGGCCGACCTTTTTTCCATATTTCTGTCTCAGATTATGCACAGCGAAAGAAAGAATATGAGGACGAGATCGCAGCGAAAGCCAAAGCAGAGCGAATGGAAACGGAAAAAA
>DHKA01000059.1:7123-12045 GCA_002404605.1 Clostridiales bacterium UBA4706 | reverse complement strand
ATATGATGCCGGAGAATATGAAGCCGCGCTTTCGGCCGCTGAAAAAATCCCCGGCGACGCCGCCCGGCAATTATCCGAATCCTGCTCCGTTCGGATGGAAGAAATCCGTTTGGAAAAGGAAGCACAGGAAAAGGCCGAGCGCGAGGCCGCCGTACTGAGCAGAGCACAGGCTTTTTATGACGAAGGACTATATCCCGACGCTGTGGAAACGCTTCAAGGGTTCAGCTCACAACCAATTGATCAGCTCCGGGATGACTGCAAAAAAGCCATTGACGCACAGTTTCTTTCGGATTTGGAGCGCGCTTTTGTATATAGATTCAAGCTCGCCAATGATGACCGTTCTTATAAAGAATGCGTTGAAGCGGAATTAGATATTCTGGAAAAGTATTCGGAGTACAGCGGTCTGTTCTACAGCAGCGTCATACAACAGCATGCCGAAAAATATATTGAGGGCTGCCGTTCCGAGCTCGCCGGCATTCTTCCGGATGACCAGACAAACGAGGAATACCTCAAAGGAAACGCCGCCGGGGATCCGGCGGCGCTCTATCCTTTGTATTTTCACTTTTCCCATTGGGAGAGCATGGTACGCATCCAGTCGGCGACGTCCATGCGGTAGACGGCATTGAGCGTTTCCGGCGCGAACACGTCCGCGGCTTCGCCCGCGGCGGCGATCCTGCCGTGGTCGAGCAGCACGCCGCGGCTGCCGTACATCCGCGCGAGCGAGAGATCGTGCACGACCGACACCACGGCGCGCCCGCCCTTGGAGAGCCATTCGCGCACGAGCGAAAAGATCTGCTTTTGATATACAAGATCAAGATGGTTCGTCGGCTCATCGAGCAGGAGCAATCTCGGATTCTGCGCGAAGAGCTGCGCGAGAAAGACGCGCTGCAGCTCGCCGCCCGAGAGCGTGAGCACCGACTGGCGCGCGATATGCGCCACACCCGTCAAGTCCATCGCCTCGGCGACACTCCGCTCGTCCTCGTCGCTTCGGCGGGAGAAAATGCCGGGAGCGTAGGCATAGCGTCCGAGCCGCACGACTTCCTCCACGGAGAAGGCATAGCCGACCGTATGGTGCTGCGCGAGCACGCCCATGCCGCGCGCGAGGAGATGGGCGGGCGTTTTCTGCACGTCCTTCCCTTCAAAAAGCACCGTCCCCGCATACGGCACGCCGCGGGAGACGGCGTTCACGATCGTGGATTTTCCCGCGCCGTTCGGTCCGATGAGCATGAGCCAGTCGCCCGGCTCAACGGAAAAGCTCACATCGTCCACGATCACGGCGCTGCCGAAGTGCACCGAGAGGTTTTGTACTTCCAGCATACTCATTTTTCTCCCCTCCTTGTGCGGATGAAGATGACGACGAAGAGGATCGAGCCGATGAACGACGTGACGACCCCTACAGACAGCTCGCGCGGGTCAAAGAGCATCCGCGCCAAAAGGTCGCACAGCATGAGGAAGATCGCCCCGCCGAACGCGCTCGCCGGAAGCAGCCGCCGGTGATTCGGTCCGGTGATAAGACGCACCATGTGCGGCGTCACGAGACCCACAAAGCCGATCGTGCCGCCGACGGACACGCACACGCCGATGAGCGCCGATACAGCGATCATGACCGTGAGCTTGACGCGCCGGACGTTCACGCCGATGTGACGGGCGTTGTCCTCGCCGACGGCGAAGGCATTGAGCTCGCGCGCGCAGCCAAGGAGAATGCCGCCGAAAACAACGAGCGCACCGAGCAGCACGAGGACATGGACATACCCCCGCCCCGCGAGCGAACCCATCGTCCAGAACGTGATGGACTGCAGCTTATCGGGCGCAAATGTGATGACGAGCGAGAGGACGCTCGAAACGAACATCGAATAAATGACGCCGATGAGGATGATCGTGCCGGTGGAAAGCGAGCCGTCCAGACGGTAAGCAAGTCCAAGAATGATAATGAGCGATAGGAATGCGAAAAGCATCGCCATGCTCATCGTACCGGCGAGCGGGATGCCGGGAAGCGTGATCCCGAACGCGATGGAGATCACCGCGCCGAGCGACGCGCCGGACGATACGCCGAGCGTCGAGCCGTCCGCCAGCGGGTTTTTCAAAAGGCCCTGCATCGCCGCGCCGCACACCGAGAGCGACGCGCCCGTGAGCGCGACGCACAGCACGCGCGGCAGACGCACGGAAAAAACGATCGTCGCACTCATGCCCGTTCCCGTGCCGCAGCCCGCCAGGGCGTTCCACAAAAGGCCGGATGTTTCGCGCAGCGGGATCTTCACGCTGCCGAGCGACACGCACACGAGAAGTGTGAAAACCGTCGCCGCGGCAAATGCCAGATACGCCGGAAGGCCAAACCCCTCCCGGCGTACCGTGGTCTTATTCTCTTTTGGCTCAGGCCGCCTTGTCATTGGCCTCGACGCTGGCAATGAAGTCGGCGAGCATCTGCGCACCTTCCGCCAGACGCGGTGCGGGGCGGGAAAGCTCGTTATTCTGCAGATTGAGGATGGCGCCGTTCTTCACGGCCGTCACGTTTTCCCAACCGGCGCGGGAGGCGATCTCCTCTTCGGGCGTGGGGCCCTCACCGTAGTACATGGAGATGGTCAGGATATAGTCGGGGTTGCGCTCGAGCACCTGCTCCTCGCTGATCTCCGCCCAGCCTTCCACATCGGCAAAGCAGTTCTTGAGACCGAGCAGCTCGGCGATCTCATTCATAAAGGTGTTGGTGCCGGCCGTCCACAGGCCGTACTCCAGCGGGGAGACCTCAAAGTAGATGGTCTTTTCGCCGTCGCCGCAAATTCCCTTGAGAGACTCAAACGTGGTCTTCATGCCGTCGATGACCGTTTCGGCTTCCTCATTCTTGCCGAGCAGCGCGCCGATCATGCGGATGGCGGTGTAGGTGCCCTCGATGTCCTGCGCGTCGGAAACGACGACATGGACGCCGGCGTCCTCGAGCGCCTTGACCTGCTCTTCGGTCTGAGCCATCGTACTCATAACGAGCACCTGCGGCTCGAGAGCGATGATCTGCTCGATGTTGGTCTCATAGCCGGACTGCACGGAGGGGATCTCCTGCACTTCGGCGGGATAGTCGCAGTAAGTGCCGCGGCCGACGAGCAGGTCAATGCCGCCGAGCGCGCAGATGATCTCGCAGTCGGACGCCGTGAGCGCAACGATGCGCGTGGCGGGCTCTTCCAGCGTGATCTCGCGGCCGGTCATGTCGGTCACGGTGACGGAGGTGTCCTCCGCGGGAGCTTCGGTGGCTTCCACAGGAGCTTCGGTCGGCTCGGCGGGAGCTTCCGTCGCGGCGGGCTCGGCGCTCTGACCGCAGGCTGCGAGCGAGAGCAGCATCAGCCCCGCCAGAACAAGGGCAAGGATCTTTTTGGCGTTCATGTCTTGAACTCCTTCCAAAAAAGTTTTATTCAAACAATCAGCATTGGGCGCAAAAAACACCGCCCTTTCTCAGAAAGGGCGGCGGAAAACGGCGATGGTTCGCACAGCTATGCCCCGTCCCAGAAGCTCATGCGAAAACAGGTTTCCCGACTTGGCATCATCCTACTCAAGTCCCTTCCCGCCCTTCGGCAGTGGTACCGGCTTTTTCGTCCGCTTCACGGTTACTGGGATAGTCCGGAATTTGCATCCGTGTTCCCTCGGCAGGGTCTCCCCCGACGGCGTCTTTCGACGCGGATCCGCACGCTGTTTGTTTGTGACCATACTATATCGGTTTCTCCCGCAGATGTCAAGGCGGCAAAACCGGCGCTTTCGGTATTTTACCAAAAAGCGCCGGTTTTCTTCCAATTTTGTCAATATACGCTTGTGAGGATCTCGCCATAGGACGGATACGGCCACGCGCCGCGGTCCATGATGAGCTCCGCGCCGTCCGAAATTTCGCGCAGGGCTTCCATTTCAGGCAATATCTCGCCGCGGCAGATCTCCACGGCGGATCCGGTGGAGAGGCGTCCGTCATCGATGCGGCGCACCGCCTTTTCGAGTTTTTCTGCGCCGTCCCAGAGCTTCGATGCACGCGCGGAGAGCTCCGCCGCCGCCGTTTTTTCATACCGGCAGGCGCTCTCGCCGCAGAGCTTTTTCTTTTCGTGCGCCGTGGCGGAAAGCTCACCGGTAAAGCGGCTCATCGCAGGGAGCACATCCTTGCGCAGCATATCGAGCAGCGTGAGCGCTTCGATGCGCACCTCTTTGGCGTAGTGGTCGAGCACGATCTCGCACCGGGCACGGAGCTCCGTTTCGCTGAACACGCGGTTGCGGCGGAAAAGCTCTGCGTTTTTCGCGTCGAGCAGATGAGGTACGCAGTCCGGTGTGGAGCGGTAGTTGCACAGGCCGCGGCGCGTGGCCTCGCGCACCCACGCTTCCTCGTAGCCGTTGCCGTTGAAGATGATGCGGCGGTGCTCGCGGATGGAGCGCTTTATAAGCTCATGCAGCGCGCTCTCAAAGTCCGCGGCGCCCTCCAGCTCGTCGGCATAGCGGCGCAGCACGTCCGCCACGGCGGTGTTGAGAATGATGTTCGCCTCGGAGATCGACTGCGACGAGCCGACCATGCGGAACTCGAACTTATTGCCCGTGAAGGCAAAGGGCGAAGTGCGGTTGCGGTCGCTCGTGTCCTTCGGGAAGCGCGGCAGCACGTGCACGCCGACCTTGAACTGCACCTTTTCACCGGATTCATATGGCGTGCCGTTCTCAATGGAATCGAGAATGCCGGTGATCTCGTCGCCGAGGAACACGGAGAGGATCGCCGGGGGCGCTTCGTTGCCGCCGAGACGGTGGTCGTTGGAGGCTCCCGCCACGGAGATGCGCAGCAGATCCTGATACTCGTCCACGGCCTGTAAGACCGCCGTGAGGATGAGCAGGAACTGCGCGTTCTCCTCCGGCGTATCGCCGGGGTTCAGGAGATTTTCTCCCCGGTCGGTGGAGAGGGACCAGTTGTTGTGCTTGCC
>DHKA01000059.1:0-7086 GCA_002404605.1 Clostridiales bacterium UBA4706 | reverse complement strand
TGCTTGCCCGAGCCGTTCACGCCCGCGAACGGCTTTTCGTGCAGCAGGCACACCATGCCGTGCCGGTCCGCCACGCGCTTCATGCACTCCATAACGAGCTGGTTGTGGTCGGCGGCGATGTTCACCGTGGAATAAACGCACGCAAGCTCATGCTGCGCGGGGGCGACCTCGTTGTGCTCGGTCTTGGCCGGGACGCCGAGCTTCCAGAGTTCTTCATCCAGCTCGCGCATGAACGCCGCCACGCGCGGCTTGATCGCGCCGAAATAGTGGTCGTCCAGCTCCTGTCCCTTGGGCGGGCGCGCGCCAAGAAGCGTCCGACCGGTGTAGATCAGGTCGGGGCGCTGCTCATAAACGCCGCGGTCGATGAGGAAATACTCCTGCTCCGCGCCGGCGTTCGCGCGCACGGCGGCGGTCTGCGTGTCGCCGAAGAGCTTCAGAATGCGCAGCGCCTGAATGTTCAGCGCGTCCATGCTGCGGAGAAGCGGCGTTTTCTTGTCGATGGCCTCGCCGCCGTAGGAGGCGAATACCGTCGGGATGCAGAGCACGCCGTCCTTCACGAAGGCGTAGCTCGTCGGGTCCCAGGCGGTGTAGCCGCGCGCCTCAAACGTGGCGCGAAGTCCTCCGGACGGGAAACTCGAGGCGTCCGGCTCGCTGTGGATGAGCTCGCGGCCGGAAAACTCCGGCAGCGCGCCGCCGTCCTTCGCCGGGGAGAGAAAGCTGTCGTGCTTTTCAGCGGTGATGCCGGTCATCGGCTGGAACCAGTGGGTATAGTGCGTCGCGCCGCGCTCGATCGCCCAGTCGCGCATCGCCTCGGCGACGACGTCCGCCTCGGCGCGCGTCAGGCGCTTGCCGTACTGCCGGGCCGAGCGCAGCGCGCTGTATATCTCCGCCGGGAGACGCTGCTGCATGACGGCGTCCGAAAATACCATCGAACCGAATTCTTCTGTCATACCGCTCATAATGCCCTGCTCCTTTTTATTTAATGTAGGGAGGATCCCCTATAGTCAGCCGTCTTTATCACTTTAACTTGCTCACTCTACCCTGCGCCAACGATTTTGTCAATATTGCCCGCGATTTTTTATTGACAAAGACGGCTCCATTCCGTATAATTCGTGTGCGTAAAGGTGAGCAATGGCGTTCGCCGACGCGGTTTACCTGACCGCGTCGGCGACGCTTTTTTCGTTTCGTCAGCGCCACATAATATCGTCTTCATATCGTCTTCGGCGTTCGGCGGTGCTCTTGCCGAATTATGCGTTGCTGACGGATATCCTTAAAATTCATGCTACGGAGGCTATTTATGACCGGAGAGACCGTATTGATCCTGGATTTCGGCGGACAGTACAAAGAGCTGATCGCGCGCCGCGTGCGTGAGCACGGCGTCTATTCCGAGATCCGTTCGTGCAAAATGCCCGTGGAGGAGATCCGCGCGATGGCGCCGAAGGGCATCATCTTCACCGGCGGACCGGACAGCGTATACCGCGACGATTCCCCCACCTGCGATAAAGCCGTGCTGGAGCTCGGCATTCCCGTGCTCGGCATCTGCTACGGCATGCAGCTCATCTGCCATCTCTGCGGCGGAACGGTCGAGGCGGGCACGAAGCGCGAGTACGGCGTATTCCCCATCACGCTCGACACCTCTCTCCCGCTCTTTTCCGGCTGCACCGTGCCGACGGACGTGCTTATGAGCCACACCGATCTCGTCACGGCGCTGCCCGAGGGCTTCCGCGTTGCCGGTCACACCGATCTCACGCCCGTAGCGGCGTATGTGAACGAGGAGCGCCGGCTCTACGGCGTGCAGTTCCACCCCGAGGTGACCAACACCGTGCAGGGCAATCTCATTTTGAAAAACTTCCTCTTTGACATCTGCGGCTGCGCCGGGGATTACTCGATGGAGAGCTTCCTCGAAACGAAGATCCGCGAGATCCGCGAACAGGTCGGCAGCGAGAAAGTGCTGCTCGGTCTCTCCGGCGGTGTGGATTCCTCGGTGTGCGCGGCGCTGCTCGCGCGCGCGGTACCCGGCCAGCTCACGTGCATCTATGTCGATCACGGTCTCATGCGCCAGGGCGAAACGGAGGAGATCCGCTCCGTATTCGAGGATAAGGCGCTCGACTTCCGCTGCGTGGACGCCGCCGACCGTTTTCTCGAAAAGCTCGAGGGTGTGACCGATCCCGAGCAGAAGCGCAAGATCATCGGGCGCGAGTTTGCTCTCGTCTTTGAGGACGAGGCAAAAAAGCTCGGCAAGATCGGCTTTCTCGCGCAGGGGACGATCTACCCGGACGTCGTCGAGTCCGGCACGGGCTCGGCGGTCATTAAGAGCCACCACAATGTCGGCGGTCTGCCGAAGGATCTCGGCTTCTCCGGCGTCGTGGAGCCGCTGCGCTATCTCTTCAAGGACGAGGTGCGCAAGCTCGGTCTCCTGCTCGGCTTGCCCGAAAGCCTCGTGAACCGCCAGCCGTTCCCCGGCCCCGGTCTCAGCGTGCGCGTGCTCGGCGAGATCACGCGCGAAAAGCTCGCCATTCTCCGCCCGGCGGACGCCATCGTCCGTGAGGAGATCGGCAAGTGCGGCTGCCGCGCCGACCAGTATTTCGCGGTGCTCACCGGCGTGAAGAGCGTCGGCGTCATGGGCGACGGGCGCACGTATGACTACACCGTCGCGGTGCGCTGCGTGGAAACGAGCGACTTTATGACCTGCGTGTTCGCGCCCCTGCCGTGGGATGTGCTGCGGCGCATCTCCTCGCGCATTACGAACGAAGTGCGCGGCATCAACCGCGTTGTCTACGACATCACATCGAAGCCCCCCGCGACCATCGAATGGGAGTGACCGGTTTGCCATGAACGCATGGAAGCGGCTGGACGAGCGCCTTTCCTCGGGAAAGGGACGCACGCTCTGGCAGTTTGTGAAATTCAATCTTGTAAGTCTCACGGTGACGATCGTGCAGCTTCTGCTTGCCAATCTCCTGCCGCTCGCGTTTGACAGCGTTGTATCGCCGCTGCCGCCGCTGCTGCGCGGCATATTCCGCGCCGAAGCGCTTTTCCCGGACGGCTCAAAGTATGTAGTTGACGGCGTTGTCACATGGGGCTATGTGCTGCCGTTCCTGCTGGCAAACGGCCTTGCCAACATCTACGGCTACTTCATCAACATGAAAACAACGTTCCGCGGCAAGGGCACCCGCGCGGGGTTCGCGGTATATCTCGTGATCCTCTTCGCGCTCATTCTCTTTGCCACGTGGATGCAGGGCGCGATCGTCGCAGTGATGGCGGAAAGCCGCATCGCTCCCCTCTCGCGCACGCTCGCCTCGTTCGGCGCGGGCGTCGTGCAGACGGCGGTGCTCTTCCCGCTCGAAAAGCTCGTGCTGTTCCGGTCAACGCCGGACGGCGGAAAGGAAACGAAATGAACCGGAAGCTCTTTGATTATATCGCCGCATGTCCCACGGCGTTCCATACCTGCGCCCACAGCGCGGATATGCTGCGCGCTGCCGGATATACCGAGCTCTGCGAGGCGCAGCGCTGGGAGATCGTTCCCGGCGGCAAATACTTCGTCACGCGCAACGGCTCTTCCCTCATCGCTTTCCGCGTCCCCACCGGGGAGATCGCAGGCTTTATGATGACCGCCGCGCACGGCGACAGCCCCTCCTTCAAGATCAAAGAGAATGCCGAGCTTTCGGACGGGAACTATCTTCGTCTCTCCGTGGAAAAATACGGCGGGATGCTCTGCGCCCCGTGGCTGGACCGGCCGCTCTCCGTGGCGGGCCGCGTTCTCGTCTCCAAGGGCGATACGCTCTCGGTAAAGCTCGTTGATCTCCAGGAGCCCTGCGCGATCATCCCGAACGTCGCCATCCACATGAACCGCAACGCCAACGACGGCACGAAGTACAATGCGGCCGTCGATATGCTGCCCGTATGGATGAGCAGCGAGAAGGGCAGCTTCCGCGCCGCCGTCGCCAAAGCCGCCGGCGTTTCGGAAGACGCCATCGTCACGGGCGATCTCTTCCTTTACGATCCGCAGAAAGGCGTCACGCTCGGCGAATACATCTCCGCGCCGCGGCTGGACGATCTCCAGTGCGCGTTCTCTTCGCTGACGGCGTTTCTCGCCGCCGGGGAGAGCCGCGCCGTTCCCGTCTGCTGCATCTTCGACAACGAAGAGGTCGGCAGCGAGACGAAGCAGGGCGCGGCATCCACCTTCCTTTATGACACGCTCACGCGGCTGTGCGCCGCGCTCGGCATGGACGGCAGCGAATACCGCCGTCTTGTGGCGGGCAGCTTCCTCGTCTCCTGCGACAACGCGCACGCCGTCCACCCCAACCACGGCGAATTTGCCGACCGCAACCACACCGCGCGCATGAACGACGGTGTTGTCATCAAGTACAACGCCAACCAGCGCTACACCTCCGACGCCGTTTCCGCCGGCATCTTCCGCCGCATCTGCGAGAGCGCCGGCGTGCCGGTGCAGTATTACGCCAACCGCGCCGACATGCCGGGCGGCTCGACGCTCGGCAACATCTCCAACACGCAGGTGTCGCTCAACGCCGTGGACATCGGTCTCGCGCAGCTGGCGATGCACTCACCCTTTGAGACCGCGGGCGCGGCGGACACCGCCTCGCTCGTCAAAGCTCTCACCGCCTTTTTTGAACATTCCCTCGTCGCCGAACGCGACGGGGTCTACCGCTTTCTCTGAGGCATAACTGCCTCCCGGGGAAGGGAGGCTCACCTCCCCTCCCCAAATTTTTTTGTGTATATTCATCCTTTGGGAGTGTGAAAGATATGACAAAGTACATTTTCGTCACCGGCGGCGTTGTTTCCGGCCTTGGCAAGGGCATCACCGCCGCCTCGCTCGGGCGTCTTTTGAAGGCGCGCGGGTTCAAGGTCGCGGCGCAGAAGCTCGACCCCTACATCAATGTCGATCCCGGCACGATGAGCCCTTACCAGCACGGCGAGGTCTACGTCACCGAGGACGGCGCGGAGACCGACCTGGATCTGGGGCATTATGAACGCTTCATCGACGAAAACCTGAACAAGTTCTCCAACCTGACCACCGGAAAGGTGTACTGGAACGTGCTGAACAAGGAGCGCCGGGGCGAGTACCTGGGTTCCACGGTTCAGGTCATACCCCACGTGACCAACGAGATCAAAGAATTCGTCTACAGCGTCGGCCGGAAGACCGACGCGGATGTGGTCATCACCGAGATCGGCGGCACCATCGGCGACATCGAGTCCCAGCCCTTTCTGGAGGCAGTGCGTCAGATCGCCCTGGAGGTAGGGAAGGAGAACAGCCTGTTCATCCATGTGACGCTGGTGCCGTTCCTTCGTGGCTCCGACGAGCACAAATCCAAGCCCACCCAGCACTCCGTTAAGGAATTGCAGGGCATGGGTGTCAACCCGGATATCATTGTCCTGCGCTGCGACGAGCCGCTGGAGCCCTCCATTTTCCAGAAGATCAGCATGTTCTGCAACGTCAAGCCGGACTGCGTTATCGAGAATATCACCCTGCCCGTGCTGTACGAAGCCCCGTTGATGCTGGAAAAGTCCAACCTGTCCGGCATTGTCTGCCGGGAGCTGGGTCTGGAGACCCCCAAGCCTGACCTGACGGAATGGATCCACATGGTGGAGCGGATCCGGAGCAGCAGCAAGCATGTCACCATCGGCCTTGTGGGCAAGTACGTCCAGCTTCACGACGCCTATCTCTCCGTGGCGGAAGCGCTGCGCCATGCAGGCTACGCACTGGACGCCGTGGTGGACATCCAGTGGATCGACTCGGAGACGCTGACGGAGAAAACCGTGGGCGAAAAGCTGTCCCATCTGGAGGGCATCATTGTTCCCGGCGGCTTCGGAGGCCGGGGGATCGAGGGCATGATCCTTGCGGCGAAGTACGCCCGGGAGAAGAGGGTGCCTTATTTCGGCATCTGCCTGGGTATGCAGATTGCCGTCATCGAGTATGCCCGGAACGTCGCCGGTCTGGCGGACGCCAATTCCGGCGAATTTGACCCGGTGAGCGAGCATAAGGTCATTGACTTCATGCCCGGCCAGAGCGACGAGGTGGACAAGGGCGGTACGCTGCGCCTTGGCGCTTACCCCTGCGTCATCACGCCGGGTACGACCATGGCACGGTGCTACGGCGCAGGTCTCATCTACGAGCGTCACCGCCACCGCTACGAATTTAACAATGACTATCGGGACGTCCTGCAAAATGCCGGCCTTACCTTAAGCGGCACCTCCCCGGACGGGCGCCTGGTGGAGACCGTGGAGCTGACCGACCGCCCCTTCCATGTAGGCGTGCAGTATCATCCGGAGTTCAAGAGCCGCCCCAACAAGCCCCATCCGCTGTTTTTGGGCTTTGTCAAGGCCAGTCTGGGGGAATAACCATGAGTATCCACGAAGAATGCGGCGTGTTCGGCGTTTACAGCCAGCGTCAGGAGGATGTGGTGAGCCTTGCCTACTACGGTCTGTATTCCTTGCAGCACCGTGGGCAGGAGGGCTGCGGCATTGTCGTCAATGACGACGGCGTTTTTGACGGCAATAAGGGTTTGGGGCTGGTCAGCGAGGTGTTTACGCTCAGCGCTCTGAAGCAGTTCCCCAGGGGGAACATGGCGGTCGCCCACGTCCGCTACGGCACCACCGGCGGCTCCAATCTGGCAAACTGCCAGCCCATTCAGGTCAATCACTTAAAAGGCAAGCTGGCGCTTGCCCATAACGGCAATTTGAGCAACGCGCTTCAGCTCCGCCGGGAGCTGGAGCTTTCCGGCGCCATTTTCCATACTACCTCCGACACGGAGACCATCGCCTATGTGATCACACGCGAGCGGATCACCGCTTCCTCCATTCAGGCGGCGGTCAGCCGCGCGGTGGACAGGCTGGAGGGCGCTTTTTCTCTGGTCATGATGTCCTCCACCAAGCTCATCGCGGTGCGCGACCCCCACGGCTTCCGCCCGCTGTGCTATGGAAAAAGGAAGGACGGGACGTATATCGTCGCGTCGGAGAGCTGCGCCCTCCATGCCGTGGGCGCGGAATTTCAGCGGGACATTCTGCCGGGGGAAATCCTGACCTTTGACCGGGACGGCATCCACTCCGACACCAGCCACTGCGGCATTG
>DHKA01000026.1 GCA_002404605.1 Clostridiales bacterium UBA4706 | reverse complement strand
TCAAGATCATCCCGATCCTGCTCGGCGTCGTCGGCAGCTACATCGTGGCGGTCATCGCCGGCAAGGTAGACTTCAGCAGCGTAAAGGAAGCGAGCTTCTTCGGCATCCAGCAGTTCGTTATCGCAAAGTTTGACATCTCCGCCATCCTCGTCATGGCGCCCATCGCCATCGCCGCCATGATGGAGCACATCGGCGACATCTCCGCCATCTCCTCCACCACCGGCAAGAACTTCATCGAAGACCCGGGCCTGCACCGCACGCTCGTCGGCGACGGTCTGGCAACGGCGGTCGCTGGTATGTTCGGCGGCCCTGCCAACACGACCTACGGCGAAAACACCGGCGTGCTCGCCCTGTCCAAGGTCTACGACCCGCGTGTGGTGCGGCTGGCTGCGCTCTACGCCGTCATCCTCTCCTTCTCCCCGAAGTTTGACGCGCTGGTCGGCTCGATCCCCTCGGCAGTCGTCGGCGGCGTGAGCTTCATCCTCTACGGCATGATCTCCGCAGTGGGCGTGCGCAACGTGGTCGAAAACCGCGTGGATCTCACCAAGTCCCGCAACCTCATCATCGCGGCTGTGATCTTTGTCAGCGGTCTGGGCTTCAGCTCAGTCGGCGGCATTACCTTCACCATCGGCAGCGCGACGATCACCCTGTCGGGTCTTGCCATCGCGGCGCTGTGCGGCGTCATCCTCAACGCCATCCTGCCCGGCAACGATTACGAGTTCGGCAAGAGCGTCGAAGCGGACAGCAGCGCGGATTTCGGCACATACTAAGATAACCTGACCAAGCCCCCGCCCCTTTGTATAAAGGGGCGGGGGCTTACAACTTCTATGAGGTTGCTTTTTCTCGGGATGTTGTGTAGAATGGAACTACCAACAAAAGAAACGGGGTGCACGTTATGGCACAGAAAGAGCCGATCCTGGTAATTCTGGCGGCGGGCATGGGCAGCCGCTTCGGCGGGCTGAAGCAGATGACGCCGGTGGACGACGAGGGCGATTTTATTCTCGATTTTTCACTGTTTGACGCATACCGCGCCGGCTTCCGGCGGGTGGCGTTCATCATCAAACCCGAGATGGAGGCGGATCTGCGCGCTCTGCGCGGCGACCTCATCGCGCCGTATTTTTCCGTGCAGTATGTCCACCAGACGCTGGACGTTCTGCCGGAGGGCTTTACCGTGCTGGAAGGGCGCGTGAAGCCGTGGGGCACGTCGCACGCCGTGGCGTGCTGCCGCGATGTGATCGACGCACCGTTTGCCGTCATCAACGCCGATGACTATTACGGCGCGGAGTCCTTCGCGCTCATCTACCAGTTCCTCACGCAAAACCGCGACCCGCATGAGTATGCGCTCGTGGGCTACCATCTGGGGAATACCGTCTCTGAGCACGGCTCGGTCGCGCGCGGCGTGTGCGAGGTCGAAAACGGATACCTGCGCTCGATCGTCGAGCGCACGAAGATCTTCAAGCGCGGCGATGACGCCGAATTTACCGAGGACGGCAAGCATTTCCAGCTGCTCTCCGGCAGTACGCCGGTGTCGATGAACCTCTGGGGCTTTACCCCGGCGTTTATGGACTCACTGTGGCGGCAGTTCCCGGTATTCCTGCGCGAAACGCTCCCACAAAACCCCGAAAAGGGCGAATTTTACCTGCCGAGCGCGGTGGAGCACCAGCTTGAGCGCGGCGAGGTGCGCGTGAAAGTCCTCACCTGCGGCGAAAAATGGTACGGCGTGACCTACCGCGAGGATCTGGAAACGGTCCACAGCGCGATGCGCGCCATGAAGGAAAGCGGAAAATACCCCCGGCAGCTCTGGAAATAAGCCGCGAGGGCGACAGGAGGAACTATGTACGACGTTGTTGCTCTGGGCGAACTGCTCATTGACTTTACCTGCACCGCGACCGACGCGGACGGCTATCCCACCATGGCGGCGCACCCCGGCGGCGCACCGGCGAATTTCCTCGCCGCACTGGCGAAATTCGGCGCAAAAACGGCGATGATCGGCAAGGTCGGCGCGGACGCGTTCGGCAGACTCCTCTGCGGCACGCTCGCGCAGGCGGGCATCGGCACGGACGGCATGGTCATGGCGGACGACGTGTTCACCACGCTCGCCTTCGTCACGCTCGACGCCTCCGGCGACCGCGAATTTTCCTTCAGCCGCAAGCCCGGCGCGGACACGCAGCTCCGCTGGGACGAGGTGAACAAAAACCTGATCGACGAGACAAAAGTCCTGCATTTCGGCACGCTCTCGCTGACGGACGAACCGGCGCGCGGCGCGACCTATGCGGCAGTGGACTACGCCAAGCGGGCGGGCAGGCTCGTGACGTTCGACCCGAACCTGCGCAAGCCGCTCTGGCGTGACCTCGCGGACGCGAAGCGTGAAATGCTCTGGGGTCTGTCCATTGCGGATGTCGTGAAGATCAGCGACGAAGAGGTCGAGTTCCTCTGGGGCATCACCCCGCAGGAAGGCGCGGAAAAAATTCTGCGCGAGACGGGCGTGCGGCTCGTGTTCGTCACCTGCGGCAAGGACGGCTGCTGGTATCAGAACCGGCAGGCGGCGGGTCATGCAGACAGCCTCGCGGGCGTAAAGGTCAAAGATACGACCGGCGCGGGCGATATTTTCGGCGGCTCGGCGGTGTATCAGCTTTTGCAGACCGGCAAAGCGCCGGAGGATCTGACAGACGCGGAGCTTGCGCGCATCACACGCTTTGCCTGCGTGAGCGCGGGGCTTTCCACCACGCGCGCGGGCGGCATTTCCAGCGTGCCGGAGATAGCGGATGTACTCAAATCCATGTAATAACCAGAAAACCGCCGGGTATCCGGCGGTTTTTCTGACGCAATTTGTTGGGAGATGGAAATCATGTGGTTCGTATTCGCACTTCTTTCTGCGGTGTTCGCGGCACTGACATCGATTTTGGCAAAGGTCGGCATTGACGGCGTCAACTCCAATCTCGCCACCGCCATCCGCACGGGCGTGGTGCTCGTGATGGCGTGGGGCATGGTGTTTCTCACGAACGCACAGGGCGGCATCGGCGAGATCAGCCGCAAGAGCTGGCTGTTTTTGATCCTCTCGGGTCTTGCCACCGGCGCGTCGTGGCTGTGCTATTACCGTGCGCTTCAGGTCGGCGAGGCGTCCAAGGTCGTGCCGATCGATAAGCTCAGCACCATCATCACGCTGGTGCTGGCGTTCGTGTTCCTGCACGAAAAATTCACACCCAAATCCCTCGCCGGCTGCATCCTGCTCACCGCCGGAACGCTCCTGATGGTGCTGTAAAAAACGCGGGTCATCCTGCTTTGGATGACCCGCGCTTTATTTTGTCGGATTAAATGATCTTTTCAAACACCATGGTCGCCTGAATGCGGTCGCCGCCCATCAGACCCTTGCTGCCGCCGTTGGAGGTCGTGATCGTGTGCAGGCGGTAGCCCTTGCTCGCCTGATCGTTGATGCATTTTTCCAGCTCCGTGAGGTTGCCCGAGCCCGTGCCGAGGAATTTCTCCTTCAGCGTGACCTGAAGCACGACGTATTGCAGCCCGTGTGCGCCCGAGAATGTCTAGGTATTTTCTTCCTTTTCGTCTTTTTTGCCGGATGCCGCGCACCCGGCTATCTCTAATTTACCATATTCCGTCAGCTTTTGCAACGATTTGCGAAAAAGCGCCCCCGACCGAAGTCAGGGGCGCTGCATTTTTGCTTATTCCGCGAACAGGGGAACGAACTGGAACGTGCGGCAATCGACGAGCCCGCGGTTCGTCAGCCGCAGCTCCGGCAGGCACGCCAGCGGCACGAGTGCCATCGTCATATACGGCGAATTGATGACGCAGCCCATCTGCTTCCACGCCGCGTCGAGCTTGGCGACCTTGTCCGCCATCTCCGCCACCGGCAGATCGTTCATCAGACCCGCGATGGGCAGCGGCACGACCGCCAGCACCTTGCCGTCCGCGACCGCGCACAGACCGCCGCCGCATTCGATGAGCGTGTTGGCTGCCAGCGCCATGTCGGCGTCGTTCGTGCCCGCAACGAGCAGATTGTGCGCGTCGTGAGAGACCGTCTGCGCCATCGCGCCCTTCTTGAAGCCGAAGCCCTTGAGGAAGCCCATGCCCTTTGTGCCCATCTCGTGGTGGCGCTCAAAAACGACCATCTTCATAATGTCCTGCGCCGCGTCCGGCTGCACAAAGCCGCCTGCGACCGGCAGCTCGACCAGCCGCTCGTAGTTGCCCACGCGGTTGGGGATGATCTCGATGACGCGCGTTTTGACCGTGCTGCCCGCGCCCGCGGGCGCGGCGATGCGGAAGCTCTCCTCGGTGATCGGATGCCCGACGTGCATCGTGTTGCAGACGCTCGCGGGGAAGCTCGCAGGCGCGATGTCCACGCACATTCTGCCGTTTTCCGCCACCACGTCGCCGTCGATGATCGTGCGCGTGACGCGGATGCCCCGAAGATCGTCAAAGAATACGATGTCTGCGCACTTGCCCGGCGTGATGCTGCCCATCTCGTGATCCATGCGGAAGCAGGTGGCGACGTTGATCGTCACATACTGGATCGCCTTGATGGGGTCCAGCCCTTCTTTTACAGCGCAGCGGACGATATGGTCCAGATGCCCCTCGTTTACGAGCGTGTCGGGGTGCGTGTCGTCGGAGATGAGGCAGGCGAAGCGGTCGTCGATCTGATTGTCCAGCACAGCATGGATGATGACCGGCATATCGTGCCATGCGCTGCCGTAGCGCAGCAGCGCGTACATCCCGTGCCGCATTTTTTCCAGCGCGTCCTCCGCGCGGGTGGATTCGTGGCAGCAGCGAACGCCGGAGGCGATGTAGGCATTGAGCGCCGCACCGGTGTCGGGGATGGAGAAATGCCCGGTGATGATGTTGTCGGACTTCAGCGTTTCGGCAAGCTCCGCGTGGATGTGCTCCTCCGCGCCGATCACGTTCGGGAAGCTCATCATCTCGCCCAGCCCCATGATGCCGTCCCACGTCATCATTTCGCGGATGTCCTCCGCGCCGATCGCCGCGCCAGTGTCCTCAAAGCCCGCGACTGCCGGGACGCACGACGGCGCGTTCGACATCGCCTTGAGCGGCGCACGCTTTGCGTCCTCGATCATGAGCTTTACGCCTTCTTTTCCGCAGACGTTGCAGATCTCGTGCGGGTCCATGAAAATGCCGGTCGTGCCGCGGGGGATGACCGCCTTGGCATATTCGCCTACGGTGAGCATGGAGGATTCCACATGGATATGCCCGTCCATAAAGCCGGGTGCGATGTACTGTCCCGCCGCGTCGATGACCTTAGTGTTCGGACCGACGCAGTGCGCCGCGTCGCCCACGAGCGCAATGCGCCCCTCCGCGACGGCAACGTCGATGCCCTCCTGAATTTCCGCCGTGCAGACATTGACGAGCCGGGCGTTTTGGATGACCAGCTCCGCCGGCTGCGCGCCCATCGCCACCCGCGCAAGCGTCCGCGTCACGGCGTACAGCGGCTTTTTGCAAAACTTGTTCAGCATAGTATCCTCCTTACGCAAAACCACAGATCAGTTATGATGTGCCGGGGAATCATGCTATTACAGTATCATACCGCGGAGGCAATTGCAATCGATAAACCGCCGCCCGGCTTCCGGCTCAGCCCCGACCGCTGGCTCGGCTGCATTTCCTGATCTCAAAGATATTCTCCTGCAAAAGCTGCAAAAACCGCCCGGCGTGCGCGCCGTCCAGCTGCGTGTGGTGGAACTGGAACGACAGCTTCAGCGTCGTTCGGAAAAGCCCCTTGCGGTATTTGCCCCAGATGAGGAAGGGATTGTTGTAAATGCCGCTGTTCATGCCGACCGCGCCGTCGAGCTCGGTGTCCACGATGGCGGACGTGCCGATGACCATGCTGTCCGGCAGGTCGTGGTTTTCACAGTGCGCCGTCACCGCGTGCGTCAGGCGCAGATAGTCGGCATTGAACTGCGCAAGGTCGTTGGAAAACGGCACATCGCAGGAGCTGACCTCGCAGATGCCGTTTTTCACAATGGCGTTTACCGCAATGCTGTCATATTGCAGCAGCTCGTGCCCTACGGGGAGCGTGTAAAACTCCTTGATCTCGGTGGCTGCCCTGCCGATGCACCAGCACAAAAGCATATTGAACCGATAGCCGCGCCTGTGGACCAGCCGGATCAGCGGCGTGACGTCCAGGGTCTTAAAAAACGTCACCATCGGATTCGGCGCGTCCATCCAGAGCGCAAACGCCTCGGCGCGGTTCGTCGTCTCGGGATCGACCGCGACTGGCTTCGTATGGGCAGAAAGTTCCCTGTTCCTGTTGATCTCCTCCATGATGCTTCTCCATCGTATTCCTTCAAAAAAAAGACGCAGTGCCGACCACAGCAAGCGTGGTCAGCACTGCGTCTTGGCGTCTGGCTGGTCGATGATCTCGATTTGATAATTCCGCGCGTTGATGATGTGCTCCTGCCGGCACTTGGGGCAAAAGAGCGGGAACTCGCGCAGCACCGTCCCTGGCAGCAGCCGCAGCCGCGTTTTTGCGCCGCACACGGGACAGAGCACCCACTTTTCATCCGGCTCACGCATGGCGTTCACCGCCTTGTGAACCGCCGCCATGGACCATGCGAAAAAAGAGCCGCACATGGTCTTGCAGCTTTTCCAGACATTCGCGTTCCCGCTCCGGCTGGCGGTCGCAGATGCCGATGAGCGTCAGCACCGGCGAAACATACAGCATCGCCAGCGTGTCCGGGTCGTCCGGGCACATCTCGCCCGCCGCGATCAGCGCGCGGAAAATGCCCGCGTGGTACTTTAAGATCCGTTCCACATAGCGCTGCGAGTAGAGCGCCGCCAGCTCCGGCGAGCGGAACTGCTCAATGGTCATCATGCGGCGGAAGCGGCTGATCGTCTCGTTGTGGAGAGAATATTCAAAGATCTGCCGCACCTTTTCAAAGAGCGCGTCGGCGGTGATCTCCGTAAAAACGGGAATATCCTGCGCCGCATTCTGCACATGGATGTTGATCCGATCGGTATCCGCCGCATACTGTGCCGCCGTGGACTCCACAAGCGCGTCGAAGATCGCCTGCTTGCTTGCAAAGTGGTTGTACAGCGACGGCGCTTTGATGCCCACCGCCCTGGCGATCTCGCCAACGCTCACCGCGTCATACCCCTGCGCAGAAAACAGCTCCAGCGCCTTGTCCAAAATCTTCTGCTTTGTATCTTCCTGTTTCATCCTCACACCTCACTAACTAGCATTAGTTAGTGATATTATAAACACTTTTTCCAAGAAGTCAAGCGGGTGCTGAACTTTTTTTCGCACTCCGGCAAACCGACGTATCTCGCACAGGCTAACAGAACGATCTCGGAGCTTCTTGTGCAAGGCAGTCCAGGACTTGCGCCTCATCGGCGCAAAATAGCGTACACCAGCGGTCGGGGCAGCCACGCCAAACCGTCCTCCGGCGGTCGCGCCGAGCGGCGCGCCAATTCAAGCGCAGCGGAGAATTGTCATAGGCAGGATTCGCCCCGCCGTGAGATAGCAAAACAGAGAGGGTCAGGACTCGAACCTCATCGTCGTCCCAAACGTGCCACTGGCACGTTTGAGACTCCTCACTCCATGCACGTCAAGAGCTATCCGTTCGTATTTTTCTGTATTTTAATTATAATACGCGCATATTTTCAGCAAAAAACTCCTGTATTTGCAGGACTTTTTCTATTACGTCTATTACGTCTTCGCCCAGTCTGGGTCACGGTATGGGTCAGGCAGAAATAGTCTCATGCTCTGCATAGTGATTCCCCTCCTTCAGCACGTTCTGGTAAAACGGCAGGAAATCCGCATACCGCCGGAACTGCGCCAACGGCACGACATGGACAGAAACAGTCACATCGTGGTCAAGGCTAAGTGCGCTCGCTACTCCGGAAACCGCACGCCGATGCGAAGTGATCTGTTCCTGCATCAAGTCTACGGTCAGGAGAATATCAATATCCGACTCCGCAGTAAAATCGCCGCGGGCATAGGATCCGTACAAAATTGCATCGTGGATGCTGTGCTCCAGAATCGGCACGCAGGTGTGATAGACGTTCTTCAAAATCTCAAACGCCTGACTGCGCGTACACATATTGACACCACCCCTTCCAAACTTTTTATTTGCAGTATACTCCAAAGTGCGCTGGAATGCAAATCTGCTACAAAGCCCGGCTTGCTGGTTTGAATTTTATATATTGCCAATTGAATTTTCAATAATCGAATTATTTATTCGATTTTACTGTTTTGTATTGATGTTTTCTGGAGGTCGATTGTAAAATGAAG
>DHKA01000076.1 GCA_002404605.1 Clostridiales bacterium UBA4706 | reverse complement strand
AATTCCTCGTCGATCTCAAGGAAACGAACCGCCGGAGACTTTTGCAGCTCGGTCTCGCGCCGGAGCACATCGATGTGTCCGAAGACTGCACAATGTGCATGCAGGATGTGTACTGGTCGCACCGCGCCACAAAGGGCCGCCGAGGAACGATGGCGTCCGTCATCATGCTTTGAGGTATCGCTTTATGAAATACAGAAAGATCTTTGCTCTGTTGCTCGCCGCGGCGGCGCTCTTCTCGCTTGCCGCGTGCGGTACGGCCGCTGCCGAGCCGGAAGCGACGCCCGATCCCGCACTGGATGACGGCGCTGCGACCGTGTCCGGTCAGACGCTCACCTTCGGCGACGCCGACGACGACGTATTTTCTCTCTCGCTCGACTACGAGGAGAACCTCAACCCCGTCAAGACGCAGAGCACACTTAATCAGCTTGTGGATTGCCTTGTGTACGACCGGCTCTTCGAGGTCGATGAAAACTTCAATGTAACGTCGCGCATACTCTCAGACTGGTATTACTCCAAGAACGAAGGCAGCGCGGGCGTGTGGGTGCTCAAGGTAAAGGACGGCATCCAGATGCACGACGGCTCCACGCTCACCGCGCAGGACGTGGCGTATTCCGTGTCCTGCATTTTCACGAGCGAGAAGCACAAGCATTTGCAGCAGCAGATCGGGCGCGTCTATTCGAGCGCTTTCAACGGTGAGGTCTATCTCGCCACCGAGGGCGCAGATAACGCGCAGCTCCCGCAGCGCATGAGCATCCCGATCATCAAGTCCGGCTCCGTCGGCGACGAAGTCCCCGTCGGATCGGGCCCGTATATGTATAACGAGGACCGCACGGCGCTCGTGAAGTTCGATGGCTACGAAAACAGCGAGAGCCTCCCGCTGGACGAGGTGCAGCTGCGCGCCTACCGCGGCATGGAAGAGCTGATCACCGAGTTTGAAAGCGGCCTTGTCGATCTCGTCGTGAACGACCCGACCGGCATTTACAACATGGGCTACGGCGGCAAGAACGAAAAGCGCGTGATCACGACTTCAAACCTCCACTTCATCGGTTTCAACAGCAAGAGCCGGTTTTTCCAGTACGACGCCTACCGCTACGCGATGAACTGGATCGTGGACCGCGACAGGATCGTATCGGACACGCTCGACGGAAACGCCGTGGCAACGGTGCTCCCGATCCACCCGAACTGTTCGCTGTACGATACCACGATCGCCTCGCAGTTTTCCTATGATCCCTCGCGCTGCCTCATCGAGCTTGAACGCGGCGGCTGCCGCGATCTGGACGCCGACGGGCTGCTCGAATTTGCGCTCTCCGGCATGAAGGTGGATATCGAGCTCAACTTCGTCGTCTGCGCCGACAACGCCGTCAAGGTGCAGGAGGCGCGAAAGATCGCCGAGGATATGGAGGCGATCGGGCTGAGCGTCAATCTGCGTGAACTTACATGGAAGGACTATCTCGCCGCGCTGCGCACCGGCTATGTCGATTCGAGCGCGGATGAGCCGGAAATCGTCGTCGATATGTATCTCGCCGAGGTCGCTCTGACCGGCGACTGGAACATCCTTACGCTGATCTCCGGCGACTGGGAGGATGATAACACCCTCAACTACGGCGGCTGGGACAACTCCGAGCTGGAACAACTCACCGAAACCTATCTCGGCGCAAAGGATGACGACCGCGCGCAGGCTGTGCACGACTGGCTCCAGCTTCTCACGACGAGCACCGTTATCCTGCCGGTGTGCTTTGAGACGCGCGACGTTATCTCCCATCTCGGCACGATCTCCGGTATGTCGCCCAACCAGTACGACGTATTCAATAATATCACCGCCTGGACGGTCCACATTGGCTGACCGCCGGCGGAAAAAAGGAGCAAACGGATATGACCGATCAGGAACTGATGGATATGGCGAAGAAGGCCGCCGAATATGCGTATGTGCCGTACTCAAAATTCCCGGTGGGCGCGGCGCTCGAATGCAGCGACGGCACGATCTTCACCGGCTGCAACGTGGAAAACGCCGCTTACGGCGATACGATCTGCGCCGAACGTACTGCGGCGGTGAAAGCCGTGAGCAGCGGTCACCGCGATTTTGTCCGCATCGCCATCTGGGGGAATAGCCAGGAATACTGCTATCCCTGCGGCTCTTGCCGCCAGTTCCTGCAGGAGTTCTCCAAACGTATGACCGTGCTCTGCGCCAAGGGCGACGGGAGCTATGTGAGTCATAAGCTCTCGGAAATGATGCCGTTCTTCTTCGATTTCTGATTCTTTGCGAAACCGACCCGATCCGCGGAGGACAAAACCTATGAGAAAGAGAATCGCCGCCGCGCTTTTGTGCGTGTGTCTGCTCATCCCGGCGCTTACCGCTTCGGCGCTCGCCGCGTTCCCAGACGTGGCGGAGGGCGAGTGGTATACGGAGTACGTTGACCTTTGCGCCGAAAAGGGCATCGTCAACGGCTTTGAGGACGGCACATTCCGTCCGACGGGCTATCTGCGCCGGAGCGAGTTTATCAAAATGCTCGCCGCAAGCGCCGATCTCTCGTATAAAAAAGAGCTCCCCGGCAAGCACTGGGCGGAGCAGTACTGGGCAATGCTTTCGGAAAACGGCGTGCTGGAAGGGCTGGACATTCCCTGCACGTTCGACGCGCTGCAGGCGAAAACCACGCGATATGAAATGGCCGTGATGATCCGTAATTTCCTCGCCAAGGTGCGCGGGGAGACCGAAGCCGTGACGAACGGCGCGGCGCGGAAGATCCCGGACTGGGCGTATATCCCGGAGGCGTACCGCGGCGCGGTAGCGCAGGTGTACGCCAAGGGCATCATCAACGGCATGAAAAATACCGCCGGAGCGGAGGACGGCTCCTTCTGCGGCGACCGTATGCTCACCCGCGCGCAGGCGAGCGCCGTCATGGTGCGTCTGCTCGACCCCGGCCGACGCGCCCCGGCCGATCTTTCCGACAACAACCCCTACCGTCTCGCCGACGCGCCGAACGGCATGCAGCCGTTTATGATCTGGGCGCGCGAAAACGGCTATCTTGTGAACAGCAACGAGCCGCGCGGCAATATGAACAAGCTCCTTTTCGGCGATGAGAGCAAGACGTATTTTGAAAGCGTCGAGGAAGCCGCGCCCTATATGCGCGACGTGACCGTGAACGTCTGGCAGCTTCAGCCGGACGGCACGAAAACGCAGGGCACGCTCAAGCTCACGGTACATAAATATCTCGCCGCGGACGTGTACGAGATATTCCAGCTCATCTACGAGGACGAGGAGCAATTCCCGATCACCTCCGTCGGCGGGCTTCGCTGCACGGATAAGCTGCGCCATGCCTGGGGCGCGGCGGTCGATATCAATCCCGACGGAAACTGCGCCGCGGAGAAGGAAAACGGCGCGGTAAAGATCACGGTGGGGAAGGGCTGGTGGCCGCTCGGCACCGAAAAGAGCGAGTGGGCCGGTTCCCTTACCGAGCCGAGCCCGTACTCGATCGCCGAGGGCGGAAGTGTTGTGGAGGCCTTTGCCGCCTACGGTTGGGGCTGGGGCGGGACGTGGCAGAATAGCCGCGATTTCATGCATTTCAGCGTCCGCACGGACGGCGGCTGAGCCGGTTTTTCCGCCCTTTGAAAATTCGGAGAAATCCCTAAAAAATCTTTGCGATCTTTGGATATTCCCCCTTGACAACAAGGGGGAATTTTGTTATTCTAACGGAGCGCCTGCGCGAAGAAGCAGGGCGTATTATGCGGTGAAGCGGGAGATTGCATCGTTTGACGGTGGTAACTTCCGTGGAGTATGTCCGTAAATCGGGCGGCTGAGAGTTTATCGTTTCCCCGGCCAGCAAGAGGCGTATATCGCCGGAACGGGAAGAAAACCGGCCATCAGAGAGCCGGTTCTATTTTCGGTTCGGGTCTGATACGCACGGCGCGGTGGATGAAAACTTCTCACCGTACCACTGGGTGGCAGCCACCACCTAAGTACGAAAGTTTTGGAGGAACAAACATGGCAGCAAAGAAAATGATCCGCATCCGCCTCAAGGCCTACGATCATCAGCTGATCGACAAGGCCGCCGAGACCATCGTCGAGACCGCCAAGCGTACCGACGCGAAGGTTTCCGGCCCCATCCCCCTGCCGACGCAGAAAGAGGTCATCACGATCCTTCGCGCCGTTCACAAGTATAAGGACAGCCGCGAGCAGTTCGAGCGCCGCACCCACAAGCGCCTGATCGACATCATCGCCCCCACCCAGAAGACGGTGGAAGCGCTCATGTCCCTGGAGCTTCCCGCCGGTGTCGAGATCGAGATCAAGCTCTGAGATACACCTTATATTATTCCACAGCATCACCCCCGCGTTCAAAATCTGTATTGAACCCCGCGCCTTACGAAGGCAGGGTCAAGTCAGGAGCCTCCGGACGATATGATCCATGCGACCTGACCAATAACCTGAAAGGAGCAATCCAATGAAAAAGGCCATCATCGGCAAGAAGGTCGGCATGACGCAGATCTTCGACGAGACCGGCAAGGTCGTCCCCGTGACCGTTATCGAAGCCGGCCCGTGCAAAGTGGTCCAGAAGAAGTCCGTGGAGAAGGAAGGCTATGCTTCCGTCCAGTTCGGCTTCGAGGAAATCCCCGAGCGCAAGCTCAACAAACCCGAAAAGGGTCATCTCGACAAGGCCGGCGTCGGCGCGCTGCGCGTGCTGCACGAGTTCCGCCTCGAGAATGCCAGCGAGATGAACGTCGGCGACGTTGTCAAGGCTGACGCCTTCAAAGAGGGCGACAAGGTTGACGTCACCGGCATCAGCAAGGGCAAGGGCTACGCCGGCGTCATCAAGCGCTGGGGCGCCCAGCGCACCCCGATGACCCACGGCGGCGGCCCGGTCCACCGTCATGCCGGCTCCATGGGCTCCTCCACGGATCCCAGCCGCATCCTTCCCGGCAAGATCGGCGCCGGTCACATGGGCGCCGAGCAGGTCACGGTGCAGAACCTTGACGTCGTCAA
>DHKA01000034.1 GCA_002404605.1 Clostridiales bacterium UBA4706 | reverse complement strand
TAACAAATGGGGTGCAGTTCATATTGCCGCGGGACGGGCCTCTCTTTTTTATTTATGTATCGATGTTTATTTTTCCTGCACCTCTTTGCCGCTGATGTGCTCGATGTCGATCACGTACATCTGCGCGGCTTTCCCGGCGTCGGCGATCTCGGCGTCCACCATGCTCTCCCCGGGGTAATACTTCATGGCAAAGCGCTTGAGAAGCGCCGTGCTCTCCTCGCCGTACTCCGGCAGACGGCAGCGGCCGAACACGACCGCGCTTTGCATATACGGCGCCCATGCTTCGTCCCGGACGGTCTCATTGCCGTACACAGTGAAGCAGACCTTGTCGCTCCTGCGGATGGCGTCGGCCTTGTGTCCGGCGCGGGAGCCGTGGAAATAGATCTGGTTGGCTTCCTCGTCATAGAAGAAGTTGACCGGGATGGCATAGGGGTAGCCGTCGTCGCCGTTCACGGCGAAAACGCCCCGGCGCTCGGTATGCAGAAGCCGCTTTGCCGCCTCCACACTAATCTCGTTTTTCTTTTTTCGCACGGGTCGGAACATGTTTTTTCCTCCTTGCGGCTTTCGTTTGATCAGTTAAGGAAATCGCGGAGCTTCTTGCTGCGGCTGGGATGACGGAGCTTGCGCAGCGCCTTGGCCTCGATCTGGCGGATGCGTTCGCGTGTGACGTTGAACTCCTTGCCGACCTCCTCGAGCGTGCGGGTACGGCCGTCCTCGATGCCGAAGCGCAGGCGGAGCACCTTTTCCTCGCGCGGCGTGAGCGTGGCGAGCACCGACATGAGCTGCTCCTTCAAAAGCGAGAAGCTCGCAGCTTCGCTCGGCTCGGAGGCGTCCTCGTCGGGGATGAAGTCGCCGAGATGGGAGTCCTCCTCCTCGCCGATCGGCGTTTCGAGACTGACCGGCTCCTGCGCGATCTTGAGGATATCGCGCACCTTTTCCACGGGGATGTTCATCTCCGCGGCGATCTCCTCGGCGCTCGGGTCGTGGCCGAGCTCCTGCAGCAGCTGGCGCGAAACGCGGATGACCTTGTTGATCGTCTCCACCATGTGCACCGGAATGCGGATCGTGCGCGCCTGGTCCGCGATGGCGCGGGTGATGGCCTGACGGATCCACCACGTAGCGTAGGTCGAGAACTTGTAGCCCTTGGTATAGTCGAACTTTTCAACAGCCTTGATAAGGCCGAGATTGCCCTCCTGAATGAGATCAAGGAACAGCATGCCGCGGCCGACGTAGCGCTTGGCGATGCTCACGACGAGACGGAGGTTCGCCTCCGCCATGCGGCGCTTGGCCTCTTCGTCGCCCTGCGACATACGCACGGCGAGCTTGATCTCCTCCTCCTGCGTGAGCAGGTTGACCTTGCCGATCTCCTTGAGATACATGCGTACAGGGTCGTCCGTCGAGTAGGAATCCGCCATGCTGTCAGCCTCGGCGATCTCCTCCTCGGTGACCTCGTCGATCTCCTCGAGCTCGTCGAGCGCGGGGAGAAGCTCGTCATCATCGATGGGCGGCAGATCCTCGCCGACGGTCTCGATGTTCAGCTCTTCGAGCGTATCGTAAAACCGGTCCATCTGCTCCTGCGAGAGATTCAGCCCGTCGATCACGTCCGCGATCTCCTTGAGCGTCAGCTTTCCGGCCTTCTTGCCCTTTTCGATCAGGTTGGAAAGGCGTTCCTCGCGGGACTTCTGCGTATCCTCGGCCTTTTCCTTCTTGTCGCGCGCGCCGCGGGCGGGTTCAAATTCGTCGTCCTCGGGGACGTCCGCGATCTCTTCCGGCTCGTCGGTCGCAAGGATGGCGTCGGCCAGCGCCGAGAGCGCCGCTTCCTCGCTCACGGGTGCGGATTCGGGCAGCTTCGTCTCCGGCAGCTTTTCTTCCGGCATGTTCTTTTCTTTCTGCTCGCTCATCGTTTATCCTCCAAAACTTTTTGTCTTTCTGTATTTTTCCGCCAGAGCGCGGAGATCGTCCTCGGCGTCCTCCGTGCGTCCGGTAATAACGGCTATGTAATCGGACAGGGCCTTGTCCACGTTGGAAAGATCCTCTGGCGCGCCGAGCACCGAGGTGAAGTGGCTCATCTCGTCGCCGGTGAACTGTCCGGCCAGCACCGCCATGGAGATCGTCTCGCCGGTCTGCACGCGGCGCAGAAGCTCGCGGTAGAGCCGCGCGAGTACGGGAGAGGAAAAGCTCTCCGGCGGCGGCAGGGTCTTGCCCTTCGCCGCGCCCGGATCGAGATACAGTATCCGGATCAATCCTTCCTCGGCGCGTGCCGAGCGCGGATCGTCGTACCGGATGGAGCGCTGCGCGGGCTGCGCCGTCTGCGTGGGGCGGGCGGCGTCGCGCGCTTCCCGCTTTTTCGCATCGGCAATGCGGCGGCGGCGCAGCCGTTCGGCCTCCTGCAATACCGCTTCACGCGATACACCCGCCTTTTCCGCCACGCGCGCGGCGTATACCTCGCGCTCGACCGCGCCCGGCAGCGACGCCAGAAGCGAGGCCGCGCTTTTGAGATAGTCCACGCGCCCCTCGTCGGTCGTGGGCGGGTTCTTCGCTTCCACGTCGCGCAGACGGTATTCGACCTGTCCGGCGCTCGCGTCAATGAGATTTCGGAAAGCGTCCGCACCGTTTTTCTTGATGAACTCGTCCGGGTCCTTCGCGCCCGGCACCTGCAATACGCGCACCTTGAGATCGAGCTTTTCGAGAATGCCGATGCCGCGCGAAGCCGCCTTTTTGCCCGCCTCGTCGCTGTCGTAGCAGAGGATGACCTCGTTCGTATAGCGCGAAATGAGCCGCGCCTGCTCGGGCGTGAGCGATGTGCCGAGCGAGGCGACCGCGCCGTCGAACCCCGCCTGATGCAGGGATACGACGTCAATGTTGCCTTCTACGAGAATGATATACCCGTTTTTTGACTTTTTAGCCAGATTCAAACCGAAAAGATTATGGCTTTTGCTGAAAACGGGCGTTTCGGGGCTGTTTAAGTACTTCGGCTCGCCGTCGCCGAGAATGCGGCCGGAAAAACCGATCACGCTGCCGCGCACATCGATGACCGGGAACATGAGACGGTTGCGGAAGGCGTCGTACACGCCGCCGGACTTGCCGTGCTTCACGAGGCCCGCCTCGAACATCTCCTGATCGCTGTATCCCTTCTTGCGCATGGCGTTCGTGAGCGATTCCCACGAATCGGGCGCAAAGCCGAGACCGAAGCGCGTGACCATTGCCGGGGAAATGGCGCGGCGGCGGACGTAGTCCTGCGCCGGGGCGCCCTGCGGCGATTTGAGCATATCATGGAAAAACCGCGCCGCGTCCCGGTTGAGCTCCAGCAGCCGCGCCCGGCGGGACGTATCCTCGCTCTGCGCTTCCTCCGGCAGGGGCATGTTCGCACGCCGCGCCAGAAACGCCACGGCGTCCGGGAATGAGAGATTTTCGATCTCCATGATGAAGTTGATGACACCGCCGCCCTTGCCGCAGCCGAAGCAGTGGTAGATCTGCTTATCGGGCGCAACGGAGAACGAGGGCGTTTTCTCGCTGTGGAACGGGCACAGGCCGAAAAGGTTCGACCCACTCTTCTTCGTCAGCCGGACGTACTGGCTCACCACGTCCACAATATCGTTGCGCTCGGTCAGCTCGTCGAGAAACCGTTCGGGAAATGCCATACTACGTCCGCCTCCTTTCGTTTATCGCGCAGCGCTTATTTCACGCTCCACGCCATGGGAATGAATATTTCGCCGTACTGATAGATCGCGTAATCGTCCGTCATGCCGGAGACATAGTCCGTCACGGCGCGCTCGAGCCCGTCGCGCTCCATGATGCCGAGGAAATCGCCCGGCAGCTTGTCCGGATAGCGACAGTAATGCTCCCAGATGCCGCGCAGGATGTTTTCGACCTTGGCCTCCTCGCCCTTGGCGACGGGGTTATGGTACACGCGGTCGTAAAGAAATTCGTGGAACACATCCCAGACTTCCTGCATATCGTCCGAAATGCCGACCTTCCCGGTACGGCTCGTTTCGATGATGTTATCGACGAGCGAGTTGATGCGGCGGCTGTTACGCGTGCCGAGCCGCTTTACGATGATCTCCGGCAGCTCGGATTCCGAGACGATCCCGGCGCGCATCGCGTCGTCCAGATCGTGGTTCAGGTACGCCACATGGTCGCACAGCCGCACGACGACAGCCTCGCGGCTCTCTTCGGGATGGCCCTTCGTGTGGGCGAGAATGCCGATGCGCGTCTCCTGGCAGAGATTGAGCCCCCGGCCGTCCTTTTCGATGCAGTCCACCACGCGCAGGGACTGCTCATAGTGCCGGAAGCCGGGGCCGTAAATTTCGTTGAGCGCCCGCTCTCCGGCGTGGCCGAACGGCGTGTGGCCGAGATCGTGGCCGAGAGCGATAGCCTCGCACAGATCCTCGTTGAGCCGCAGCGCCCGCCCGACGGTGCGCGCAAGGCGCGTCACCTCCAGGGTGTGCGTGAGCCGGGTGCGGTAATGGTCGCCCTCCGGCTGGAGAAAGACCTGCGTTTTATGCTTGAGACGCCGGAACGCCTTGGAGTGCGTGATGCGGTCGGCGTCGCGCTGAAAGCACGTGCGCACGGGATCCTCTTCCTCCGCACGGCGTCGGCCGTGCGAATCGGCGGCGCGCACGCCAAAGTCACCCACCAGAATTTTTTCCAGTTCCTCGCGTTCCTGCCGCGGATAAGTCATGCGCTCCGCCTCCTTGAAAATAAAAAAAGTAATGCAGAAAACCTCTGCATTACTTATATACGACATTGCCCGCGATTTTCCCTGCTTTTCGGAGAAAAATTTTTTAATTATTTTCTTCCTCCCGCTCCGGGCGGAAAACGCTCTCGCCAAGACGCACCTCGGCTTCTCCGGCGGTCGCGTCGCGCAGGAGCGTCACGAAACTCTCGCTCTGCGCCTCCGGCGCGGAAAAGACGATCTCCACCTCCGCGCCGAAGAGCGTTTCCTCAACGCGCGCGCCGCGCTCCTCCAGAAGGCGGCGCAGCCGCTCGTACCGGGCGTAGGAGCACGCGAAGCTCCCGCGCCGCCACGGGCGCATGACGGCGGTGCCTGCCTCGCGCAGCGCGGCGCGGGCCGCGGCGGAGTACGCGCGCACCAGCCCGCCCGAGCCGAGCAGCGTTCCGCCGAAATAGCGCGTCGTGACGCAGCACACGTCCGTCAGCCCCGCGCCCTGCAATACGGCGAGCGTCGGCTGGCCGGACGTGCCGCCCGGCTCGCCGTCGTCCGACCAGCGGAGAATGTTCCCTTCGCGCAGGACGTAGGCGAAAACGTTGTGCGTCGCGTCGGCATACTTCCGGCGCATCTCGTCGATGAACGCCTTTGCTTCGTTCTCCGACGTCACAGGCTTTATATGGCCGATGAAGCGGCTTCGTTTGTCCTCATATTCCGCCTCGCCGTATCCGGCGGCGGTACGGTACGGCGTCATCGCTTCAGCTCCTCCGTAATGCGTGCGAGCAGCGTGTCCACGCCCTCGCCGGTGCGCGCGGAAATGCACACACCGTCGCGCGTGTGGGGAAGCTCCGTAAGGGCCGGGATCGCGTCGCACTTATTATAAATGCGCAGCACCGGCGTGGCGGACGCCCCCAGCTCGCGGATGAGCGCATCGGTGACTTTCGCCTGTTCCTCCCAGTCGGGCGCGGAAACGTCGATGACGTGCAGCAGAAGATCGGCGTACTGCAATTCTTCCAAAGTGGCCTTGAACGCCTCGATGAGGTTCGTCGGCAGCTTGCGGATGAATCCGACGGTATCGGAAAGCAGGATCTCCCGCTGAAGCTCCGGCAGCCAGAGACGGCGCGTCGTCGTATCCAGCGTGTCGAAAAGACGGTTGTTTGCCGGGATGTCCGAGCGCGTCAGCCGGTTGAGCACCGTGGATTTTCCGGCGTTCGTGTAACCCACCAGCGCGACCATCGGCATGGCGTTTTTCTCGCGGCGGCGGCGCTGCGTCGAGCGTACGCGGCGCACCTGCTCAAGATCGGCCTGCAGGTTCTGGATGATCCGGCGGATGTGCCGCCGGTCGGTCTCGAGCTGCGTTTCGCCCGGGCCGCGCGTGCCGATGGGCGCGCTCGTACCGGCCTGACGCTTGAGGTGGGTCCACATGCCGGTCAGCCGCGGCAGAAGATATTCATACTGTGCGAGCTGCACCTGCAGACGGCCCTCCTTCGTGCGGGCGCGCTGGGCGAAAATATCGAGAATAAGGCCGCTCCGGTCCACGACACGCACGCCGAGCTCTTCCTCGATCGCCCGCGCCTGCGAAGGCGAGAGTTCGTTATCGATCACGACGAGATCGCACTCGTTGTTCGTGACGATCTCTTTGATCTCCTGCAATTTGCCCGCGCCGAGAAAGCTGCGCGGGTCGGGCGACTGGCGGGTCTGCAAGACCATGGCGACCGTATCCGCGCCCGCGGTGTCCACAAGCGCGGCAAGCTCCTCCATCGAAATTTCGGTGGAGCGCTCTTCGGCGTCCATGCTCGATGCGGAAAGGCCCGCGAGCACCGCCCGTTCTCTTTTCTGCGTCAAGTCCTGAATGGGTGAACCCTCCCGGTCAATCGTCCGTTTTGTCCTCAGGCAGCTTCTCCACGAGGATCTTTTCCACGCGAAGTCCGTCCTCGTCCATGGCGAGCACCTTTACGCGAAGTCCGTCCGACTCCACGGTATCGCCCACCTTGGGGAACGCGCCGAACTTTTCGATCGTCCAGCCGCCGGCGGTGGCGCTCGCGGTGTCGAGCGATTCCTCGCTCACGTCCAGAAGCTCCGCAAGATCGCCGATGGGGAGATCGCCGTCGATCTCATACATGCCGTCCGGCCGCTCGACGATCTCGTCCTCGACCTCGTCGGTCTCGTCCCAGATGTCGCCGACAAGCTCTTCGAGCACGTCCTCGAGCGTCACGATACCGAGCGTTCCGCCGTATTCGTCCGTAACGACGGCGAGATGCTGCTGGTTTTTGCGCAGCTGCGCGAGCACGTCCGGCAGCTTCACGGTCTTGTAGATATACAGCGGCTTCATCAAGTTGCTGCGGATGTCCGCCTCGGGGTCATCGAGCAGCGCCTTGAAAAAGCGGTTGAGATACAGTACGCCGATGACATTGTCGATGCTGTCCTCGTATACGGGGATGCGCGAATACGGCAGATCCTCGCCCGAGAGCAGGAGCTCGCGCCAGTCGTCGTCAATGTCGAGCGCCTCCACGTCCACGCGCGCGGTCATCACGTCCATGACCGCGATCTCAGAAAAGTCGAGCGCGCTGCGCAGAAGCTCGCTGCGATCCTCGTCGATGACGCCCTCGTCCTCAACGGTCTCAATGATGGACTGCAGCTCGGCGGCGGCTTCCTCTTCGGTATTCTCGCCGCTGTTATCGCCCTTGAGCGGGAGCGCAATGAGACGGATGAGCAGCGAAACGAGGAAGATGACCGGCGAGAGCACGATCATAAGAAAGCGGATGAACGGCGCGACCGTCATCGAAAAGCGGTTCGCGTTTTTCTTCGCGGCGATCTTCGGCGCCGATTCGCAGAACACAATGATGAACGCCGTCATAAAGAGCGTGATGAGCGCCGACACCCAGCCGTTATACCGGCTGCCGAGCAGCGTGATGCCGAGCACCGTGAGGATGGAGTCCGAGCCGATGTTGCAGAGGTTGTTGCCGATGAGAATGGCGGAGAGCGCGTTTTCGTATTTATCGATCACTTTGCCGGCGATCTCGGCGGCGCGGTTCCCCTCCTCGGCGGCGGACGCGAGACGCATCCGGTTGGCCGATGAGAGCGCCATTTCCGAAGCCGAGAAAAACGCTGAGCCGCATAGCAGCACGAGCATCAAAAGCACATAGATCCAGGTCGTCATGCCTCTTCGCCCCCTTCCTGCGTCTCTTCGGGCAGAAGCTGGATGCGGAGCTTGCGGATGCGCCGGTGGTCGATGGCCTCCACGGTCACCTTCAGCCGGTGCCAGGTGAAGCTCTCGCCCTGCGCGGGGATCATGTCGAACTGCTCATATACCCACTCGCCGACGGGCTTGTGCTCCCAGTCGGTATCCTCGGGATCGTCGTAGCCGAGTTCGTCGAAAAGATCCTCCATATCCATGTCGGCGCTGACCTCGTAGGTATCATCGCCGAGCGCACGGAATTCGACCTGCGCGACGTCGTCCTCGTCCCAGATCTCGCCGACCAGCTCCTCGATGATGTCCTCGACGGTCACGATGCCCATCGTTCCGCCGTAGTTGTCCGTGACGATGGCGAGAGAGATCTTCCGCCGGTTGAGTTCTTCGAGCAGCTCGTCGATCGAAGCGCTCTGGTGCACGAAGCACGGCGCGTCGAGCAGGCTGCGGAGCTCCGGGTATTTCCTCTCGCGCAGATATACGCGGACATATTTACGAATTTGCAATACGCCGATAATGTTGTCGATGCTGCCCTCGTACACGGGCAGGCGGCTGTGGCGCTGCTCGCGGATGAACGAGAGGATCTTCTCCGGCGGCGTGTTCACATCGAGCGCCGCGACGTCCACGCGGGGTGTGAACACGCGCTCGACCGTCACGTCCGCAAACTCCAGCGCCGAGTGGACGAGCTCCGCCCGGTCCTCGGGCAGCTCGCCCTCGTCGGTCATCGTTTCGATGATGTCGTAGAGCTCATCCTCGGTCACGGTGATCTCCGGCTCGCCTTTGGCGAGATGGGAGAAGAATTCGCCGATGTGCGAAAGCGCCTTCGCCAGCGGCGCGAAAATGCGCATAAAAAAGCACAGGGACGGCGCCGTCGCAAGGGCGCACCGTTCACTGTAGCGCTTGGCGATGCTCTTGGGGAGCATCTCTCCGGCAAAAAACACCGCGACCGTGCACACGATCGTGCCAAGCGCCACCCAGCTCGCGCCCCAGGTGCGCGTAACAAGCACCGTTGTGAGCGTAGCGGTGGAGATGTGGACGATATTCGTGCCGATGAGGATCGCGGAAATCGCGCGGTCAAAATTGTCCTGTACGTAAAGGGCTTTCTTCGCCTTCTGGTCGCCCTGATCGAGCCGCGTCTTGAGCCGAATGCGGCTGACGGACGTGGCGGCCGTCTCTGCCACGGCAAAATACGCCGCCATGCAGAGAAGAAATACGATAGGTATCCAAGACAGCCAACTGTCGCCGTCCATGTGGGGTCATCACACTCCATTTTTTATATAGTTATGATAGAATACCATATTGCGTCTCGCGCGTCAAGCGCTTACCGAACACTTGAACAGCTTCTGTCTGCTCTGTTTTGCCTGCACACGCAAAAGACCGGCGCGGATGCGTCGGCCTTTCGCGCGTGGAAAGGGGGATGATCGGGAAAAGGGGGAGTATAAATCATGTAAGACGTTTACCGCGTTTCGTCCAGCTCTTCGAGCAGCCGCTCCACGAGCTGACCGATGCCCGCGGCCTGCGCGCGTCGGGTGATGAAGTACAGCACGCCGCTCCCCTCCGCCGCCGGAGAGACGCCGGTCGCGTGGAGCACGCTGTCCGCCGCCCAGAAGCCGCCCTCCGCGGCGGGCACGGTGCCCTTGAGTCGGAGAAGGCCGTCCGCCTCGGGCGAGGCGACGATCTCTCTGAGCAGCCATTCGGTCTCGGCACGCGTGAGCGGCCGCTCCACCTTGTGGAACGGGCAGAAATACAGCGACGAGTGGTTGAGCTTTTCCGCCTCGATGCTCCGCAGATGGGCGGTGCGCGTCTGGAGCAGGGCAAAGTCGGTAAAATCGCGCGTAGATGCCGTCTCGATGGGCGGCAGGTCGGGCAGGAGCGTGTGCAGCAGCGCGGTGCATTCGTGCAGATCGGGCACATCCGGGAGATCGCATTTGCTCCAGATGATGCTGCCCGCGCCGGCGAGCTGGCTTTGCAGCACGGCAAGTGAGGCGTCGTCGAGCTCGGCGAGCCCGTGCGGATCGACGATCACGGCGCAGAAGCCCAGCTCCGCCTCGGTCTTGCGCTGGAGCGTGTCCATGATCGAATAGAACACCGCCGCGTCGAACACGCCGGATGGCTCAACGATGATCCGCTCGTAATGCCCGCAGAGACTGAGCAGCAGCTCCGTGAAGTTCGGCGTCAGCGAGCAGCAGATGCATCCGCCGGACACCTCGAACACGTCGCCGCATTCCTCCTTGAGCGCCGCGGCATCCACGCCGACTGCCCCAAAGTCGTTTTCCACAACGGCGAAGGACGTGCCCTGCCGCCGCAGCCAGTCGGCATACGACTGGATAAAGCTGGTTTTTCCCGCGCCGAGAAACCCGGTCACGAGATCGATTTTCGTTTTCAAGGCCGTTTACCTCTTATAAAGGGATGCGGGGAGAAGCGGGCTTGAGCGGCCCGCTTCTCCCGCGGAGAATTCGATCTTATTTGTCGTAATTGCCGTAGGTACGGGCTTCCTCGACCATGACCTTGGCCATGTGGAAGTCCAGCGCGGCGGGATACTCGCAGCCGCTGGCGAGAACGAAGCCGCCGTCCTTCCTGTAGGCGTCGATCTGCTTGCGGCACTCTTCGCGGATCTCCTCCTCGGTGGCGCTGTAGATGAAGCCGGGCATGACGTGACCCATGATGGTGATGTCCTTGCCGTACTTTTCCTTCAGCTCCGCCATGGTCGCGCAGTCGGGCGGGAGATGCTGCAGGGAGATGAGCACCGGGTGCATACGCTCGACCTGCTCCTTGATGTAAATGCCGTTGCCGCAGTTGTGCAGCATGACCATGCCGCCGTGCTCGCGCACCGCGTCGCAGATGTCCGGCATGTAAACGCCCTCGAACTCGTCCCACATCTCGGGGGACATGATGGAGCGGGAGGCGAACAGCGTATCGTACATGATGGCATGGCAGCCGGCCTCGAGCAGGGCGATGCTCAGCTCCTTGATGGTGTCGGCGATGTTCTTGAGCGCGGGCTTGATCTTCTCCGGGCAGATCATCAGATCGACGTAGAGGTTATCCTGGCCGCGCATCATGCTCAGAATGCCGAGCGGTCCGAACACGAAGCCGACGATGGGCATCTCCTTGCCCTTCTTCTCGGCCAAAATGCGGGCAAGCTCGATGTGCTCGCTCATGCGCGGGGTCTCGCGCGGGTTAAGGACCTGGATCTTCTCGTAGTCATCCTCGGTCTGGATGAGACAGTTCTGGTAGTTGGGGTGAGCGGCGGCATCCTCGCTGTACTCGAGCTCCTGACCCCAGTCGGCGGCTTCCACGGAGAGGTCGACGAGCGTGCTGATGCAGTCGCAGCCGATCTCCTCGGTCGCCTTGATGATGGCTTCAGCGCACTTGTTTACGTCCTTTGTCCATTCCTCATAGGAAATGCCGAGAGCCTTGCGGGAAACGCTGTTGATAAGGGGGTATACGGGAACATGATCCGCTTCCTTATGCTGAAGGGCCAGAGTGACGCGTTCCATAGAATTCATGTGGGGATGCTCCTTTCAATATTCTGTACGATGAGGATGACGCGGAGGATCCGGCGCGGCCGCAGTATGAACCGCGCCGGATCGGGTTTATGCAGGGCTCAGGTCTCCGGCTCGACGGAAGCTTCGGCTACGAGTTCGGGTTCTTCCTCGATCTTGTAGCTGCGGTTCATGCCGTTTCGGAGTGCGGCGAAAAATGCCTCGGAGTCCTTGCTGTCCTGTTTGGTGAAGAGGCTCACGGCGACCATGCAGACCGTGGAGCCGAGCATGCCGATCGCGCCGTACCAGGTGCCGCCGATGTTCCACACAAAGTAGGTCATAAGCACGAGCACCGTGCCGACGACGGAGGAAACGATGGCCGCCTGCTTCGTCGCCTTCTTCCAGTAGATGCCGAGCACCAGCACCGGGAAGAGCGGCATAACGATGGCGATGGAGAACATGATGAGCGTGAAGATAAGCTCCGGGGGATCGAGCGCGAGCAGGATCGAGCCGATGCCGAGCACCGCGACGATGATACGGTTGGCGGCCGACCCTTTCTTGCCCTTGAGATCCATGTGGAACGTGTTGCGCAGCAGGTCGTCCGCCACGATCGCCGAGGCAACCGAGAGGAACGCGTTGGAGGTCGAAAGGCCGACGGCGGAAGCGCCGATGAAGAACGCGACCATGAGGACCTTCGCCAGCACCGGGTTGAAGCTCACAACGAAGTTCTTGACGATGTAGGGGATGATGAGCTCGGTCTCGGAGGTCGGCAGACCCTGCACGAGAGCAAGACCGATGAGACCGATGAGCATGGTGCCCGTCCAGACGATGCCCTGCAGGGCCGGCGTCATGTAGGACAGGCGGCGCTGCGCCTTGAGATCGTCGCCGAAGTAGCCGGAGCGCACGAACACGTGCGGCAGCATGATCGTCCAGCCGATGGCACAGGAGAACGGATAGCCGAAGCGGGAGGCGTACGGCACCCAGCCGTCCGGTCCGGGATAGGAGAAGAACGAGGGGACGTCTTCCCAGAGCTTCGTGACCGCCTTGCTCAGCGAGCCGCCGAAGCCGACGATGAGCGCCGCGATAACGATGACCCAGAGCAGGAGGATGAAGAGGAGACCCTGCACCGTGTCGGCGGTGGCGGCGGACTTGACGCCGCCGATGCACACGAACACCGTCATGATAAGGCCAACGACGATGACCGCGAGACGGTAGTTGATCGCGCCGTCGGTGGCGTACTGCGCAGCGTTGGCGATGGCCACGATAACGGAGGCGATGTACGGGAACGAGGCCGCGAGGAAGATGAGCGCAAGGATGATGCGCAGCGCGCGGGATTTGAAGCGGGCGTCATAGAAGTCCGCGGGGGTGGAGAACGTGCCGCCCATCTCGCGGTTGATGATCCAGACCTTGTTCATCGTGAAGTGGGCGATGATCGGGAAGAGGGCGATGTAGCTCATCTCGCTGATCCAGTAGCCCAGACCGCCGCGGTAGTAGGCGCCGGGTCCGGCGAAGAACACCCACGTGCTCATAAGCGAGGCGATGTAGGTCATAACGAGCACCGGCCATTTGACCGACGCGGTCAGCAGGCTCCCGCCCGCGGCTTTTTTCTTGTCCTGAACGGTGACATACACGGCCACGCCCAGAAGGAAGCACATATAGAGCGCAAACGCGATCCAGATGGTAGTCGGACTCAGCATAGCTTACTTATCCTCCTTGTTTTCGTTTCTCAGCTTGTAGATGCGGTAGACCTTCGGGAGGAAGATATAGGTGATGACCCAGATGGGCAGCACCGTGAGTGCGGCGTGGATGAGCGTTGCGGTCGGCTGGTCATATGGGGGAACGCCGGGAAGGTTGTAGGCGATGTAGAGCACCGTCGTGATGATGAGCCAGATCCATTCGGTCTTGGTGATTTTCATGTCTCTCTCCTTTTCCTTTTCCTTGTTACTCGTTTTTGCGGAGATCGCGGGAAAAAGGGTATAGAAACTCCACCCTGCCGGGATCAAACCTCCGGCAGGGCTGGTTCCATGTGCAATTAACATATTTTATCTTGCCGGAGTACGGGCGGGAGGCGATCCACACGGTCTCCGGCAAGAAGCTGCTTGATTACTCTTTGACGAGCGCGGCGTGCGCTTTCTTGAGGACCTCGTCCACGGCCGCGGCCTTGTCGACGGGCAGCGCGTAGTCGGCTTCCTCGGCCATGAGAGCGTAGTACTTCTCCTCAGCCTTGTCGAGCAGGGTCTTGCTGCCCTCGCGCTCCCAGCGGACAACGCCGTCGCGGTTGAACATATCGGGGCGATGGGGCTCTTCAAAGTGGCGGAAGGTGTGCTCGCTCATAAGGAAGCTGAACGCGGGATCCTTGTCGATGCCGGCGATGAGCTCGTCCCAGTCGATGGTCTCGTCGTTGACGTCGAGACCGGCGCGCAGGCGCTGGGCAATGCCCATGATCTCGTTATCAATGATGAGCTGCACCGGGGAGATGGTCTTCGCGGTCTCGAGCTGGCCCATGCCGCCGAGAACGGAGGCGTTGGACATGGCCATCGCGTGGATAAGGCTTGTGCGCTCGATGAAGTTCTGCGCGTCGAGGCAGAGGCTGTCGGTGCCGGTGCCATAGGAGTGGGCGCGGATGTTGTAGCCGCGCTCGAAAAGATCCATGCAGATGAGACGGCCGAAGGTGATCTCGGTGTTGGACTGGAGCGTGTAGGTGCTCTGCATATCCATGGAGAACAGCAGCGTCGTCGCGATGATCGGCAGTCCCGGGCAGAGCAGCTCGAGCATAACGATCTGGGCGAGAACGTCGGCGCAGGCGACGAACGCGGTGCCCTGGGCGGTCACGGGGGTGTTCGCGCCGGCGGTGGGCAGAGCGCAGGGCTGCACGGGCACGCCGTACTTCGCGCTGAGATAGAGGATCTCGGCATCCATGTGCTTATAGGTCAGCGCCGGGACGCTGCAGGCGATCATGCTGACGATCGGGCGCTCGCGCAGCTTATCGTAGCCTCCGACAGCCGCCGCAGCCATGTCGATGAGGAACTGCACGTTATCGGCCTCGTAGGGCTGGATCCAGATGTGCTTGCCGGAGAGCTTGAGAGCGTCGGCGAGAACGTAAACGTCGATCGCATCGCCGGGGTAGTACTCGCCGGAGACGGAGGGCAGCGTCACGTAGTTCAGGTTCTCCATCTTGTTGGTGAGATGATACCACTCGCGCTCTTCCTCGGGCTTGATGTAATGGGTCTCGTTCTTGATGTTGCGGTAGTTGGGAGCGCCCGTGCAGGTGCGGGTATAGAAACGTCCGTCGGGGGCGGGGAACTTTAGGTCATGCTTTCCGTCGGGAGAGTAGAGCGTGAACTCAGCGGGGACGGCGGCGATGGCCTTGTCGATGAGCTCCTTCGTGAAGCGCACGTCGCGCGCTTCCATATCCACGATGCAGCCCTTCTCTTCGAGAGCCTTGAGCATCTCCTCGTGATCGAGGTGAACACCGCGCTCGATGAGGATCTGTTCCAGGCGGTCCTTCATGAACTCGAGCTCTTTATGGGAAAGAACGTCGTATTTGATACGCTGATGCATAATTCTTTATCCTCCTTAACTATCGTGCGTTCAGGCGCCCTTGGAAGCGGCGTAGGTCTTGGCCCACTGCGCGGCCTCGGCAGCGTCGGCGGTGAAGGCGTCCGCGCCGATCTTGTCGGCCCACATCTGCGTTACGGGAGCGCCGCCGACCATGACCTTGACCTTGTCGCGCACGCCGGCGTCGGTGAGCTGCTGGATGATGTGACCCTGCTCGTTCATGGTGGTGGTCAGCAGAGCGGAAAGGCCGATGACGTCGGGGTTGTACTTGTTGATGGCCTCGATGAACTTCGCACCGTCGACGTTGCTGCCGAGGTCGATGACTTCGAGGTTGGCGCTGCGCATCATAAGCGCAACAAGGTTCTTGCCGATGTCGTGCAGGTCGCCCTTAACGGTGCCGACGACCGCGGTGCCGACCTTCGTGTTTTCGCCGGCGGCGAGCAGCGGCTGGATGACTTCCACGCCCATGTTCATGACCTTCGCGGCCAGCAGAACGTTGGGAACGAACACTTCGTTTCTCGCGAACTTCTCGCCGATCTCGTTGATGCCGGGGAGAAGACCGCCGTCAAGGATCTCCTGCGCGCCGATACCCTCGTCGAGAGCCTGCTGGACCTTCGCCTTGATCGTGCGGACCTGGCCGGTGACTACCATCTGGGAGATTTCATTCAGAGTGGACATAGTGAGTTTCCTCCGTTAAAAAATTTTTTTACATTTCTTTGTCGTTCGGAAGAGGAGCGATCCCACAGGCTTTCAAGGCCAAATTCACCGTTTCCACAGCGTCGGCGGCATATTCCACATTGTGCTCGCGGGCAAACCGGCCGTTGACCGGCGCGCCGCCGACAATGATGTGCCACTGGTCGTTTCCTTCCGCCTCGCGGAGAACGCGTATCGTTTTCTTCATGCCGGTGATCGTTGTGGTGAGCATCGCCGATATCGCGATGATGTGGGAGCTGCTCTCCCGCACTGCGGCGACGAATTTCTCCGGCGGGACGTTCGTCCCGAGATCTATGACATGGAATCCGGCGCTCCGGAGCATGATGGAAACGAGCGTCTTTCCGATGGTGTGGATGTCTCCGCTGACGGTACCGAGCACAACGGTCTCCGAGAGCGAAGGGACGTCCGCGCCCACGATGAGTGGCGAGAGAAGATCGATCCCGTCCTGCACGGCTCGCGCCGACATCATAATCTGCGGGATGAATTTCTCGCGGTGAGCCAGCTGATGGCCGAGAATGTCCATGCACGGCAGAAGGCCGATCCTTATGATCTTCTGCGGCGGCATCCCAGATTCCAGCAGCTCCCGGCAGGCGGCGCATACCGCTTCCCGGTCGCCCGAAAAAACGCCTTGTTTGAGGCAGTGAACTTTTTCCTCCATGGGAAGTCTCCTCCAATACCTTGTGTCCAGTATAAAAAAGTCGGTGGGTTTTTTCTCTGACAATGAAGAGCAAAAATGGTAAAAAGCCGGTCAGCTCGTTCCCCTTCCGCGGGAGTGTTTTGCTGTTTTGGCTATGATATAAAACGTTTCACCGTTTTTTGTTGTAGAATCTTTTGGAGAATTGGTAAAATCTTTGTTTTTTGTCATTTTTTGTTTTACAACACTCCCGCAATCGCCTATGATGCAGTTAAAGCAGCTGTAATGCTTTATATAAGGAAAAGAAAGGGTGACAGCTTTTATGAATGCGCTGTACGATGCGTTGGATGCTTTCAGCAGCTGCACCGGTATCCCTGTGACGGTGTACGATACGGAAAACCGCATCACGCAGGAATTCAACGTCGAACAGAAGGTCTGCCGCCTGTTCCCGCACTACAGCCAGAGCTCGGACTGCCAGAGTTATCTCGCCTTCTCGATGGGCGAGTCGTTCGCACTCGGCGAGCCGTACATATTCTTCTGTCCGGCGGGTTTCGTCGAGATCGCCGTACCTTTACTATATAACGGCGCGCGCAGCGGCTGCGTGCTGGCCGGGCCGCTCGTGCTCGGCAGCGTGGACGAAAAGCTGCTCTCGCGCATCATGGAACTCAATCCGGGCGATCCGTCGCTCTTCCCGCGCGTAGCGCGCTATCTCCAGGATTTCAGAGAGAGCACGCCCGAGCAGGTGCAGAAGATCGCAACGCTCCTCTATGCTTCGGTGCTCAGCTCGCGCCAGGACTGGGAGGAATACGAGCGCATCCGTTCCCGCAACCGCGGCCAGGTCAACGCCGGAGAAACGGTGCACCAGTTCAAGCTCGCCGTAGATCCCGCCGGGGAGACAGAGGAAGATCTTTGGCAGCGCTTGCTTTCCGCCCTGCACAACCGGGACCGCGAAGCCTTGGACGAGGCCGCCTCCGGTCTCTTTGACGAGTTTCTCCTCGTCGAGGCGGGAAACTTCGACCTCATCCGGATGCGCCTTTTTGAGTTTTTCACGATGCTCTCCAAAGCCGCGCTCGACTCCGGCATTGCGCTCAACAAGATCCTCGCCTCCGGCCTTGACCCGCTCGAAGCGCTCAACCGCGCGCAGACGGTGGACGATCTGGCCGTATGGATGCAGAATCTGATCGACCACTTTTTTGTTCTCGTGCCGGAGCCGCCCGCGCCGGTCTATTCCCCGCTCGTTACGCGGGCCGTCGCGCTCATCGGCGAGCGATACGCGGAAAAGCTCACGCTGCGCGACGTGGCCGGCAGCATCCATATCAATGAGTCGTACCTCTCCAAGCTCTTCAAAAAGGAGCTCGGCGTCGGCTTTACGGATTATCTCAACAGTCTGCGCATCCAGAAGAGCGTGGAGCTGCTCTCGCAGCCGGACATGAACCTTCTTGAGATCGCCGGACGGGTCGGCTTTGAGGATCAGAGCTATTTTACCAAAGTTTTCAAAAAAATCACAGGAAAAACTCCGCGGCAGTTCAAGGCGACCGCCAACGCAGACAAGCTGCTTGACAACGAGTATATCCGCGGCTTTCCCGTGCCGCAGACAGGAGGCAAATGACATGACCGTTTTCCCCGTCTCCGTGGAGGATCTGGAATATGACAAGGACCGCATCTTCACCCGGCTCAAGCTGCGGGAGGACCCCAACACGAACGCCTATGCCGAGAGCATTTTCCCGCAGCTCGTGGAGCTGCTGCGGGAAAATCTGGAGCTCGTGCTCGCCTACCGCATCACGGATAACGACCTCGCCATCGCCTCGCCGGAGCTTTCGAGCTGCGATCTTCTCGCGGTGTGCTACTGCGGCGCGACGCAGAAGATCGTGGACTGCGTGGATGATCTCATGGCCAAGTGCGATTTTCTCGAGGGCTACATTCTCAACGATCTTGCCAACGAGGTGCTCTTCAACGCCTCGAACGCGATGAACCGCCAGCTTTATAACGAGCTCAAAGCGCAAGGCTACCATCTCAGCACGCGTCTCACGCCGGGCGAGAACCATTTGAGCATGGAGTATCAGGCGCAGTTCCTCTCCCTGCTCACGCAGGGCGAACCGTTCCCCGCCACGCTCACCGAGCACTACATGCTCCAGCCGGAAAAGGCCATGCTCTATGCCTACGGCGCGGGCACCGGTCTCCCCGACCGCTCCATCGACCACGACTGCTCCAAATGCCCCAACCTATCGTGCTATATGCGCCGGGATGTAAATCCGTAAAAGGAGGACGTTTCCATGGAATATACCGTTCGTATCGCCGGGACGCCGTGCGAGATGCGCGTCTCCGGCGGGACGCTCGCCGAGGCGTGCGCCCGGCTCGGACACCCGCTCGAGCTCGTCTGCGGCGGCAACGGCCGCTGCGGGAAATGCGATGTTCTCGTGGAGCGCGGCGGCGCGAGAGAGACCGTGCGCGCGTGCATCACGCCCGTCACGGAGGATATCACCGTTTTTCTTGAAGTTTCGGAGGACGCCTCCGCGCAGATCCTCACCACGGGCGGCACGCACGATGCTTTCGCCCCCGCGGTGACGAAAGCCGTTCTCTCTCCCGCGGAGCGGGAGCCGGAGCACTGCGGCGCCTATCTCACCGGCGCTTCGCTCGCGGCGGCGCGGCAGTTTTCCCGCGCGCACCGCGGCGCAGCCGAGGAACCGCTCACGTTCATCCGCCATGGGGATACCCTCCTCGGCGTGCAGCGCGGCGATACGGCGCAGCGTCTCTTCGGCGCCGCCGTGGACATCGGCACGACGACCGTTGCGATGTACATTTACGATCTCACGACCGGCGCTCTTCTCCACACCGGCTCGGCGCTCAACGGCCAGATCCGGTACGGCGCGGACGTTATCGCGCGCATCCAGCACGCCATAGAGCACGAAAACGGGCTCGCGGAGCTCAACCGCGCCATTCTTGACACGATCGACGGCCTTCTCGCCGCGGCATCCGCCGCCGTACCGGGTCTTTCGGACGATCTCTGGCAGCTCGTTTTCTGCGGCAACAGCACGATGCAGCATCTCTTCCTCGGCATCGACCCGTCCGCGCTCGGCGCGGAGCCGTTTGCGAGCGTCACGGCGGACACCGTGCGCGCTCCCGCCGGGGAGATCGGGCTAAAAAGCTGTCCCGCGGGCGCGCTCGTGGAGTTTCTGCCGCTGCTCGGCGGGTTCGTCGGCGCGGATACGACCGCCGTGCTGCTCGGCGTGCCGGAGGAAGGCGTGCATCTCGCCGTCGATCTCGGCACGAACGGCGAGATCGCCGTCGGCAACGCGCGCGTCGGCTTTCTCACCTCCTCCACCGCCTGCGGCCCCGCGCTCGAGGGCGGCAACATTGAGTGCGGCATGCGCGGCGCGGAGGGCGCGATCGACCATGCGGACATCACGCCGGACGGGGAGCTCCGCTTTCACGTCCTCGGCGAGGGCGAAGCGAAGGGTCTCTGCGGCTCCGGCATCATCGACATGACCGCCGCGCTCGTCCGCTGCGGTCTCGTGGACATGACCGGGCGCCTCCTCCCGCGCGGGGAATTCGCCGCGGAGCATCCGGACAGTCCCCTGCTCGACCGGCTCGAGCCGGTGGGCGAATACAATAACGCCTTCTTCCTCACGCGCGGCGAGCACCCGGTCTATCTTTCGCAGGACGATATCCGCCAGATCCAGCTCGCCAAAAGCTCGATCTGCGCCGGGTGTCTGACGCTCTGCCACGAGCACGGCATCGAGCCGGAGCAGCTCGACTCGCTCATTCTCGCCGGGGCGTTCGGAAACTACATCGATGTGGACAACGCTTTGTACATCGGTCTTCTCCCCGCCGCGCCGCGCGAGAAGGTCCTCGCCGTCGGCAACGGCGCAGGCAGCGGCGTGTGCCGCTATCTGCTCGACCGCGCGGAGAGCGCCCGCTGCGAGCACATCCGCGCCGTCACGCGCCATGTGGAACTCAACGCCAGCGCCGAATTTATGGAACAGTACATTATGAACATGAACTTCAATATTCTTCCATAAACGGCCCATAAAAAGAAAAAAGGTGTCAGCCGGAATGAAGTGACCCCAAAAAGTTAGACAATATTTTGAAGTAAAAATTGTTCAAGTAGCTGAAAGGGCTTGCTGTCTGTGAATTGCAGGCGGCAAGCCC
>DHKA01000071.1:31583-32304 GCA_002404605.1 Clostridiales bacterium UBA4706 | reverse complement strand
ATGGGTTCCGGTAAAGGCTCTCCCGAATATTGGGTTGCCGTCGTGAAGCCGGGCCGCGTTCTCTTTGAGATCGCCGGCGTTCCCGAGGATGCCGCCCGCGAGGCCCTGCGCCTGGCCAGCCACAAGCTGCCCTGCAAGACGAAGATCGTTGCGCGTGAGGCCGCCGAGACCGAGAATGGTGGTGAAAACTGATGAAGGCTAATGAGATTCGTAACCTGTCCGTCGAAGAGCTCGACAAGAAGCTCGCCGACCTGAAGAAGGACCTGTTCATGCTCCGCATGCAGCATGCCACCAACCATCTCGACAACCCCATCAAGATTTCCAACGTCCGCCGCGATATCGCGAGAGTCAAAACCGTGCTTCGTCAGAAGCAGCTCGAGCAGTGAAGGAGGTAACTGAAAATGAGTGAAATTAGAACTTCTTCCCGCAAGATGCGCGTCGGCAAGGTCGTCTCCGACAAGATGGATAAGACCGTCGTTGTCACCGTGGAAGACCGCGTGGCTCACCCCACGTACAAGAAGATCATCGGTCGGACCTACCGTCTGAAGGCGCACGACGAGAACAACGAGTGCGGCATCGGCGACAGAGTCCGTGTGATGGAGACCCGCCCCCTCAGCAAGGACAAGCGTTGGCGCGTGGTCGAGATCATCGAAAAAGCGAAGTAAGGAGGCGCCGAAGAAATGATCCAGGCTGAATCTTATCTGAAGGTTGCCGACAACAC
>DHKA01000071.1:30425-31548 GCA_002404605.1 Clostridiales bacterium UBA4706 | reverse complement strand
GCCGACAACACCGGCGCCAAGGAGCTCAAGACCATCCGTGTTCTTGGCGGCTCCAAGCGCAAGTACGGCAACGTGGGCGACGTCGTTGTCGCCAGCGTCCGCAAGGCCACCCCGGGTGGCAGCGTCAAGAAGGGCGATGTGGTCAAGGCCGTTATCGTCCGCACCACCAAGGGCGTCCGCCGCGCGGACGGCACCTACGTCCGTTTCGACGAGAACGCCGCTGTTCTCATCAACGGCGCAGATGACCACAACCCGAAGGGCACCCGTATCTTTGGGCCCGTGGCCCGCGAGCTCCGCGACAGAGAGTACATGAAGATCCTGTCGCTGGCTCCCGAAGTCATTTGAGGAGGGCATGGGAATGAAGATTCGTAAAGACGATAAAGTCGTCGTTCTGTCCGGCCGCGACAAGGGCAAGGAAGGCAAAGTCCTCTCCGCCGACCCGAAGAACGGCAAGGTCATTGTTGAGGGCGTGCTCGTCGCCTCCCGTCATCAGAAGCCCCGCAAGCAGGGCGAAGAGGGCGGCATCATCCAGCGCGAGACCCCCATTTACGCCAGCAAGGTCATGCTGGTCTGCCCGAAGTGCGGCAAGCCCACCCGCGTGGGCCACACCGTTGCCGACGGCAAAAAGGTGCGCGCCTGCAAGAAGTGCGGCGCCGCCATTTGAGAGAGGAGAGTGACAGAATATTATGGCTTACGTTGCAAGACTGAAGAAAAAGTATAATGAGGAAGTCGCTCCCGCTCTGATGCAGAAGTTCCAGTACAAGAGCGTCATGCAGATCCCCCGCATCGACAAGATCGTCGTGTCCGTCGGCTGCGGCGACTGCAAGGACAACGCCAAGATGCTGGAATCCGTCGTCAAGGACATCAGCGCCATCACCGGCCAGCATGCCGTCGCCACCGTCGCGCGCAAGAGCGTTGCGAACTTCAAGCTCCGCGAGGGGATGAAGGTCGGCGTCAAGGTCACGCTGCGTCAGGACCGCATGTGGGAGTTCATGGACCGTCTGTTCAACGTGGCTCTGCCCCGTGTCCGTGACTTCCGCGGCATCAACGCCAACGCCTTCGACGGCCGCGGCAACTATGCCCTGGGCATCAAGGAGCAGCTGATCTTCCCCGAGATCGAGTA
>DHKA01000071.1:251-30398 GCA_002404605.1 Clostridiales bacterium UBA4706 | reverse complement strand
GAGAAGCTGCGCGGCATGAACATTGCCATCTGCACCACCGCCAACACCGACGAAGAGGCTCGCGAGCTGCTGAAGCTCATGGGCGCTCCGTTCACGAACGACTAAGGAGGAGAAGAAAAATGGCGAAACTTTCCATGAAGCTCAAGCAGGCCGCTCCTGCCAAGTTCTCCACCCGTCGCTACAACCGCTGCAAGATCTGCGGCCGTCCCCACGCCTATCTGCGTGACTACGGCATCTGCCGTATCTGCTTCCGCGAGCTGGCCTACAAGGGCCAGATCCCGGGCGTGAAGAAAGCCAGCTGGTAATTGCAGAAAAGCTCCGTCAAGCGCTTGAAATTCAATAAAAAATTTGAATTTCAGGCCTTGGCGGACTTGCCGTGTCAGCGGATCTTTGCTATAATAGATCAGTTGGCACGGTCAACAAATTTCGTAAAGGATAGCGAAAGGCCGCGGTCAATCATGTATTGACGCGGAACCTCGCTGCCTGAACCGGTCAAAGCCGGTAACTCTAATAAGGAGGATATACCCAAATGCAGATCACCGATCCCATTGCCGACATGCTCACACGTATCCGCAATGCCGGCACCGCCAAGCATGAAACCGTCGATGTCCCCGCCTCCAAGATGAAGAAGGCGATCGTCGAGATCCTGCTGAACGAGGGCTACATCAAGTCCTACCAGCTCGTTGACGACGGAACTCAGGGCATCATCCGCATCACGCTGAAGTATCTCCCCGGCAAGGAGAAGGCCATCCAGGGCCTCAAGAGAGTCTCCAAGCCCGGCTTGCGTGTGTACGCCGGCGCCGAAGAGCTGCCCCGCGTCCTGAAGGGACTGGGCATCGCCATCATTTCCACTTCCAAGGGCGTCATGACCGACAAGCAGGCCCGTGCCGAGCATGTCGGCGGCGAAGTCCTCGCGTTCGTATGGTAAGGGAGGAGAGAGAACATGTCTAGAATCGGTAGAGCTCCCATTACCGTCCCCGCCGGTGTTGAGATCACCGTGGGCGAGGGCAACCACATCACCGTTAAGGGTCCCAAGGGCACGCTCGAGCGCAACGTCGCTCCCCAGATGCTCATCGAGATCGAGAACGGCGTCCTCCACGTCAAGCGTCCCAACGACGAAAAGCAGAACTGCGCGCTCCATGGTCTGACCCGTACGCTGGTCAACGACATGGTCGTCGGCGTAACCCAGGGCTTCTCCAAGACTCTGGAGATCCAGGGCGTCGGCTATCGTGCGCAGAAGGAAGGCAAGAATCTCGTGATGAACCTCGGCTACAGCCACCAGGTCATCGTTCCCGAGATCGAGGGGATCGAAATCGAAGTTCCCGATGCCAACCACATCGTCATCAAGGGCATGGACAAGCAGAAGGTCGGCCAGTTTGCTGCGGATACCCGCATGAAGCGTCCGCCGGAGCCCTATAAGGGCAAGGGCATTCGCTATCAGGGCGAGGTTGTCCGTATCAAAGAAGGCAAGACCGGTGCGAAATAAGGGGAGGTGCGCCTGAATGGTTAACAGACCGAATACTGCCGCTCAGCGCAAGCAGCGCCACGCGAGAGTCCGCGGCAAGATCTCCGGCACGCCGGAGCGTCCGCGCCTGTGCGTGTTCCGGAGCGAAAGCAACATTTATGCCCAGGTCATCGACGACGTCAACGGCAACACTCTGGTGTCTGCCTCTTCCGTCGAGAAGGACTTTGAAGGCAACGGCGGCAACGTGGAAGCTGCCAAGAAGATCGGCTCCAAGATCGCCGAGCGCGCTCTGGCGAAGGGTATTGAAGAAGTGGTCTTCGACCGCGGCGGATATATCTATCACGGACGCGTCAAGGCTCTGGCCGAAGCTGCCCGCGAGGGCGGCTTGAAATTCTAAGCGGGAGGAGGAAACGAATTATGGCATATGGTAACGATCGCCGCGACAACCGCCGCGGCCGGGAGGAAAGCTCCGAGTATATCGAGAAGCTCGTTTCCCTCAATCGCGTCAGCAAGACCGTCAAGGGCGGCCGCATTATGAAGTTTTCCGCGCTCATGGTCGTCGGCGACGGCAAGGGCAAGGTCGGCTTCGGTATGGGCAAGGCCGGCGAAGTCAGCGAAGCGATCCGCAAGGGAATTGAAGATGCGAAGAAGAATATGCACGCCGTCACGCTGACGGGCACCACGATCCCGCACGAAGTCCTCGGCGCTTTCGGCGCCGGCCGCGTGCTGCTCAAGCCCGCCGCCCCCGGTACCGGCATCATCGCCGGCGGCGCTGTGCGTGCCGTGATGGAAGCTGCCGGCATCAAGGACATCCGTGCCAAGAGCCTGCGCTCCAACAATCCCAACAACGTCGTCGCCGCCACCATGGAAGGCCTTCTGTCTCTGCGCAACGCCGAGCAGGTCGCCGTTTACCGTGGCAAGTCGGCCGACGAGCTGAAGGCGTAAGGAGGATAACGGTATGGCAACTCTGAAGATCAAGCTCGTCAAGAGCCTGAACGGCAGACTGGACAAACACATTGCCACTGCCAACTCCCTGGGTCTTTACAAGATCGGCAACGAGACGACCCAGCCTGACAACCCCCAGACCCGCGGCAAGATCGCCCAGATCGGCTATCTGCTGAAGGTCACGGAAGAATAAGGAGGCCCAACGTATGTTTATGAATGAACTTTCTCCCGCCGCCGGCAGCACCCACGTTGCCAAGCGCAAGGGAAGAGGCATCGGCACCGGCAACGGCAAGACCGGCGGCCGGGGTCACAAGGGCCAGAAAGCTCGCTCCGGCGGCGGTGTCCGCATCGGATTTGAAGGCGGCCAGATGCCTCTGGCGCGCCGCATCCCGAAGCGCGGTTTCAACAACATCTTTGCCAAGCCCCTCGAGTCTATCAACGTCTCTGCTCTCAACCACTTCGAGGACGGCGCCATTGTCGACGCCAACGTCCTTCTGGCCGAGGGTATCCTGTCCAAGTGTGTCCACGGCGTGAAGATCCTCGGCAACGGCGAGCTCACCAAGAAGCTCACCGTCAAGGCCAGTGCCTTCTCGGCCAGCGCCAAGGAGAAGATCGAAGCCGCTGGAGGAAAGGCCGAGGTGGTGTAAGGTGGTCCAGACTTTCCGTAACGCATGGAAGATCCCTGAGCTGCGCCGGAAGATCCTCTTCACGCTGTTCATTGTTCTTCTTTACCGGCTCGGCAACGCCGTGCCCGTGCCTTATGTGGACACCAACATTCTTGCCACCTACTTTGCACAGCTGAAGAACACCGTCCTCGGACTTTACAACACCATGTCCGGCGGCGCGTTCTCCATGGCTACCATCTTTGCTCTGAGCATCCAGCCCTACATCAACGCCTCCATCATCATCCAGCTCCTGTGCATCGCTATCCCGGCGCTCGAGCGGCTGAGCAAAGAGGGCGGCGAAGAGGGCAAGAAGAAGATCGCTGCCATCACCCGCTATTCCACGGTCGGCATCGGCCTTCTCCAGGGCTACGGCTACTATGTGCTCATGAGCCGCAACGGTATCATCGTGTCTGATGCTCCCGCTGTCTGGGCGGCCATCGTTATCGTGATGACCTTCACCGCCGGCTCCGCGCTCGTCATGTGGCTGGGTGAGCAGATCACCGAATTCGGCATCGGAAACGGTATCTCCATCATCCTGTTTGCGAGCATCGTCAGCCGCTTCCCGCAGAGCCTCGGCAGCCTCGTCAGCAAGGCGATCAACCATCAGCTCTCCTGGGTCGCCACGATCCTCATGCTGATCGGCGCGCTCGCCATGATCGTGCTGATCGTCATCGTCAACGATGCCGAGCGCCGCATCCCGGTCCAGTACGCCAAGCGCGTCGTCGGCCGCAAGATGTACGGCGGTCAGGCCACGTACCTGCCGATGAAGGTCAACATGTCCGGCGTTCTGCCCATCATCTTCGCGCAGTCCATCGCGTCCCTGCCTCCCACGATCATCCTGCTCTGCGGCGGCAGCCAGGACAGCTGGTTCATGCGCACGTTTGACAGCAACACGATCCCCTACGCGACCGTGTACTTCCTGCTGATCCTCTTCTTCGCCTACTTCTACGCGACGATCCAGTTCAACCCCGTGGAAGTTGCGAACAACCTGAAGAAGAACGGCGGATTCATCCCCGGCTACCGTCCCGGCAAGCCGACCAGCGAGTTCATTCAGAAGGTCCTGAACAAGGTCACCCTGTTCGGCGCCATTTATCTCGGCATCATCGCCTGCGTGCCCATCATCATCAGCGCCTGCTCCGAGGCCGCTGCGAACACGGGCATCTCCCTCGGCGGCACCTCGATCATCATTGTGGTCGGCGTTGCCATCGAAACGGTGCAGGCTCTCGAGAGCCAGATGCTCATGCGCCACTACAAGGGATTCCTTGAATAAGGAGATCCTGTTATGAAGCTGACTCTGCTGGGCGCCCCCGGCGCTGGAAAGGGGACCCAGTCGGACATCCTATCTCGTAAATTGGGTGTCCCCACCATTTCGACCGGCAACATCCTGCGCTCTGCCATCCACGATGGCACGAGCGTGGGACTCGCGGCCAAGTCGTACATCGACAAAGGCCAGCTCGTGCCGGACGACGTGATCATCGACATCGTGCAGGAACGGCTCTCGCAGAGCGACTGTGCCAACGGATTCATCCTCGACGGCATGCCCCGTACGATCCCCCAGGCGGAAGCATTGATCGCCCACGGCATTGAGCTGGATTGCGTGCTTTCCCTTGAGGTCTCCGACGAGGACATCGTAGAGCGTATGGCGGGACGGCGCGTCTGCCCCCGCTGCGGCGCGAGCTACCACGTCCGCATGAATCCGCCGAAGCAGGACGGCATCTGTGACGCCTGCGGCACGGCGCTCATCGTCCGCCCGGACGACGCGCCCGAGACCGTGCGCGACCGTCTGCATGTCTACCATGAACAGACCGAACCGCTCAAGGGCTTTTACGAAAAGCTGGGGCTGCTTCGCAGTGTGGAAAACGTCGGCAGCATCGAAGATGTCAGCCGTGAGATTTTCCGTTCTCTGGGGATCGGTGAATGATGATTACGATCAAATCACAGCGAGAGATCGAGCGGATGCGCGAAGCCGGAAAGATCACGGCGGCTGCCCGAAGCGTCGGGCGGCAGATGCTGCGAGACGGCGTAACCACCGAAGAGATCAACAAAGAGATCCATAAGTTCATCCTGTCCTGTGGGGCCACGCCGACATTTCTCGGCTACGGAGGCTTCCCGAAGAGCGCATGCATTTCCGTGAACGACGAGGTCATCCACGGCATTCCCGGAAAGCGCATCGTACGCAACGGAGACATCGTCTCCATTGATGTGGGAGCCACCTATAAGGGCTATGTGGGAGACTGCGCCGGCACCTTCCCGGTCGGGGAGGCGTCGCCGGAAGCGCTGGAGCTCATCCGCATCACGCGGCAGAGCTTCTTTGAAGGGATCAAGCAGGCCCGTGCAGGGAACCGGCTGTACGACATCTCCGCCGCGGTACAGCAGTACGCGGAAAGCCACGGCTGCGGCGTTGTGCGCGACTATGTCGGTCACGGCATCGGAACCAAAATGCACGAGGATCCGGAAGTCCCGAACTACGTTCCCGACCACAGGGAGCGCAGGCCGAATCCCCGGCTTCTGCCCGGTATGACATTGGCCATTGAGCCGATGATCAACGCCGGAGGACCGGCGGTGCGCGTGCTGTCCAACAACTGGACGGTCGTCACCGTGGACGGAAGCCTGTCCGCCCATTATGAGAACACCATTCTCATCACAGACGGCGAGCCGGAAATCCTGACCATCGCCGACGACATTTAAGGAGGGACTTATATGGCGAAAGACGACGTTATCGAGCTGGAGGGAACAGTCGTGGAATCCCTGCCGAACACCTCTTTCCGGGTGGACATCGGCAACGGCCACACCATTCTTGCCCATATCTCCGGCAAGCTCCGCATGAATTTCATCCGCATCCTGCCCGGCGACAAGGTCACGGTACAGATGAGTCCTTACGATCTGACCCGCGGCCGCATCACCTGGCGGTCCAAGTAATTACGAACTCCACCAGTGCGACACGAAGGAGGATAAACCATGAAAGTGCGTCCCAGTGTGAAGCCCATGTGCGAGAAGTGCAAGATCATCAAGCGCAAGGGTAAAGTTATGTGCATCTGCGAGAACCCCAAGCACAAGCAGCGCCAGGGCTGAGATCTGCCCTACGGCGGATCAATCGCAGATAGAAAATCCGAAAGAAAGGGCATAATCCATTACTGCCCTTTTGGGGTCGGCCTTCATTATGCCATAGGCCCGAACCACCCCCAGACATGGCATAAAATCATTGAAAGGAATGATTGCAAAACATGGCACGAATTGCCGGCGTTGACCTGCCCAGAGACAAGAGAATCGAGATCGGTCTGACCTACGTTTTCGGTATCGGCAGAACGAGCGCGAAGAGAATTCTTGAAGAGACCGGAATCAACCCTGACACCCGCGTGCGCGACCTTTCCGACGAGGAAGAAGCGCGTATCCGCGAGTGCATCGACAAAGAGTTCATCGTGGAAGGCGACCTTCGCCGCCAGGTGGCTCTGAACATCAAGAACCTGACCGAGATCGGTTCTTACCGCGGCCTGCGCCACCGCAAGGGTCTCCCCGTGCGCGGCCAGCGCAGCAAGACCAACGCCCGTACCCGCAAGGGTCCGAAGCGCACCATCGCGAACAAAAAGAAGTAAGGGAGGGAAACTGATACTATGGCTACCGCACAGAAGGGCAAGAAAGTCCGTACCCGCCGCAGAGAGCGGAAAAATATCGAGAAGGGCCAGGTGCATATCAGCTCTTCCTTCAACAACACCATGGTGACCATCACCGACACCCAGGGCAACGCCATTTCCTGGGCCTCCGCCGGCGGCATGGGCTTCCGGGGCAGCCGCAAGAGCACCCCGTTTGCCGCGCAGACCGCCGCTGAAACGGCTTCCCGCGCTGCTATGGAGCACGGCCTGAAGTCCGTGGAAGTTTTTGTCAAGGGCCCCGGTTCGGGACGCGAAGCGGCCATCCGCGCGCTCCAGACCGCCGGTCTCGAAGTGACGATGATCAAGGACGTGACCCCCATCCCCCACAACGGATGCCGTCCGCCCAAGCGTCGCCGCGTCTGATCAAAGGAGGTAAGAGTAATGGCAAGATATACTGAGGCCGTCTGCCGGCAGTGCCGCCGCGAGGGCCAGAAGCTCTTTCTGAAGGGCGACAGATGCTACACCGGCAAGTGCGCCATGGAGTGCCGCAGCGGCAACCCCGGTCAGCACGGCCAGGGCCGCAGCAAGAACTCCGAGTACGGCCTGCAGCTGCGTGAGAAGCAGAAAGCCAAGAGATACTACGGCGTGCTCGAGAAGCAGTTCCGCGGATACTACGATCTCGCGGAGCGCCGTCCCGGCCAGGCCGGCCAGAACCTGCTCGCCATCCTGGAGAGCCGTCTGGATAACGTGATCTATCGTCTGGGCTTTGCCATGAGCCGCGCCGAAGCGCGCCAGCTCGTGACGCACGGCCACTTCACCGTGAACGGCCGCAAGGTCAACATCCCCAGCTACCTCGTGAAGCCGGGCATGGTCATCACGCTGAAGGACAGCAGCCGCAGCCTGGAGAAGATCAAGTCCAGCGTCGAAGCCAATGCCTTCCGTCAGCCTCCGAAGTGGCTGGAGTACGATGCCAACAACATGGTGGCCAAGGTCGTCGGCGTGCCCGAGCGCGACGATATCGACCTTCCGATCGAGGAGCACCTCATCGTCGAGCTGTACTCCAAGTAATACCCCCGTCCGATTGGTAAGCTGACACATCTGCGGCGCCGATCCCACGGCGCCGACATCTAAAGGAGGGTACTACATGATCGAAATAGAAAAGCCGCGTATCGAGTGCATCGAAAATTCGGCGGAAGCATCCTACGGCAAATTCATTGTCGAACCGCTGGAGCGCGGCTATGGCACGACCTTGGGCAACTCCCTGCGGCGTGTTCTCCTCTCCTCCCTGCCCGGAACGGCGGTCACGAAGATCAAGATCGCCGGCATCCAGCATGAATTTTCCACCATCCCCGGCGTGACCGAGGATGTGACCGAGATCGTTCTCAACGTGAAGGGCATCATCGCCCGTCTTCACTGCGACACTCCCAAGACCGTCTACATCGAAGCCTCCGGCGAGGGTGAAGTCACCGCCGGCGACATCAAGACGGACGCGGAGGTTGAGATCCTCAATCCCGAGCATCACATCGCCACGCTGGGACCGGACGGCTCTCTTTCTATGGAGCTGACCGTTGGGCATGGCCGCGGCTACGTCACGGCCGAGCACAACAAGCCGGCACAGCCCATCATCGGCACCATCCCCGTTGACTCGATCTATTCCCCCGTGCTGAAGGTCAACTACTCCGTCGAGAACACCCGTGTGGGCAACCAGGTGGACTACGACAAGCTGACCATCGAAGTATGGACGGACAAGACGATCACGGCGCGTGACGCCGTTTCACTGGGCGCCAAGATCCTCTGCGACCACTTCACGCTCTTCACCGACCTTTCGGACGCCGCCGGCGGAACCGTCACGGTCAAGGAGCGCGAGCCGCAGCAGCAGGACAAGGTGCTGGAAATGACGATCGAGGAGCTGGACCTCTCGGTCCGCAGCTTCAACTGCCTCAAGCGCGCAAACATCAACACCGTCGAGGACCTCATCTCCAAAACACAGGATGAGATGATCAAGGTCCGCAACCTGGGCCGCAAATCTCTCGAAGAGGTCGAGCACAAGCTCGCCATGATGGGATTGTCCCTGGCCAGCGACGACAACAACCAGTAAATAGGAGGAAATAACAATGCCTGCCAACAGAAAACTCGGTAAGACTACCGATCAGCGCATGGCAATGCTCCGCCAGCAGGTCACGGACTTCCTGGACAAGGGACGGATGGAGACCACGGTCACCCGCGCCAAGGAGATCGCTCCTCTCGCTGAGAAGATGATCACCCTCGGCAAGGAAGGCGGTCTGAGCAACTACCGCCAGGCGTGCTCCTTCATCACCCGCGAGGACATCGCCAAGCGCACCTTCGACGAGATCGCTCCCAAGTACAAGGAGCGCACCGGCGGCTACACCCGCATCACCCGCATTGGCACCCGCAAGGGCGACGCCGCGGAGATGGCGGTCATCGAGCTGGTGTAATTCCCGTATAAAACGCAAAAACGGCGCAGCCTTTTTCGAGGCTGCGCCATTTTTATCCGAACAAAAACGCCGGGGAAATCGTCTAATACGATAAGAAAAGGCGAAAGGAAAGCGAAAATGAAAAAGCTGAGTACTTTGGCTGCATTGCTGCTTGCTCTGTGTATCCTTCTGACCGCCTGCGGCACGCCGTCCGCCGCGCCCTGCTACCCGGAGCCGGAGGGCAGCGCAGCGCCCCGGGTCACAGCCACGCCACAGCCGACAGCAACGCCTCAGCCCAGCGCCACCCCCGAACCGGCAGACACACCGGAGACACCGCCGGCACAGACCCCGGCAGAGACGGAAGCGCCGACGGTCACAGAAGCCCCGTCAGAAGGGGATGGCATCGAACAGTATATGTTGACCATGACGCTGCGTGAAAAGGTCGGACAGCTTTTCTTCATCCGGCCGGACGCGCTCGATCCGGCGCAGACGCCGGGACAGATCAATTCCTCGGAGACCGAGGGCGTGAAAACGCTCACGGATGATATGCGCGCAGTGCTCGCGGCGTATCCGGTCGGCGGCATTGCGATTTTCGGCAAAAACATCTCCGACCCCGAAACGCTCCGCGCGTTCACCGCACAGCTGCGCGAGGCAACCACAGTGCCGATGTTCCTCGGCGTGGACGAAGAGGGCGGGCTGGTTGCCCGCCTTGCCAATAACGTCGCTTTCGGTCTGCCGAAATATGAGAGTGCCGCTGCCGTGGGCGCGTCGGGCAATGCATCGGACGCGGAGGATATGGGCCGCACGATCGGCGCGTATCTCGCCGATTACGGCTTTACGGTAGACTTTGCACCCGTGGCGGATGTGTATACGAATCCGGCCAATACCGTCATTGGCAGCCGCGCGTTCTCCACGGACGCGAATACCGCCGCGGCGATGGCGGGCGCGTGCGCGCGGGGGCTCGCCTCACAGGGCGTCCTGCCGGTGTATAAGCATTTCCCCGGTCACGGCGACACCGCCGAGGACAGTCACAACGGTCTTGCCGTCACATATAAGACGCACGACGAGCTCGCCGCATGTGAGTGGATCCCTTACCGCACGAACGATCTGACCGGCTGCGCCGTCATGGTCGGTCACATAGCTGCGCCGAACGTGACAGGTGATCTCACACCCGCGAGCCTTTCCGGTACGATGATCACCGGATACCTCCGCGGCGAGCTGGGCTTCACGGGGCTTGTCATTACGGACTCCATGGCGATGCACGGCGTGACCGATGCTTACTCGTCCGGCGAAGCGGCGATCGCCGCGATCCAGGCGGGCGTCGATATCATCCTTATGCCGGAAGTGTTGTCCGAGGCGTTTGACGCCGTCATCGCCGCGGTGGAAAACGGCACGATATCCGAATCACGCCTCAACGAGAGCGTTTACCGCGTTCTGCAGTATAAGCAACTCTACGGAATAATCAAACTGTGAAATGAAAAAGCAAAAGAGAGATGGAGCAAATCCGTCTCTCTTCTGCTGTTTATAAAGCATTATTCTTTTCCCAGCCGGGCGCGGAGGTCGGTGTTGTAATCGGTGAAGAAGCGAATGGCCCCCGCCCGTTCCTCTTCGGGAAGAGAACGGAAGAAGGAAAGCTCGCGCTCCTCCCAGCCGCGGTGCCGCTCGCGGTGTGCGTCAAAGAGGACCTGTCCCGCGCCGGTCAGCCGGTAAAAGATCTTCTGCCGGTTCGTGCCGAGCTGATACGGCTCTACCGCGCCTTTGTCCGAGAGCTTGCGCAAAATTTTGCTGATCGCGCCCTTCGTCATGCGCATTTTCTCGGCCAGCGCCGTGACGTTCGGCTGCTCCATACGCCCGATGGCGTCAAGACAGTTCAGTTCGGAGTTATCATAGCCGGAGAGCGTGTCGCGGCTGTGGAGCTTGTCGCTCTCGTCCGAGAGGTTGGTGTATTCCAGTACGAGCTGCAAAAGCTCTTCGCTTCGGTCCATCGGAGGCATTTCCTTTCTTCCAAACTGCCTATATTTTATCCGTAACCGCAGCGCCTGTCAACAAAGATGCTTGACAAATCTGCCTGTCCATATATAATACAGATAGCAACTTGTTTCCGAGGAAACAAATTATTCTGCAAAGAGAATAACCCATATTCCGGTGCAGGAAAAGGTGAGACGAATGGAAAGTGTAACATTTGTTTTGAACGGCAGAGAGATCACGGCGGAATACGAAGGGCGCATGACGCTTTTGCGGTATCTGCGCAATGTCGAGTGCATGAAGGGCAGCAAGGAAGGCTGCTCCACCGGGCACTGCGGCGCGTGCAGCGTGCTGGTAGACGGAAAACTTGCGCGCTCGTGCGTGACGCTTCTCAAAACGCTCGCCGGAAAGAGCGTCGAGACGATCGAAAATCTCCCGAACGACGCAATGCTGCAAATCATCCAGCGCTCGTTCCTCGACGCGGGCGCGGTGCAGTGCGGCTTCTGCACGCCGGGCATGGTCATGGCGACGAAGGCGCTGCTGTGCAAAACCGCGTCCCCGACGGAGGAGGATATATACGAAGGGCTGAAGCACAACTACTGCCGCTGCACCGGCTATGTGAAGATCATCGAGGGCGTGAAGCTCGCCGCGGCGCGGCTGCGCGGCGAGAATGTGCCGCTTTCCGCCGTGCAGGTGAACGACCCGACCGAGATCGTCACCGGCAAGGGACAGACCGTTCCTGAGATCGAGGGACGGTTCGTCGGGAAGAGCGTCTGGGACGTGGACGGCCTTGCCAAGACTGCCGGAACACTCAAATACTGCGACGATCACGAGGCCGATACGTTCGGCGAGGATACGATGCTCCACGGCGCGTTCGTTTTCGCCCCCGCGCCGCACGCACGCATCAACGCCGTGGATTATTCCGCGGCGGAGACCGCGCCCGGCGTTGTGCGCATTGTCACCGCGGCGGACGTACCGGGGCTCAACGCAATGGGTACGTGGTGTCAGGACTGGCCCGTCTACTGCACCGATGAGGTGAATTTTATCGGCGATCATATCGCTATGGTCGTGGCGGATACGGCCGAGCATGCCCGGGCCGCGGCAAAGCTCGTGAAGATCGATTATACGGAGCTTCCCGCGCGCTTCAGCATCGCCGAGAGCTGCCGGGACGACAGCTATATCGTTACAACAGGGCGGGAGACCGGCGACGTGGAAAAATGTAAAGCCGATCCGGAGATCGTAAAGGTGCGCGTATCGAAGGACATCCAGCCGCAGGACCATGTCTGCATGGAACCCATCTCCGCCATCGGGTATGCGAAGGACGGCAGGGTCACGGTGTACGCCTGCACGCAGGCGCCCTTTGAGATCCGGGCGATGCTCGCCAAAAATCTCGCCATGGACGAGGAGAACATCCGCGTCGTGGCGACGCCGCTCGGCGGCGGCTTCGGCAAGAAGTGCGATGCCTTTCTTGAAGCACCAGTGGCAGTCGCGGCGCTCTGCTGCGGTAAGCCCGTGAAGATCACGCTCACGCGGCAGGAGGACATTTTCGTCACGACCCGCCGCCACGGGTACCACACCGATTATGAGATCGGCTTCTCCAAAGACGGAAAGTTCCAGTATCTTGACAGCCACATGTTCTCCGACGGCGGCCCCTATCAGGCAGAGAGCTACGGCACGCTGATGACCGGCTGTTTGATGTCCGGCGGGCCGTACATCATCCCGAACGTCCGCGTGGATGCGCGCTGCGCGCGCAACAACAACCTGCTCGGCGGCGCGTTCCGCGGCTACGGCATCAACCAGGCGGCCGTCTCCATTGAAACGGCGCTCGATGAAATGTCCGAAAAGCTCGGCATCGACCCCTTTGAGCTGCGGCGGCGCAACGCTGTGTATCCGGGCAGCTACTCCGTGGGCGGAGAGCTCCTCGAGAGCAGCATGGGCATGCACGACACGATCGACCTGTGCGAAAAGGCGGTCAAAGACGCGCTCAAGGAATATGAGGGCCAGTACCCGAACGGGACGAAGGTCCTCGGCTGGGGCGTGGCGTCCGGATTCAAAAACTCCGGCGTCGGCAAGGGCATTTTCATTGACGACGGCGCGTGCAGGCTGACGCTCGACGGCGACGGCAAGCTCCACATGATCGTCTCCGGCACGGACATGGGACAGGGCTTCCGCACCGCCATGGTGCAGATCGCGGCGGAAACGCTGCGCATGGATATGAAGGACATCGATATCGTCATCGGGGATACGGATATCACGATCCCGACCGGCGAGAGCGTGTCCGAGCGCCAGACGCTCTGCGATGGCCGCGCGGTATACGAAGCATGCCGCCTTTTGCAGAAGAAGCTGGAAAAAGATCCGCCGCAGCCGGGCGAGAGCCAGTACGCGGAATACTACTTCCGCGCGCCGGAGTGCTTCGCCATAGGAAACTTCAAGGGCGCGGAGGAGAAGGGCGTGAAATACCGCAACTTCCCGGCCTACGCCTATGCGACGCAGGCGGCGATCGTCGAGGTGGATACCGCCACGGGCAGGGTAAAGCTCCTCAAGGTCATTGCCGCGCACGACGTCGGCCGCGCGATCAACCCACGCATCATTGAAGGCCAGATGCAGGGCAGCGTGTCGATGGGGCAGGGGTACGCGCTCACCGAGGGCCATCCGACGAAAAACGGCTATCCGGTCAAAAAGCTCTACGGCCAGATGGGGCTTCCGAAGGCGGAGGACACGCCGCGCTATAAGCTCATCCTCATCGAGGACCCGGAACCCATCGGGCCTTACGGCGCAAAGGGCGTGAGCGAGGTCGCCACCGTGCCGATCACCCCGGCGATCTTGAACGCTGTTTCCCGCGCCGTCGGCGTACGCATCAACAAGGTCCCGGCCTCGCCCGAGGTCATTCTGGAGGCTATCCGCACCGGGAAATGCGATGTTCCCACCATGGCCGAACAGGTCGCCGCGCTTCGCGGAGACGTTGGATGATACGGCACGACAGGTAAAAGAAATGCAGAAACAGGTAAAAGCATGCCTGTTTCTGCGTTTTTTCTTTTCCTTGTTAATCGACGCTTTTCTTTGCGGTATACGAGCATGCCGGAGCGTCCACGCGTTGCTGCGCACCCTGGTCATTTTTGCAGGGGGAAAATCTGCGGGCAATCGGCTGAAAATCCTGCCATTTTTCGCTCAAAATTGTATACATTTTACTTAAATGTAACATTATGAGTTGTTGAAAAGACGGACCAAGTATAATATAATAAACTAAATTAAAATAGCGAGCTTTCATGGAAAGATCCAGTGAAACAACAACCAGAAAACGGAGGGGTTTTGAACATGAAACGGCTCGGGGAAAGCAATATTACGGCAGAAAGAGCGCAGTGGCTTGCCGCAGCGCTTCTGCTGGTATATGCATACCTTTATCTTCTTCATATAAACACAAATCTCTGGTTTAAGCTGCTCATCGTTTATTTTCCGTGCATACTGCTCCTCTTCCTGTTTATTTTTCTGGCGCGGTACCGCGGGGAAAAGATCGAGTTGAAGATCATCCTGCTTTTTGTGGCATGGGTGATCTTTACCCGCATCCTGAACTGGGACGTCAACGAGTATATCGAGCGCTGCCGCACCGAAGGCATCACCTATCCGGACGACGCGCTGCTTATTGCGGGCAGCATGATGACCTATGTGCCAATGGCTGCCCCTCTGATCTTCTGCGGCCGGAGAAGAGAACGTTTTTTGGACGGCATCGCCGTAATAACCGTTGCATTCTCTACGGTCCTCGCGGCAGTCAGCCTTTACGCGGTGCTGTACAAAACGCAGATACTTGCGCCCTTCGGCAACGGCTATCTCTGCCTTTTTGTCAATTCCCGTCTCCATGTATTGGGAAAAAATCCCAATACGGGCTGTATGTGGTTTTTTCTTGGCGTTTTCTTTCTGGCCTATCTGTTCTTCCGCACAAAAAACCGGCTCTGCCGGGGACTTATCCTTCCTGCGGTCCTGCTCAACTATGTGATCCTGGCTATGACCTTCAGCCGCAACGGGATGCTCGCCTTTTCCCTGTGCACGGCCCTTCTCGTTCTGGTGCTGGCGCTGCGGCACTTTTCCCCGAAGACCGTCGGGAAAAAGCTGCTCTGCACCGTTCTTGCGCTTGGGCTGCTCATCCCGCTCACGTATAAGAGCTTCGGCCTTTTAACGCGTGGGATGGAGAATATCTCCAATACGCTGATCGAAGAGCAGGACGCCGCCCATACCTCCCACACAGGGGATGGCGATGAAGCGGAGAGATCCGGCAGCGGAGGAGCGGCGAGCCTTGCCTACATGTGCCGCGATGATGCGGACCGGGGAATGGAGAGACCCAAACCCCTGCTTATTCAGCCGTATGAAACGGCCCCGGGGCTGCTGGCATCAGACGGCTCTGCGGAGGGCAATGAGGGCGCTATCACGTATGAAGACCACCGCGGATTTGACGATTCCGGGCGCATCGCGATTTTCAAAACGATCATTCCCACCATGCAGAGGGAACCGCTGCGGCTTCTGATCGGCTGTCTTGAAAAAGACGCGATGAAATACACCGATGAGATCCTGGGAAAGGACATTATCAACTTCCATAATACCTTTCTGCAGATTCTGTGTCTGACCGGGATCATTGGCCTGGGTCTGGTGCTGGCGTTCTGCGTTCTGCTCGGACGGCGGGTGATCCGGGTCATCTATTCCGACGCACCCGTAACGATATCGATCCTCGCGCTGATGCTCGCAGGCATATTGACTTACAATATACTGGAAGTTGATCTCTTTATCTCGTCGGATGCGGCCTGCTTCGCTGCCTACGCCGCCGCCGGAGCTGTGCTGGCATATTCCTATGAGTGCTGCGAAAAACAGCCGGAAAAGCGGAAAAAATCGGACCGGCAGACAGAAAAATAAACCGTCCGCAGCCGGTGAAAACGGACGAATGGGATAGAGAGATCCGGCGGTGCAAAAGTGCCGGAGAATATATCCCCCTGGATTTAATACAAAGGTTGAAGAGAGTGTGCACCATGAAAATACGAGAATATTTCAATTGGAAGATCCTTTTGTACGTTCTGCTGGATGTTGCCCTTATCAACGCTGCGGCGTTTTTTGCTCTTTTGGCGCGCTTTGAGTTTAGCATTTCCGAGCTTATGCAATTCACTTATCTGGGCGTCATCCGGGCTGTCTGGATCCCCGGTACGATCGTCTGCATCGTTTCTTTCTTCTGCTTCCGTGTTTACAGCAGCATGTGGCGTTTTGCCAGCGGCAAGGAAATGGCCGATGTCGGCGTGGCGTCCGTTGTGGGTTCCGCCTTTTACATGCTGGTGGTCATCATCTTCGGAAAGAGTCTTCCACGTAGTTTCTTCTTTCTCTTCGCGATCTTTCTGTTCATTTTCGTGTGTGCGTCGAGATATATTATCCAATGGTTTATGGAAAAGATCCGTGGCCGCAAATTCAGCGCTGCTCCGCAAAAGCGCACGATGGTCATCGGCGCGGGCGGCGGCGCGGCTATGGCGATCAAGGAACTCAACACCAGTGAATACTCCCATAACAAGGTCGTCTGCGCCGTTGACGACGATGTGAGCAAGCACGGCCGACTCGTGCGCGGCGTGCGAGTCGTCGGCGGTCGGGAGTGCATCCCCGATGCCGTTAAGAAATACGGCGTGGAGGAGATCATTTTCTGCATTCCCTCGGCCTCCGTCCAGGAAAAAAATAAGATCCTGGAGATCTGCAACACCACCGGCGCAAAGCTGAAGATCATGCCGTCCCTGTCGCAGCTTGCCAACGAGGATGTGCTGATCAACCAGATCAAGGACGTCAGCATCGAAGATCTTCTGGGGAGAGCGCCGGTGCATGCCGACAACAGCGTTATCTCGGGCCGCGTCTTCGGAAAGACCGTCCTCGTTACCGGCGGCGGCGGTTCCATCGGCAGTGAGCTCTGCCGTCAGATCGCGGCGCTCAAGCCCGGAAAACTCATCATTTTTGATATTTATGAGAACAACGCCTACGATATCCAGCAGGAGCTGATCCGCAAGTATCCCGAGCTTGATCTCGAGGTGCTTATCGGCTCGGTGCGGGAGGAGCGCCGCGTAAACGACCTCTTTGCCAAGTATCATCCCGACATGGTGTGCCACGCGGCGGCGCATAAGCACGTCCCGCTGATGGAAGACAGCCCGGCGGAGGCCGTAAAGAATAACGTTTTCGGCACGTACAACGTGGCGAAGGCCGCCGGAGAATACGGCACAAAGCTCTTTATCCTTATTTCCACGGACAAGGCCGTGAACCCCACGAACGTGATGGGCGCATCCAAGCGCCTCTGCGAAATGGTCGTGCAGTCCATGAACTCTGTGTACCGCACGGAATACATCGCCGTCCGCTTCGGCAACGTTATGGGAAGCAACGGCAGCGTCATCCCGCTTTTCAAAAAGCAGATTGCTGCGGGCGGCCCGGTGACGGTCACCGACAAGCGCATTACCCGCTTCTTTATGACGATCCCGGAGGCCGTGTCCCTCATTCTGCAGGCCGCCGCCTTTGCCGAGGGCGGCGAGGTCTTCATTCTGGATATGGGCAAGCCCGTCAAGATCGACAACATGGCGCGGCAGCTCATCCGTCTGAGCGGTCTCGAGCCGGATGTGGACATCAAGATTGAGTACATCGGTCTCCGCCCCGGCGAAAAGCTGTATGAGGAGCTGCTTTTGAAGGAGGAGGGCCTCCAGAAAACCAGCAACAATCTGATCTACATAGGCCACCAGAAAATGTACAGCCCCGAGGAGATCCAGGAAAAGCTGGCAAGCCTCCGTGAGATCCTGTATTCCCCGAAGGAGGACGTCCGGGAGCGTGTCATGGCGCTCATTCAAGAGGACACGGACCCCAATTACCACGTTATTAAAGCGGAAGAGGATTACGCGACGGTATAACATTACCTTCCCAGATATTATAGAAACTCAGAAGATAAGGAGCATTGCATCATGGAAAAGCGCACGATACGTTTCAGCCCGCCGGATATATCGGAGCTGGAAATAGCAGAGGTTGCCGAAGCGCTTCGCTCCGGCTGGATCACTACAGGACCGAGAACAAAGCTGTTGGAACGCCGGCTTGCCGCGTATATTGAAACCGGGGACAGCACCGTTGACTGCGCCGCGGGAGAGAACGCCGAACGGTATGCCCAGAAGGTAGTGTGCCTGAACAGCGCGACTGCGGCGGAAGAGCTTGATCTTCGTGTTCTCGGGATCCGTCCCGGCGACGAGGTCATTGTTCCCGCGTATACCTACACCTCCACGGCGTCCGCGGCGATCCACTGCGGGGCGACGGTGAAGTTTGTGGACATTCAGAAGGACGGGGATCCGGACACCCATATGCCGGAGATGGATTATGACGCGCTGGAGCGGGCCATAACGCCCAAAACCAAGGCGATCATTCCGGTCGATCTCGGCGGCGTCGTGTGCGATTATGACCGGATCTTTGAGATCGTGGAGAAAAAGAAAGACCTATTCACGCCTCTCAACGATCACAGCGGTCCCCTGTCCGATCTGGGAAGCCGGATTCAGAAGGCGATGGGGCGCGCGGCGGTCGTGGCGGACTGTGCGCACAGCCTCGGCGCAAGCCGTGTGGTTTCTCATACCGGCAAGGGTGCCGTGGAAAAGAAGAAGCGTTATTGCGGCGCGATCGCCGATTTCTCCTCGTTCTCCTTCCACGCCGTGAAGAACTTTACCACGGCGGAGGGCGGCGCGGCCACATGGTGTCTGCCGGAGAGCGTATATGAAAACGGCGTGACCGACGCGGAGATCTATAAGATGTTCCAGCTCTTGAGCCTGCACGGGCAGAACAAGGACGCGCTGGCGAAAACCAAGCTCGGCGCGTGGGAGTACGACATCATCGGCCCCTGGTATAAGTGTAACATGACGGACATCATGGCCGCGATTGGACTGCGTCAGCTGGATCGGTACAAGGGACTTCTTGCAAGAAGAGTAGAGATGATGAAGGCGTATGACGATACCTGCGATTCGCTCGGCATCAGCCATGTGGTCCACCATGTGAACGGCGTGGACAGCTCGAACCACCTGTATCTCATTCGCATTCCGGGGATCGACGCGGCGCAGCGCAACGAAATCATCGAGAAAATGGCGGAGCGCGGCGTGGCGACGAACGTCCACTATAAGCCGCTGCCCATGATGACGGCCTATAAGGAAATGGGCGGCGGGATCGAAAGCTACCCGAACGCCTATGACTATTATCACAATCTGATCACGCTGCCGTTCCACACGCTCCTTTCTGACGAGGATGTGACGTATGTGTGCGAAAACCTGAAAGAAGTAGTAAGGGGAAAATAAACATGCTGCGTAAATGGGAGGAACTGCCGGAATTCATGCGGACGCCGGAAGTCCGTCCATACTGGGAGATACTGAATAAAAAGCGCGGACAGCTTGTTTTGAAACGCATATTCGATATCGCTGCGGCGTTGATCCTGCTGATCCTCCTTGCCATCCCGATGGCGGTGATCGCCGTGATGATAAAGCGGGATTCGGAAGGCCCGGTGTTTTACCGGCAGGAGAGAGTGACGGCGTATGGCCAGCATTTCCGGATCCATAAGTTCCGCACCATGGTGAGCAACGCGGACAGGATCGGCACGGCGGTGACGGTTGGGAACGACAGCCGGATCACCCGGGTCGGCGCAAAGCTGCGCGGCCACCGGCTGGACGAGCTTCCGCAGGTATTTGATGTGCTGCAAGGGACGATGAGCTTTGTCGGCACAAGGCCGGAAGCCGTCAAATATGTGGAGCGGTACCGGCCCGAGTGGAACGCGACGCTCCTTATGCCCGCGGGGATCACGAGTGAGACAAGCATCCGCTATAAGGATGAAGACCGGATGCTGAGCGCAGCGGACAATGTGGATGACGTTTATGTGAATGAGGTCCTTCCGGCAAAAATGAGATGGAATTTGGATTCCGTTAAGCGTTTCAGTTTCCATCGGGAGATTTTGACAATGTTCCGCACGGTGTTTGCTGTACTGGGTAAGGATTATAACGGGGAGGTCGGAGTGGATGATACGCCAAGCAAAGCAATCGGATCTGGCAGAAATTGCAGAAGTACATAAGCGGCGTTTTCCGGATAGTTTTTCAACGGTACTTGGAGCGGGGTTGCTTACAAAGTATTATAAGGAATACTTTGATGAACAACCGGGTCTGTTCCTGCTTTCGGAGGAAGAGGGGAAAATTACTGGCTTCTGCATGGGATATTTAGTAGGAGTAGAAAACCTGGCGAAGCGTTTTGTCCACCGCAATGCATTTGCAATAGCAGCAAAGATGGTAGCGCGTCTGCTTCAAGGGAATAAAGCGGCCTGGTCGAAAGTAAAGGGTTTGGTTTCCTCCGGTGACCGCGTGGAGTATCTGAATGATGCTTTTGATATGGTGCAGGGAAAGCAGAAAGTAGACTTGCTTTCCATTTGCGTATTGCCGGAGTATCGTGGGTCGGGGGTTGCACAATCTTTGATCTCTGCGTATGAGGAGCAGGGAAGAAAGTTCAATCGTGATTTTTGCATACTGACTGTACGCAATAAGAACGCGCGGGGCATTCGATTCTATGAAAAGCAGGGATACGTTGTTCAGAAGCGAACGGAGCAGAAATTATCCCTTATAAAGGATCTGAGGAAAGAAAAACATGAATGAAGGATTAGTTTCGATCATCATGCCGTCCTGGAATACAGGGAAATATATTGCCGAATCGATACAGTGTGTGATCGATCAAACGTATTCCAATTGGGAACTGCTTATAGTTGATGATTGCTCAACAGACAATACGGATGAGATCGTGGCCCCTTTTCTTCAGGATCAGCGCATTAAGTATTATAAAAACGAAAAGAACAGCGGCGCGGCATTGACCCGTAATCGCGCGATGCGAGAATCGGAAGGGGAATGGATCGCTTTTTTGGATTCAGACGATCTGTGGATGCCGGATAAGCTGGAGAAGCAGTTGGATTTTATGTGCGCAAACGGTTATGTCCTGTCATACACAGAATATGAAAAAATTGACGAAGAGGATAACCCGTTAAACATTCGTGTTTCCGGCCCGAAAACCGTAAATAAGCGGAAGATGTACAACTATGACTACATCGGCCAGCTTACGATGATGTATAGCGCCAAACACTTCGGCTTGATCCAGATAAAGGATATTAAGAAGAATAATGACTATGCCATCCGTTTGCAGCTTTATAAAAAACCGGGAACAGAGGCGCATCTTCTGGAAGAAAATCTGGCAAAGTACAGAGTTCGTAAGAAGAGCATCAGCCATGATAAGCTGAGCAAAAAACTGAGAAGTCATTATGACCTCTTTCACATGTGCGATGAGAAACCGGCGGTCGTCGCTTTGTGGTTTGCCTGCTGGAACATGTGGTTTGGATTTTGGAAGAAGAGAAACTACGAAAAAAAGAGAGAAAGTTTCCGGTAAAGCGGACAGTACTATGAACGCTGTTACATATCAGCGTTAAGCTCTTCCGGGAAGCAGAAAGGGCCTGACCTATACCGGCAGAAATATGGTATTTGGGCTGTATAAGAAGAAAAAGTATGTTGAGAGGCAAAGATGGAAATTCAGGTATTAGTTGCGGCAATGAATCAGACGGATCACAGCCTGCTGGAGCGTTTGAATATCAACACAGATGTTATTGTCGGGAACCAATGCGATAGAAACGAAATTGAGGATTTTCAATTTCACGGGTATAGGGCAAAATATTTGAATTTCGCTGAGCGGGGCGTGGGATTAAACAGAAATAACGCCTTGATGCGGGCGGACGGCGAAATATGTCTGATTGCGGACGATGATATGCGGTACGTCGATGGCTATGAGAAGATCGTCGAGAATGCCTTTCTCAGCCATCCGGATGCCGACATTATTATTTTTAATCTCAAGGAAAAAAAACCGACACGGTACATAATTAAGAAAGAAGAAAAAGTTGGGTATCTGAACTATTTGAGATACGGTGCGGCGAGGATCGCTGTGAAGCTGAAAAGTGTCCGGGAGAATGGCATCTACTTTAACCAGTGTTTCGGCGGCGGTACGGAGCACTGCCACGGAGAAGACAATATTTTTCTGACGGATTGCCTGAAGGCCGGACTTAAAATTTACGCTGTTCCGGTAACGCTGGCAGAGCTGACGGAAGAGCGGGAATCTACATGGAACGCCGGATACGATGATAAATTTCTTCGGGATCAAGGCGCACTGTTCAAGGCGATCTCGAGAAAATACTGGAAACTGCTTTGCTTGCAGGATGCCCTGAGAAGAAGTAAGCGGTATTACGGTATTGCCTGGAAAAAAGCATATAAAAAGATGACGGGCAAAGCATAAGAAATACCGCGGCAGGACAGAAACGCTGATACGGATTGCTCCGCTAAGATTTTTGTGGTAACATTCATAGCGCCCGAAACAAAACGCTATACAAAGAGAGAGACAAAATGCTAATTTACTTTTTGCTTATTCCATTGATATGGGGTGCTTCAAGAATAGCCAGTAAACGCGATAAATTCGGGTTTCTTATGATTGTGGTCGCACTGTTGACACTTGTTGCCGGTTTAAGAGGAGAAAACGTTGGAATCGATACACCGGCATATATTTCAAAATTTAAGTGTATAGCGGACGGACACCCAGAATTGGCTTATGGGCTGGAAGCGGGATTCAAATTTCTTATAAAATGTCTTCTTACCATATGGAATAACACTTCTTTTGTGTTTACGGTAATTGCTTTTTTCACCAATTACCTGATCATCAAAAGATTGTGGGATTTCCGAAAAATCGCATCGGTTCCCTGCATGGTTCTGTGTTATTATGCGGGATTTTACGGGTTTACGCTTAATATTACACGGCAGCTCCTTGCGATTGCGGTAATTTTTTATTTTTCCAGACTGTTGGAAAAAAGAAAATACCTCTCATTTCTGCTTGTCGTTATTTTAAGTGCGATCTTCCTGCATAAGACCTCTCTTATCTGCGTGACTTTCATAGCGGCGGATGTCTTTTTGTGGAAAAACCTTTCAAAAAGACAGCGGAGGATTATTTGCTTTGGGGTTGCTGCGGCTATTATTGCCATCCCCGTCGCTTATAGTTTTATAGCTGGCAATCTGCTTTCAAAATATATCAAGTATTTTAAAACGATAAACCTGAATCTTGGAATTATGCTTCCGATGAAGATCTTTTTTCTTGTTGCTACTTTGTATATCAGCAAAAAAAGGGTTTTTCCGGAAAAACCAAAGCATTTCAGCGAAGAAGAATTCCGGGAGTACAGGGCGAGAAAATCTACGGTGATTTTCTATTCTGTAGGGCTGCTGACATCATTTCTTGGATATTTCTTCCCCTTTATGGAACGGGCCGGGTATAGCTTCTTAATATTTGAGTGCGTGTACTTTGGTATTCTTACAAAAGATTGTGCCAGAAAAACCGATACATATCACGATCAAATGGTTGCTCGGAGCAATATATTTATATATAGCGCGATACTCGTGCTCATTGTTGGCTATGGGTTCGTGATGAGCCTGCTGGGTAAAGGGCAGGGAATTGTTCCGTATTATATTGCATAAGCAAAAAAGTAATTTGAAAGGCTTGAATGAAAGCGCTCAAATAATAGAAAGGAAAATCTTTTGCTGCAGCAGAGATGGAATTAACAGATTATGAGAACTGTTTCGATAATAATTCCGATTTTCAATTCCGAAAAATTTTTGCCTTCCTTGTTTAATTGCCTGGACAGCAACGAGTTTATCGAGGGGGATGAGATTCTTCTTGTTGATAATGGGTCAACAGATAATACCGGCAGCCTGTGTCTGGAAAAAACGAAGAGCTGCGATAGATACAAGTATTATTTTTACAATGAAAAGGCCGATTCGTATGCAGCGCGGAATTACGGAATAAGGCATGCCTCTGGGGAGATACTCGTTTTTACGGATTCCGACTGCAAACCCACGAAAGAGTGGCTCAGCACGATTAGAAACAATATTCAGCCGGGTACGTTTATTGCGGGAAACGTGCTGCTGGAGATCGTTGAGAATAACGTTTGGGAGCGCCTAGACTCGATAACGCATTTGAGCAGAACAAAGAGCAATGTGAGCGCAGGCCGTGTTGCTACAGCCAACATGTCCGTGCTGAAAAGCGACCTTGAGGAACGAGTGGGAGTCTTTGAGGAGAGATTTGCAGGCGGAGATTTTGAATGGTCCACAAGAGCCGTCAGATGCGGAATGAAGCTGCTGTTCTTGGAAAAAGCGCTGGTTTACCACCCGTCAAGAAAGACGTATAATGAAATACTCACAAGAGAGAAGCGCTCGGCATTCGGAGCCGGCAAGCACTATCGGATATCCAATAAAAGCAAGCTGAAACTTTGGGCGGTTTATTTTCTGAAGATATTCAAGTTTGATACATATCTGAAATTGGCAAAACAGATGAGAAAGAACGGAATTTCTTCAAAGGAAGTTTCGGGCTTCCTGGTTCGCTTTTTTGGAATAAGAGTCCAGCAATTGAAGGCTGCGCTGGCAGGATTTCGGGGGGATGACCCCAGAGCATTAGGAATCAAATAAGATTCTAAGGAGAAGAAATGAATAAGTTTAATCATTTTTTAATGTGTTTCCTTTCTGTACTTTCCCCGAAACTTAATTTTGGCTATAGATACTGGAGAAAATTTGGAAAGAAAATGAACCTAAGTGCGCCGAGTACATTTAATGAAAAAATAATATGGCTTGAATTGAATAAATATGTTAATGATTCTTTGGTAATTAAATGCGCAGACAAATATAACGTCAGAGAATATGTTCGGGATTGCGGATGTGGTGAAATTCTAATACCTTGCATTGGCGTGTGGGATACCCCAAAAAAGATTGAATGGGACACCCTGCCGGATAAATTTGTTTTGAAATGGAACTTTGGCGCAGGCTTCAATTATATATGCACAGAAAAGAGTGCTTGTAGCAAAGAGGCTGTTTTGGAAAAAATGCAGAAATGGGGAAATTCAAAATACTGGCTCTGGTACGGAGAGATGCACTATAAGCGGATTCCTCCGAAAATCATATGTGAAGAATATATATCTGGAATGGGATCGGATAATGATGAGAAAGAACACTCACCTGAAGATTATAAATTTTACTGCATAAACGGTAAAGTCAAGTACGTTTTAGTATGCCGAAACAGAAAAGGGATGCACGCCGACTATGTTTTTTTCGATACGAATTGGAATGTACAACCGTTTTCATCCTATGCACGGGAACAGCCAGAGAAAATTAGAATACAAAGACCGGCCATGATAGATACAGCAATTGAGTATGCAGAAAGACTGGCAATGCCATTTCCTTGCGTTAGAGTTGATTTGTATATTTTGCGAGACAGGATTTATTTCGGAGAGCTAACATTTACACCTTGTGGTGGCGTAGACAACGATATTTGCGATGGCGACATTATTATGGGGAATTTGTTAGATATCTCTAATTGCTAACCAATAAAGTTAAACTAGAAGGATTGACAGCGTTGGTTATCAAAAATGCTTTGAGAAAAACATTAACTACTATGTCTAAATGGGTGTTTAAGAGGAAAGACTTCCGGTTTTACGGATAAATATATTTGAGAATGAATAATAGAGCAAAATATTTGATAAAGAACACAGCTATATTTGCACTAGGAAGTTTAGGAACCAAGATTATTTCATTTTTTATGGTTCCGCTATACACTAATGTTCTAACAACGGAGCAATATGGCATCGTAGATTTGGTTGCTACAATAAGCACTATTGTTGTTCCTATATTATCATTAAATATTGCCGAATCGGTAATGCGATTTGATTTGGACAAAGGTGCTGATAAAGATGAAAATACAAAAATAGGTTTAACGGTTTTATTTTTCGGGTGCGTGGCAGGAATGCTTCTTATCCCGATTTTGCGGCTGTTTGATAAAGTGGCCGATTTACGTTTTCTGGTCTATTTTTATATTATTTTTCTCGCATCAAGAAATGTGCTTTTGTATGATCTGCGCGGGAAGGAATTCCTTTTCTATTATTCAATTGGAAATATTTTACAGACATTATTAATTGCTGGTCTAAACATCGTTTTTTTAGTGGTATTCGATTTAGGAATATGCGGATACTTATTGGCATATATTCTTTCTTTCGCGATAACAGCTGCCTATGCTTTTGTAGTTGGAAAGTGCTATAAAGCGATAAAAGTCCCCTTGAATAGAACAAAAATGGCTGAAATGCTGAAGTATTCAATAGTTCTCATTCCCAGCTCACTTATGTGGTGGGTCATGGATTCATCGGATCGCATTATGGTTACAGTTATGGTTGGCGCGGCGGCAAATGGCATATACGCAGTTTCCTATAAACTTCCAACGTTGATTGCTACGTTTACTTCTATTTTTACTCAAGCTTGGAGTTATTCGGCGATTAAAGAAGAGGGGGCCGATGATGAAGAAGAATATAATAACAGAGTATATAAAAAAGTAGTGTCAATTAGCATGCTTATAGGAATTGCAATGCTATGTGTAATTAAGCCTTTTTTGACGCTATATGTTTCTGAAAGCTACCGTACGGCTTGGAAGTATACTCCATTCCTAATAGTAGGTATGGTTTATTTAACGCTTGGAAGCTTTATGGCCACCAGTTATACAGTACATAAAGATAGTTTTGGCCATCTAGCTTCGGGATCATTAGGAGCGTTACTGAATATTGGCTTAAATTTTGCGCTTATTCCGTTAATGAGGGTATATGGAGCAGCTATTGCTACATGCACAAGTTATATAGTTGTATTCATATTTAGAGCATTTCACACAAAAAAGTATATACGCTACGAGGTTATGAATGCAGAATTTGTAATGGGAACAGTGTTACTTCTGCTATCGGCGGGGTTAATCTATTCTAATAGTTTTTACGCTCAATTAATGCAGATAGGATGCGTCCTTGTGGCACTTTTGGTGTATAAGAGTGTCTGGAAACCGTATTTGATAGTTTTTGTGAAACGAATAAGGGGAAAATAGAGTTTTTATAAAACAGCTTTTATATACAACCATACAACCAGCAAAGAAACACAACGCAGGGGCCCCACAGTAGGGGTGGATAAATGAAAGGAGAAATATAAATGAAAATCACAGTAGCTGGCGTAGGTTATGTCGGTTTGAGCTTGGCGGTTCTGCTCGCGCAGCACCATGAAGTCACGGCCATCACGACTACGCCGGAGAAGGCTGAGAAGCTGAACCAGTTCATCAGCCCCATCCAGGACGATGAGATCGAGCGGTTCTTTGCGGAGGCGAGAGCGGGCAAGCGCACGCTGCATCTGACGACGACCACCGATAAAGCCGCTGCGTATGCCTCGGCGGAGCTCGTCATCATTGCCACGCCGACGAACTACGACAGCCAGAAGAACTACTTCGATACGTCCGCGGTCGAGGACGCCATCGAGGAGACCATGAAGGCCAACCCGGACGTGTACATGGTCATCAAAAGCACGATCCCGGTCGGCTATACGAAGTCCGTCCGGGAGAAGTACCACACGGACAAGATTATCTTCAGCCCGGAATTCCTGCGGGAATCCAAGGCCCTGTACGATAACCTCTACCCCAGCCGCATTATCGTCGGCTGCGACGATGCTTCCCGGAAGACCGCGGAGCTTCTCGCCGGTCTTCTTGTGGAAGGCGCGGCAAAGGAGAACATCGACGTCCGCTATACCGGCTTTACCGAAGCCGAGGCGATCAAGCTCTTCGCCAATACATATCTTGCTCTCCGCGTGGCCTATTTCAACGAGCTCGACACCTATTGCGAGCTGAAGGGCCTGAGCACGGTCGAGGTCATTGACGGCGTATGCCTGGACCCGCGGATCGGCACGCATTATAATAATCCCTCGTTCGGCTATGGCGGCTATTGCCTGCCGAAGGACACCAAGCAGCTTCTGGCGAACTACGAGGATGTCCCGCAGAATCTGATCCGCGCGATCGTCGAATCCAACCGCACCCGCAAGGACTTTATTGCAGAGCGCGTTCTGCAGAAGGCCGGGTATTATACGGGAAGCAGCGATTGGGACGCAGCGCGTGAGCGGAAGGTCACGGTCGGCGTGTACCGTCTGACGATGAAGAGCAACAGCGACAATTTCCGGAAGTCGAGCATTCAGGGTGTTATGAAACGCGTGAAGGCCAAGGGCGCGGAGGTCATCATCTATGAGCCGACGCTGCAGGACGGACAGACGTTCTTCGGTTCGACCGTCGTGAATGATATCGAGAAGTTCAAGAGGGAGTCGGATGTTATCGTGGCAAACCGTATGAGCGATACGCTCTCGGATGTGGAGGACAAAGTTTACACAAGAGACCTATTCCGAAGAGACTGACAAAGAAATAAAGGAAGTACATCAATGAATGTGAATCAAGAAGTTGTCCCCAATATGGAACGGGAGATCGATCTGCGGCAGCTTTTCTGGGCGATCTGCCGGAGATGGAGAATGGTGCTGTACTGGATGGTCGCTGTGGCACTTGTTGCCGGCGGTGCCCGATCCATTGTGACGGCCCGCTCCCTGCGCAAGAACGCAGAAGAACTTGCTACAGCGCAGGCTACGTATGAGACGTTGGCTGCGAACAACCGGCAGGAGAGAAGCGATATTCTCAAACGTCTGCGCAGTATCTCGGAGGAGATCAGCGAGCGGCAGACGTATGAGAAAAACTCCTACTACATGGCGATCGACCCGTACAATGTCGCGGTCGCAAACCAGACCTATTATGTGAAAACAAATTACCGGATCCAACCGGACATGTCATACCAGGACCCGGATTATACGGACACGATCGTGAACGCCTATGTGCGTGTCTTAACAGGCGAGACCAACCTCCAGACCGTTGCCGACAAGTGCGATATGGAGCTGCGTTATCTTGACGAACTCGTGGCGGCCTGGAGCAACGGCTCGGGCATGTTCACCGTGCGCGTCATAGCGCGGGATCTGGAGGAGGCGGAAAAGATCCTTGTCCTGCTGGATGGCGGCATTGCCGCTGCGCAGGAGCTGATCGGGACGACGATTGACACGCATGAGATCACGAAACTTACCTGCAACGCCTACACGACGGTCGACACGAGTCTGGCGCAGGCGCAAAGCGACAAAGAGGACGCGCTCACGGAGCTTCGCACGGAGTATGCGGACCAGTCGGCGCGCTATGAGAAGCTGAAGGAGGAATACCAAAACCTTGAAGCGCCGGTCAGCAATACCGACGGCGTAGTGAAGGCCAGTCTCAAAATGGCGATCGTGGGAGCGATCCTCGGTGCGCTGGTCGCCTGCGTTATCGTCTGCATGCAGGTGGCGGTCAGCGACCGCGTTTACTCGGCGGACAGCCTGACACAGCGCATGCGGATCCGGATCCTCGGCGCAGTGCCCACAGACACCGCGAAAATCCGCGCCATGGGCAAGCTCGACCGAAAGCTGCGCGGAAAGGCGGGGCTCTCCACCGCAACAGACGCGGCGAGCGTTTACGCCACGGCGGCGTCCTATCTGGCGGGTTCTTACCCCGAGACGAACACCGTGCTCGTGACCGGCGGAGCGGAGGATGCATACATTCAGGCCGCCTGCGAAGCATTCCGGACCAACCTCCCGGAGAAGAAGTTCCTGCTCGGCGGCAGCGTTTTGTCGGATGCCGGCACGATCCGCAAGGTCGGCCAATGCGACCTTACCGTTCTGGTCGAGCATACGGGCACATCCAGTTACACCGAGGTGATCCGCGAAGCTGAGATCATTCAGAATCTCAAGGGAACGATCGCCGGCGCGCTGGTGTTGGAGGACTGATTTTTCCCTCTGCGGAACGACTGCGGCAGCGCGGTCTGCAAAATAAGACAAAATCCCGCAAGTGTCTTGAACTGCACCCCATTAGTTAGACANNTATGGTAAAATACTTGTACTAAGGAATGGGGTGCATTTCTATGCCCAAAGGCGTACCGAACAGACGATACACACCGGAGTTTAAGAAGCTGGTCGTGGAAACCATGCAGGAGGAAAAGCTGAGCTACTGTGAAACGGCAAGACAGTTCGAGATCGGCGATGACAAGCGCGTTGCCGCCTGGGAGCGGATCTATCTGGAAGAAGGTCCGGAGGGCTATGCCGTAGAGCGCAGAGGCCGCG
>DHKA01000071.1:0-131 GCA_002404605.1 Clostridiales bacterium UBA4706 | reverse complement strand
GCAAGCCTTGGTTTTGGAAGACGAGCGACGCCAGCGCAGAAAACGCAGGTAGTTCAGAAGGTGAGGCAAAGACATTCTCTGGAAATTCTTCTCTCAATCGCTCAACTACCCCGTGCAACCTTCTACTATCA
>DHKA01000004.1 GCA_002404605.1 Clostridiales bacterium UBA4706 | reverse complement strand
ACGATGTGCCGCGGCTGCGGCAGGGGCTCCGCCTGGGCGTTATTATGCGCCGCGATGCCGAGTGCGAGCGCGCCGCCGGAGGAGAAGCCGCAGGTACTGACGTTCCCGCCGCCGTACAGGGCGATCATCTGCCGGTAGCATTCATAGACCATGGCATAGGTCTCGGTGATGCAGTGCTCGGTGCAGAGCGGGTAGAACGGAAACCAGACGTCGCATCCCGTTTCCCTGGCGAGCTTTCGCATAACGGGCAGATCGCCCTTTTCCGGGCCGATCACCATGCCGCCGCCGAAAAAGTAAAGGATCGCGCGCTCCGACGGCTGCGGGGCGTTCCGGACAAGCAGGCACGGAAAGCCGTTGACCGTTATCGTCTCATAGTACGCTTTGTGATCTGTCGGCGTAAAAACGCCGCGGCTCCGGTTCTGTTTTTCGATCTCTTTGAGCAGCTTATCCTCCGGCAGCGCGAAAGATTTTTTCGCGCCGGAGAGCTTGTACGCCGCACGCAGCAAGGATGCAAAAAAGCTCATGGCCCTTCTCTCCTTTTTAAGGTGTACACTTTCATCGCTCTTCCCCCGTTCTTTCGTTAGCATTTGCTAACTAATGGTTAGGGTCCGCTAACTGTTGGCCTTTCAAAAAGCCGCCGGAGAGCGGCTTTTTGGTATTTCCGGTCATATAATAGGCGCATTTTCTCGCTGTGTCAAGGACTTATCCCCCGCTTCCGCAGAAAACACCGGCATTATTCCGGGAGCAATATTTCCTTGAGCGTGAGCTCCCGGCCCGTGAGCGGCGTGAGCTTTGTGCCCCGGCATTCCGGACAGCGGAGGTCGCTCAGGTCCGCCGGAAACACCGCGCCGCAGTCGAGGCACTCCGCCGTTCCGTTCACCGTTTCGATGTGCATCACGGTCCCCTCGAGCGGCGTACCGTCCGTGACGGCCTCCCACCCGTCGGCGAGGAAGCGGGGGACGACTCCGGAGAGCGTCCCCACCTCGACGGTGATGCTCGTCACCTTGTCCGCGCCTTCTTCCGCGGCAATGCGCGATACCATTTTGCGCAGCGCATCGCAGATACCGAGCTCGTGCATTATTTCTCCACCGCGTGCCGGACAATGCTGCCGCCGCGCTTGACGAGGCCTTCGGCGAGCTTGATGGGCAGCGTCTCAAAGGAGCCCGCGTGCCAGTCGCGTACCTTTTTGAGGCGGATCGCGTCAAACCGGCACTTCGTGGTGCACAATCCGCAGCCGATGCAGAGATAGGGATCGACCTTCGTCACGCCGCATTCGAGACAGCGCGCCGTTTCCTTTCGCACCTGCTCGGGCATAAACGTCACGCGCTCGTCCGCAAACGTTTTCGCTTTTGCCGCGTTGTAGCCCGGCATCTGGCGCTTGCCGCTGTCGAAATGCGAGATATCGAGCAGCGCGTGACGCTTGTCGAGCGAGTGATACTCGCGGCGGTCGCGGCCCATGGTGAGCGTCTGGCCGGGATGGACGTACCGGTGCAGAGAGATGGCAGCCTCCTTGCCCGCGGCGATGGCGTCGATGGCAAAGCGGGGGCCGGTGTAGCAGTCGCCGCCGACAAATATGTCGCTCTGCGCGGTCTGATAGGTAAGGCCGTCCGCGACGGCGGTGCCTCTGTCGGTGGTTTGGAGCGCGCCGACGTCGAGGCCGCCCCAGTCGATGACCTGGCCGACGGCGGAAATGACGCTGTCCGCCGCGATCATTTCATACTTTCCGGTACCGACGGGCTTTCTCCGTCCGTCCGCACCCGGCTCGCCAAGCTCCATGATCTCCGCTTTGAGCGCGGTCACTTTGCCGCCCTCGCCCACGATCTCGACCGGCGCGGTCAGATAGTGGAACTGCACGCCCTCGGCGACCGCTTCGCGGACTTCTTCGGGGTCGGCGCCCATTTCCTCCGCCGAACGGCGGTAGACGATGTACGTCTCCTCCGCGCCCAAGCGGACGGCGCTGCGGCTCACGTCCATGGCAACGTTACCGCCGCCGATGACGACGCACGTTTTGCCGACGGCGGGCGCATGGCCGAGATTGACCTCGCGCAGGAACTCAATGCCGCCGGTAACGCCCTGGAGCTCCTCGCCGGAAATGCCGAGCGGACGGGACTTCTGCGCGCCGATGGCGAGATAAAAGCCCTTGTACCCCTGCTCACGGAGCTGCGCGATGGTGATATCCTTGCCGACTTCCACGCCGCAGCGGAACTCCACGCCCATTTCGCGGAGAATGTCGATCTCCGCGTTAAGCACGTCCTTTTCCAACCGGAAGGATGGGATGCCGAGCGTGAGCATGCCGCCGGGGACAGGGTTCTTGTCGAACACCGTGACGGGGTAGCCCTTATTGGCAAGATAGTACGCGCAGCTCATACCGGCGGGACCGGCGCCGATGACGGCAATTTTTTCCGTATAGGGCCGTCCGATCTGGTTGACCATTTTCGGGACGAAGCGCGTTTCCTCGTGCAGATCGTGGTCGGCAATGAAGCGCTTGACCTCGTCGATGGCGACGGCCTCGTCCACGCTCGCGCGGGTGCATTCCTGCTCGCACGCCTTGTTGCAGATGCGGCCGCACACCGCGGGGAATGGGTTTTCTTTTTTGATGAGCTCGAGCGCGTCGGTATATCGCCCCTGCGCGGCGAGCTTCAGATAGCCCTGCACGGGGACGTGCGCGGGGCACGCCGCCTTGCAGGGAGCGGTGCCGGTGTCGAGCGTGTCCTTGAAGTTTTCGCGGTAACCGGGGTTGAAAGTTTTCTTCACGTTGAGCGTCGTGGTGAGCTTGGCATAGTCCGGCGGCGTAAGATCGCAGGACGAGCAGAGCTTCTGCCCGAGCTTGAGCGCGTTGCCGGGGCAGGTCTCCACGCACTGCGCGCACGCGACGCACTTTGCCTCGTCGATCTCCGCAGCGAAGTTGGAGCGGATGGCGTCGCGCGCGCCAAACATCAGCCCCGCGCGCAATCCGAAGCAGGCACAGGCGCAGCAGTTGCAGATCGCAGCGCTGTCGCCGAGCTCTTCGATGTTCGGGATATCGTGCATGAGGCCGTTTTCCTCGGCGCGGTGAATGATCTCCAGCGCCTCCTCGCGGGTGATCTGCCGGGCGCGGCCCGTGCGGATGTAGTGCTCCGCGCCCTTGCCCATCTGGATGCACATCTCCTCGTCCAGATGGCCGCAGCCGTCGTTGATGCTCGTGCGCGAGCTGCGGCAGGAGCACGGTGAGACGGAGAACGTGTCGTATTTATCGAGATAGTACGAGAGCTTTTCGTAGGGGCTTACGCCGGAGATATCCTTTATGGCGTCCTCCACAGGGACAACACGCATCAGGCCATATCCTTCCGGCAGCAGCGGGCCCATCATTTCCATACGCAGACGCGTATATTCCTCGAACGCGCGGCCGACCTCCGGATGGTCGTGCAGCAGTTTTTTGTTGTTGACCATCATTTCCAGAATGCCGGGCGCGAAGATCTGCATGAAGTATGTATCCTCGCCGCACTCTTCGGAATACGTGCGGCGGAAAATGCCGTATTCGACAAGGTTGTCGAGCGAGGGCTGAATCTCTGCCACGGTCTTTCCGACCTTCTTTGCGAGGTACGCCGCCGTGCGCTCCTTTCGGAGCCCGGCGGCGATGGCGATATCGGCCTCGTCGTCCGAGACGATGTTCGCCATGCTGTAGTATTCGGGCGCGTTCTCGTCGATCTTCACGACAGCGCCGGAAATGCCGCCGATGACCTTTGCCAGCTTTACGATCTTTGGTCTGAGCTTTGTCATATTGCTTCCCCCTATATATTTTTCAAATCATCTCCTTTCTCATAATACCGTGTTTGTTGTATATTTACAAGAAAATGTTGGGGCGGCGCGTCAAAAAAATGACGTGCCGCCCTAACGGTATATCGCTTTATTTTCGGACGCGCTCGCGATTGTTCTCCGCGATGCGCGCAGTGAGCGCGAGCGGCCCATCCCGGCGGCAAAGCTGCTCGGTGAACCGGGCAGAATACGCCGCGTAGATCAGATAGACATACGGCATGCCGAGGTTCGTTTCGAGCAGGGAGTTTACCGCGAGCGTATGCAGCGCGCTCTCCGCGGCCAGACCCGCACTGCGAACGCCGCCGAGCAGCAGCCCCGCCTCCCAGCCGAACTGCACAAGTACGCCGATAGCAAGGATCCACGGGATATTCACCCGCTTCTCCTGTTCCGGCTGCATCAGGTTATAGACGATGGTGCCGAGATACCCGACAAACAAAATTACCGCCATATACCCGTGGTACGCGCCTGTCGTGCGCTCGATAACGATCGGCGCGGCAGCGGGAGCAAAGGTCTGCGTGATGAGTGGGCAGCAGAACCACCACGCGAGGATCAGCACCGACCATTCGAGCAGGTGCTCGTCCTTTGAGAGCCACAGCCAGATCCAAGCAAAATTCGTAAAGCCGTAGCTCATCGACATCCAGAGCAGCACCCAGAAAAGGCTATGCCCCGCCGAGATACTGCGCGAATGGCATACGAGATGGAATATCCCGTAGTCCACGAGCATGTATACGATGCCCATCACGAGCCCCACGAGAATGGTCATGTACTTTTTCTTCCGCAGCAGCAGATAGGCAAATACGCAAAGAAACGCAATGTCCAGCCAGATGTAGAGCGGCGCGAATGCGCGCCGGGCAATGATCTCAGGCATAGTTTTCTCTCCCCCCCCCGTTTTATATAGCGGTGTTATCATAGCATACCCGGCAACGGGAAACAAATCCCGCAAGCGCCGAAAGATGTAGTGCCCCCAAAAAGTTAGACAAATAAATTAAACGCAAATTGTTCAAGCCGTCGAAAGGGCTTGCTGTCTGTGAATAGCAGGCGGCAAGCCCTTCAGCTTTGCCTTAATTCTGCGGCTGTTGTAGTGATCCAGATATTCCATGAGCTCGTGTTTGAAGTGCTCCATGGTTTGAAATTCTTGCAGATACAGTAGTTCACTCTTGAGCAGACCAAAGAAGTTTTCAACCACAGCATTGTCCAGACAGTTTCCCTTTCGGCTCATGCTCTGCCGGATACCCTTCTCCCGGAGCATCCGCTGGTATCGCTTGTGTTGGTACTGCCAGCCCTGATCAGAGTGGAGAATGAGGTTCGTGTCATCCGTAATCTTCTCAAAAGCCTCGTCCAGCATGTTCGTCACCATGCTCAGCACGGGACGATCCGAGATAGTGTAGCTGACCAGATCGCTGCTGTGCAGATCCAGAATGGGAGACAAATAGAGCTTTTCTCCGAATAAGCTGAACTCCGTCACATCCGTGACACACTTCTGGTTTGGCTCGTCCGCGTGAAAGTCCCGATTCAGCAGATTCGGTGCGATTTTACCTGTCTCTCCCCTGTAAGAACGATACTTCTTCATTCTGACACGGCAGACCAGCCCTAACTCCTTCATGAGCCGCTGCACAGTCTTATGATTTAAGGGCAAATTGCGGTTACGTAGTTCTGACGTGATCCGGCGATAACCGTATCTTCCCTTATTTTCATGGTATATTGCTGTAATTTCTTCTTTGACAGATTTGTATTTATCTGCGCAATTCATTCGTTTCAGATGATAGTAGAAGGT
>DHKA01000051.1:26675-29164 GCA_002404605.1 Clostridiales bacterium UBA4706 | reverse complement strand
CGCCAGAACCTGCTCGGCAAGCGTGTTGACTACTCCGGACGAAGTGTTATCGTTGTCGGACCGGAACTCAAGATGTACCAGTGCGGCGTGCCGAAGGAAATGGCCATCGAGCTGTTCCGCCCGTTCGTGATGAAGAAGCTCGTCGAGGACGGCGTCGCCAACAACATCAAATCCGCCAAGAAGATGGTGGACCGCCAGAAGGCGGAGGTCTGGGACGCGCTCGATGTCGTCATCAAGGAGCACCCGGTGCTGCTCAACCGTGCGCCGACGCTGCACCGTCTGGGTATTCAGGCGTTTGAGCCGGTGCTGGTTGAGGGCCGCGCTCTCAAGCTGCACCCGCTGGCCTGCACCGCTTACAACGCCGACTTCGACGGCGACCAGATGGCGATCCACGTCCCCCTGAGCGCCGAGGCGCAGGCGGAAGCCCGCATCCTCATGCTCTCGGTCAACAACCTCCTGCGTCCGCAGGACGGTCACCCGCACTCCATCCCGACGCAGGACATGGTCCTCGGTTCCTACTACCTCACCTACGTGCGCGAGGAAGAGGGCACCGGTATGGCGTTCAGCACCCCTGAGGAAGCGCTCATGGCGTACCAGGCGGGCGCCGTCACGCTCCACAGCCCCATCAAGGTCCGCGTGACCAAGACGATCGACGGCGTGGAAAAATACAAGACCGTCGAGACGACCGTTGGCCGTATCATCTTCAACGAGCCCATCCCGCAGGATCTCGGGTTCGTGGACCGCACCGATCCCGAGCACGCCTTCGATTACGAGATCGGCTTCCGCGTTGATAAGAAAAAGCTCGGCGATATCATCGACCGATGCATCCAGAAGCACGGCTTCACTATTTCCGCCGAAGTGCTCGACAGCATCAAGGCGCAGGGCTACAAGTACTCTACGCGCAGCGGCATGACCATCTCCATCGCGGACATGGTCGTCCCCGAGGCGAAGAAGGCCAAGATCGCCGAGACCGAAAAGAAGGTCCTCGCGATCGAAAAACAGTACAAGCGCGGTCTTATCACCAACGACGAACGCTACCGCATGGTTGTTGCCGAGTGGGAAAGAACGACCGGCGAAGTTGCTAAAGCCCTGATGGACAACCTCGATGAATTCAACCCCATCAACATCATGGCGACGTCCGGTGCCCGAGGCAGCGCCAACCAGATCCGTCAGCTCGCCGGTATGCGCGGCCTGATGGCGAACACCGCTGGCAGAACCATCGAGATCCCCATCAAGGCGAACTTCCGCGAGGGTCTGAGTGTTCTCGAATACTTCATCTCCACCCGAGGCGCCCGAAAGGGCATGGCCGATACGGCCCTTCGTACCGCCGACTCCGGTTATCTGACCCGTCGAATGGTCGATGTCAGCCAGGATGTCATCATTCGTGAGCCGGACTGCGGCACGACCGAAGGGGTTCCCGCCACGGCGATCGACAGCCGCGGCTACGCCGTGTTCGTGTTTGATCCCGAGGATCCGAAGTACGACGAGTATATCCACTCCTTCGGCGAGAACATCCACGGCCGCTTCCCGGCCAAGCCCATCGTGGATCCCGAGACCGGCGAAGTGCTGTTCGACACCGACCACCTGCTCATGTCCGGCGACGCGAAATTCCTCGCCAAGCACGGCATCACGAGCGTTGAGGTCCGCAGTGTTCTCTCCTGCGAATCCCGCTGCGGCGTGTGTGCCCGCTGCTACGGCATGAACCTTGCCACCGGTAAGCCGGTCAACTCCGGCGAAGCCGTCGGCGTCATCGCCGCGCAGTCCATCGGCGAGCCCGGCACGCAGCTGACCATGCGTACGTTCCACAGCGGCGGTATCGCCGGTGACGATATCACGCAGGGTCTGCCGCGAGTCGAAGAGCTTTTCGAGGCGCGCAAGCCCAAGAAAATGGCTGTGCTCAGCGAGATCAGCGGCACGCTCACGATCGAGGAAGCCCGCAAGAACATGATGGCGCTCACCGTCACCAACGCCGAGCAGGGCGAGACCCGCGTGTACCAGGTTCCTCTGGGCGCCGGTATCATCGTGCAGAACGGCGACCACATCGATCAGGGCCAGGAGCTGACCCGCGGCGCGCTCAGCCCGCACGATGTGCTCCGCATCCGCGGCGTGAACGACGACGAGTTCGGACGTCCGGGCGTGCGCAACTATCTGGTGCAGGAAGTCCAGAAGGTGTACCGTCAGCAGGGCGTCGATATCAACAACAAGCACATCGAAGTCATTGTCCGCCAGATGATGCGCAAGGTTCGCATCGAGGACGCCGGCAGCACCGACCTTCTCTCCGGCTCCACCGTCGACGTCAACGATCTCAAGGACGCCAACAACGCGATCAAGGCCCGCATCGCCGCCGGGGAAGAGGGGCTCGCTCTCGCCACCAGCACGCCGATCCTGCTTGGTATCACGAAGGCGTCGCTCGCTACCGACAGCTGGATGTCTGCCGCGTCCTTCCAGGAGACGACCAAGGTCCTCACCGAGGCCGCCATCAAGGGCAA
>DHKA01000051.1:0-26645 GCA_002404605.1 Clostridiales bacterium UBA4706 | reverse complement strand
TCAAGGGCAAGGTCGACCACCTGATCGGTCTGAAGGAAAACGTCATCATCGGCAAGCTCATCCCGGCCGGCTCCGGTCTGGATATGTACCGCAACTTTGAAATGAAGATGGACGAGTCCATCGAGGATGAGGCCGACTACGTTGACCTTTCCGAGCTCAAAAAGCTCACCAATGCGCTTTGATCCAGTTAAAATTCCGGGGTGATCCGTCACCCCGGAATTTTTCCGTCCGGGTCCGACGGCATGATAATTTTTTGCTCGGAAAAATTACAGAATTTTCTTGACTATTCTTGTGCATTCTGTTAAAATCAAAAATCGTGTGGGCTGGTGCCCGCACAAGAGCATTTTTTTGAGGAAAGGAGGAAAATCATGCCCACATTTAACCAGCTTGTCCGTAAGGGAAGAGAGCAGGTGACCTACAAGTCCACCTCTCCTGCCATGCAGAAAGGCCTGAACACTCTGAAGAACCGCGAGACCAACCAGTCTTCTCCCCAGAAGCGCGGCGTCTGCACCGCTGTGCGTACTTCGACTCCTAAGAAGCCGAACTCCGCTCTGCGTAAGATCGCCCGTGTCCGTCTCACCAACGGTTACGAAGTGACGGCCTACATTCCCGGTGTCGGCCACAACCTGCAGGAGCACTCCGTCGTTATGATTCGCGGCGGCCGTGTCAAGGACCTGCCCGGTGTCCGTTACCACATCATCCGCGGCACTCTCGATTCCCAGGGCGTCAATGGCCGCTGCCAGTCCCGCTCCAAGTACGGCGCGAAGAGACCCAAGGCGGGTAAGAAGTAAACGAAACCCCCAACAGTGTCCTGTTGGTTATTCATATATTTTATATAATAACCTTTTGGACACAGCGGCGGCAGAGCGCTGCCGTCGAGTACCTTTGAGATCATTTCATAATGAAGGAGGGAAGCAAAGTGCCCAGAAGAGGTAACGTTCCCAAAAGAGAAATCTTGCCGGATCCCGTATACAACAGCGTTCTGGTGACCAAGCTCATCAACGGTGTTATGCTGGACGGCAAAAAAGGCGTGGCCCAGAAGGTGGTTTACGACGCCTTTGACCTGATCCAGAAGAAGCTGGATCGCAATCCGCTTGAGGTGTTTACCGAAGCTCTCAACAACATCATGCCGGCTCTGGAAGTCAAGGCCCGCCGTGTCGGCGGCGCCACATACCAGGTGCCTATCGAGGTTCGTCCGGAGCGTCGTCAGACCCTCGGTCTCCGCTGGCTGGTCGGCTACTCCCGCAAGCGCAGCGAAAAGACCATGAAGGAGCGTCTCGCCAACGAGATCATGGACGCCGTGAACAACACCGGTGCCTCTGTCAAGAAACGCGAGGATACGCACAAGATGGCCGAGTCCAACAAGGCCTTCGCCCACTATCGTTGGTAATTTCAGCAAAGGTAGAGATTTATGCCCAGATCTTATTCACTTGAAAAAACCAGAAACATCGGCATCATGGCGCACATTGATGCAGGTAAGACGACGACTACCGAGCGTATCCTCTTCTATACCGGCGTCAACTACAAAATGGGTGAGACCCATGAAGGCAGCGCCACGATGGACTGGATGGTGCAGGAGCAGGAGCGCGGTATCACCATCACCAGCGCTGCTACGACCTGCTTCTGGAAAGACACGCGCATCAACATCATCGATACGCCGGGTCACGTGGACTTCACCGCCGAGGTGGAGCGCTGCCTGCGCGTGCTGGACGGCTGTGTGACCGTCCTCTGCGCCAAAGGCGGCGTCGAACCCCAGACGGAAACGGTGTGGCGTCAGGCGGACCATTACAATGTTCCGCGCATGATCTACGTCAATAAGATGGACATCACCGGCGCCGACTTCTACAACGTCATGGACATGATCTATGACCGTCTGAAGGCGAATGCCGTGCCCATCCAGCTGCCCATCGGTAAGGAATCGGACTTCCGTGGGATCATTGATCTCATCGATATGGATTCCGTCGTTTTCTACGATGATCTGGGTAAGGATATGCGCGTGGAGCCTATCCCCGAGGATATGGTGGATCTTGCCGCCGAGTACCGGGAAAAGCTCATCGATGCCGTATCCCTCTTTGACGATGAGATCGCGGAGATGTATCTGGAAGGCGAGGAGATCCCCGCCGACCGTCTGCGCTCGGTCATCCGCAAGGCGACCGTCAGCGGCAGCATGGTTCCGGTCCTCTGCGGCACGTCGTACAAGAACAAAGGCGTGCAGAAACTGCTCGACGCCGTCGTCGACTTCCTGCCCTCTCCGCTGGATGTTCCGCCCGTTGTCGGCGTGAACCCCAAGACGGGCGAAGAGGTCACCCTTCCTGCGGACGTGAACGGGCCCTTTGCCGGTCTCGTCTTCAAAGTGATGACGGACCCGTTCGTCGGACGTCTGGCGTTCATCCGCGTCTACTCCGGCTCTATCAAGGCCGGCGAGACAGCGGTGAACACCGTCCGCGGTCAGCGCGAGCGTCTTGGCCGTCTGCTACACATGCACGCGAATCATCGTGAAGATATCGACGCTGTGTACGCCGGTGAGATCGCCGCTGTTGTGGGTTTGAAAAACACCCGCACCGGTGATACTCTCTGTGACGACAAGCACCCCGTCGTTCTCGAATCGATGCAATTCCCCGAACCCGTTATCCGTGTTGCCATTGAGCCCAAGACCAAAGCCGGTCAGGAGAAAATGGCCATCGCGCTCTCCAAGCTGAGCGAGGAGGATCCCACCTTCAAGACCTATACGGATGAGGAGACGGGACAGACCATCATCGCCGGCATGGGCGAGCTTCATCTGGAGATCATCGTGGACCGTCTGCTTCGCGAGTTCAAGGTCGAGGCGAATGTCGGTAAGCCGCAGGTTTCCTATAAGGAGACTATCCGTGGTACCGCTACGGTCGATATGCGCTATGCACGTCAGTCCGGCGGCAAGGGCCAGTTTGCGCAGGTCAAGATCCAGATCGAGCCGAACCCGGGCAAGGGTTATGAGTTCATCAACGCCGTCACCGGCGGTGCCATCCCGAAGGAATATATCCCCAGCGTCGATCAGGGCATCCAGGGCGCCATGGCGTCCGGTGTTCTCGCCGGTTATCCGGTCGTAGACGTGAAGGTCACTCTTCTCGACGGCAGCTATCATGAAGTAGACTCGAGCGAAATGGCGTTCAAGATCTGCGGCAGTATGGCTTTCAAGGAAGCCGCGCAGAAGGCCGGCCCCACGCTGCTCGAGCCCATCATGAAGGTGGTTGTCACAACGCCGGACCAGTATATGGGAGACGTTATCGGCGATCTCAATGCCCGCCGCGGGCAGGTCGCCGGAACGGATATTCGCAACGGCGCCGCGATCGTCACGGCGGAAGTGCCGCTTGCTTCCATGTTTGGCTATTCGACCGATCTGCGTTCCAGAACGCAGGGCCGCGCCAACTACAGCATGGAGCCGCACACCTATGTCGAGCTTCCGAAGAGCCTCCAGGAGAGCATCATCGGCAAGCGCAGCAACAAAGCTTGATTTTAGGTGTTGCAAAATAAGCAAAGTTCCTGTAGAATAAATCCAAACCAAAATTTTAATTTTTGCTATTAGGAGGATGTTTCCATGGCTAAGCAAATGTTCAACCGCAGCAAGCCCCATGTGAATATCGGTACCATCGGCCACATCGACCATGGTAAGACCACCCTGACCGCCGCCATCACCAAGGTTCTCGCTATGGCGGACCCCAACGCCGCTGACTTCGTTGACTACGCCTCCATCGATAAGGCGCCCGAAGAGCGCGAGCGCGGCATCACCATCAACACTGCCCACGTTGAGTACCAGACGTTTGACCGCGTCGGCTCTCACGGCGCCACCAAGGGTGTGCAGATCCAGGGCCGCCACTACGCCCACGTTGACTGCCCGGGCCACGCCGACTATATCAAGAACATGATCACCGGCGCCGCTCAGATGGACGGCGGCATCCTCGTCATCGCCGCTTCCGACGGCCCGATGGCTCAGACCCGTGAGCACCTGCTGCTCGCCCGTCAGGTCAACGTGCCCTACATCCTGGTCTTCCTGAACAAGTGCGACCAGGTCGATGACCCCGAGCTGCTTGAGCTCGTCGAGATGGAAGTCCGCGAGCTGCTCGACAAGTACGAGTTCCCCGGCGACGACACCCCGATCATCAAGGGTTCCGCTCTGAACGCTCTGGCCTCCGAGTCCACCGATCCCAACGCCCCTGAGTATGACTGCATCTGGGAGCTCATGGAAGCTGTTGACACCTGGATCAAGACCCCCGACCGTAAGGCTGACCTGCCCTTCCTGATGCCCATCGAGGACGTGTTCACCATCACCGGCCGCGGCACCGTCGTTACGGGCCGTGTCGAGCGTGGTACCGTCAAGGTCGGCGACAAGGTCGAGATCGTCGGTCTCGAGGACGAGATCAAGGAATCCGTCGTTACCGGCACCGAGATGTTCCACAAGACCCTGGAGTACGCTGAGGCTGGCGACAACGTCGGCTGCCTGCTCCGCGGCATCACCAAGAAGGAAGTCGAGCGCGGCCAGGTTCTTGCTGCTCCGAAGTCCATTAAGCCCCTGCGCAAGTTCAAGGGTCAGGTGTACGTCCTCTCCAAGGATGAGGGCGGTCGTCACACCCCGTTCTTCAACAACTACCGTCCCCAGTTCTACTTCCGCACCACCGACGTTACCGGCGTCATCTCTCTGCCCGAAGGCGTTGAGATGTGCATGCCCGGGGACAACGTCGATATGGACGTCGAACTGATCACCCCGATCGCCATTGAGAACGGCCTGCGCTTCGCTATCCGCGAGGGCGGTCGTACCGTCGGCTCCGGTGTTGTTATCGGCATCAACGAGTAATTCGTTACTTCGCAAACAAAAATGGCTGGCAGCTTTGCTGTCAGCCATTTTGTACATCTTGAAGGTTCAGCGCAGCGCCGTCATAAACCCCGTGAATGACGTGGAATGCACATCGCCGCCGACCAGCGCTGATCGGTATACGTAGAGCGAGGCGTCCGCCTCTTCCGCGTCGGGATGGTTCGTGATCCGGTATGTGTAGAGCGTCAGCTTTTTCCCGGCGTATTCCTCCAGATCAAACCCCTGCTGTCGCTGTAATTCGTTGTACTGCGTTAAAACGTCCGGAAATTCCTTCGGCAGCGTGATCTCCTGTTCGAGGATCGGCGTTTGTTCGACCTCCCAGCCGAGAGACTGCAAATAGGCGATCCGTTCCTCATTTGTCCCGGCGTGGATCGCACTGTCGGCGCTCCGACGTCCAAGAGCTCCGGCAAGGAGTATCACCGCCGCGGCGAGCACGCCGAGAAGTATTACTTTCACGGCACCTTTCCGGCGTGCCGACGTACTTCTTCGCATGTAAATCACCCCCCGATCCAATGTATGGAAGAAAGGAAAGCAATATGCCGCTCGTCCGTCTTGATAAAATTCTTACCGATACCGGACTCTGCTCGCGCAGCCAGGCGCGGGAGATCATCCGCCGCGGACGCGCCGCTGTAAATGGTACGCCATGCGCTGATCCGGCGGCGAAGTTCGACCCGGAAGCAGTTTCGCTTACCGTAGACGGAGAGCCCATCGACGGACCGGGCCATATCTATATCATGCTCAATAAACCGGCCGGCGTTCTGACGGCCACGCGCGATCCGCGCAAGCCGACGGTCGTGGACGCCATGCCGGAAGAATGGAAGCGGCGCGGCCTTTTCCCGGTCGGACGGTTGGATAAGGATACGACCGGGCTTCTCCTGCTCACCGATGACGGGACGTTCGCCCATAAGGTTATCTCACCGAAAAGCCATGTGAGCAAGCTCTATGAGGCCGTGGTGGACGGAACGCCGTGCGAGGCAGATTTTGCCGCCTTCCGGGAGGGGATCGTGCTGCGTGACGGCACGCGGTGCCTTCCCGCGGAGCTCATCGATCTCGGCGGCGGACGTGTTCAGGTCGAAGTTTTTGAAGGAAAGTATCATCAGGTAAAGCGTATGCTCGGCTCGCGGCAGATGCCTGTCACGGCCCTCAAACGCCTTCGTATCGGCGGACTGTGGCTGGACGGCTCGCTCGCGGAAGGAGAGTACCGCCGCCTGACTCCAGAGGAAATCGAGAAGATACGGCCATACATTCTGTCGAAATGACGAACGCGTTTTTTTCGGGTTTTGTGCGAAAATGTCGTTATATCATACAAAACCTTCCGGCGGATTTTTATGAATATGCTTTGATTTGATTAAGTGTAAAAAAAATTTACAAGTTGTAAAGAATTAGCTATTGAATTTTGCACAGAAATGCTTTATTATGAAAAATACCTAAAAATGCGGTTAGTTTTTTGATGCGCATTTTCGTATAGAAAGATGGGGGAGGCAGACGTTATGTCCAGCAGGATTTTCCAGAGCATCATCATCCAGATGAAGGATGCCACCGACCGGTGCATCGGCGTTGTGGACGATCAGGGGGTCGTTGTCGCGTGCAGCGAGCTTTCCATGATCGGCACAAAGCTCGATGATTTTCACGGCGGCTTCGGCGAATATCCGGATCAGATCTTCACTTCCAATTTCCGCACGTACAAGCCCGTCGGCGGGCTCAGTACGCGGCTGGACTACGCCGTCTTTGTTGACGGCCACGACGCCACGGCGCGCTGCGTGTGCATCCTTGCCTCGGTTGCTTTTCAGGAGGCAAAGGTCAACTACGAGGAAAAGCACAACAAGACGATCTTCGTCAAGAACATTATTTCCGACAATATTCTGCCGGGTGATATCTATGTCCGCGCCAAGGAGCTTCACTTTGCCACGGATGTGCCTCGCGCCGTTCTTTTGATCCGGCAGACGGAGCGCACCGACATGGCGGCGCTCGAAGCCATTTCCAACATGTTCCCTGACCGGCAGAAGGATTTTGTCCTCAGCATCAACGAGTCTGATCTCGTTCTTATCAAGGAGCTGACCGGCCCGTCGGACAGCAACAAGGAAGTTTACGAGATCGCCGAGGCCATTGAAAAGAAACTGCACGACGATCTGAATCTCAAGTGCGTGATCGGCATCGGCACGACGGCGAAGCATCTGCGCGTTCTTGCGGACAAGTACAAGGAAGCGCAGGTCGCCATCGAGGTCGGCAAGGTGTTCGATACGGAGAAATCCGTCATCCACTACGACAATCTCGGCATCGGCCGTCTGATCTATCAGCTTCCCACAACGCTCTGTGAAATGTTCTTGAGCGAAGTGTTCAAGAAAAACCCGATCGAGGCGCTCGATCAGGAAACGCTCTACACGATCAACAAGTTCTTTGAGAACAATCTGAACGTGTCCGAAACCTCCCGTAAGCTGTTTGTCCACCGCAACACGCTGGTGTACCGTCTCGAGAAGATCAAGAAGCTGACGGGACTTGATTTGCGTGAGTTCGACCATGCCATCATCTTCAAGGTGGCGCTCATGGTCAAAAAATACCTGAACTCTCAGAACGGGGAATATTGATCCCCGGCTCTGACGCGGAGAATGATTTATGGTACTTCTCAAGGATGTCAAAATGAAATACCCCGGCAGCCGTGCGGAAACGCTGCGGGACATTGATCTCACCATCCAGGACGGCGAGTTCGTGTTCCTTGTCGGTCCGTCCGGTTCGGGGAAAACCACGATCATCAAGCTGCTGACCGGCGAGATCCGCGCCACCGGCGGGCAGATCGAGGTCAACGGCTTCGATCTGCGCATGATGAAGCGGCGGAATCTGCCCAAGCTGCGCCGCTCGCTCGGCGTTATCTTCCAGGACTACCGGCTCATCAAGGACATGACGGTCTATGAAAACGTCGCGTTCGCGATGCGCGTGATCGGCGCTTCCAACCGAGAGATCCGCAAGCGCGTGCCGTATGTGCTTGACCTTGTCGATCTTTCGGGCCGCGAGGACCGGTATCCTCGGGAGCTGTCGGGCGGCGAGCAGCAGCGCGTGGCGATCGCCCGCGCACTCGTAAACTCTCCGGACATGATCATTGCCGACGAGCCGACCGGCAATCTCGACCCCGCCAGAAGTCTGGAGATCATGCTCCTTTTCCAGAAGATCAACGAGCTGGGAACGACGGTGCTGATCGTCACACACGAAAAAGAGCTTGTCAACGCCTTTTCTAAGCGCGTTGTGTCGCTGGGCGACGGCTGCCTCATCAGCGACGGAATGGATGGGTACTACGGCTATGAGTCTTAACAGAATTACATATCTCTTCCGGGAAGGTCTGCGAGGCGTATTTTCGCACGGCTTCCGCTCATTCGCTTCCGTCACGGTCATCGCCGCCTGCCTCATCATTATGGGCGGCTTCGGTCTCGTGGCGGTGAATGTCGATAACCTCATCGGCGATATGGAGGAGGACAGCCAGGTCCTCGCCTTTGTGGACGAGTCCCTTTCCGACAGCGACGCCCGCTCCATCGAAGGTGCGATCCGCAGCATCCCCAACATCCGGGACGTGCAGTTTATCTCCCGTGAAGAAGCCATGGAAAATTACAAAAATACTTATGGCGACAGCACGGTGTTTGAAAATCTGGACGCGACCGTGTTCCGCAACCGCTATGTGATCCGGCTGGATGATATCACGCTCATGCGGGATACCGCAGCGGCCGTTGACGCGGTCAACGGTGTGGCGGAAGTCAACGCTCCGGTCACGATTGCGGAGGGCTTTATCGCGGTGCGAAACGTTGTGAGCATCATTACGGCGATTTTGATCGTCATTCTGCTCGTGGTGTCCGTTTTCATGATGTCCAACACCATTAAGCTCGCCACATTCACGCGGCGAGATGAGATCGCTGTAATGAAAATGGTCGGTGCGAGCAACGGCTTTATCCGTACGCCGTTCGTCGTTGAGGGTTTGATCCTCGGACTTCTCGGCGCGGGCATCGCTTTTCTGCTGCAGTGGGCGGTGTACAATTTCATTGCGCAGAAGATCTCGGTCTCCATCGCGGCGAGCCTGATCCAGGTCATGCCGTTCTCGCTGGTAATGACGCCGCTGCTGATCGTGTTTCTTGCCGTCGGTATTCTGGTCGGCGCGTTCGGCGGCGCCATGGCGATCCGCAACTATCTGAAGGTTTGATCCTTCCCGGACATTACGTACTATTATGAAAAACTTGAAAAAAACTCTTCGTTCCGTTTTCTGTGCGCTTCTCGCGGCTGCGGCGCTTACGGCGTCTTTGCCGGCGTACGCTGTCTCCCAGTCAGAGATCGACGATCTCCAGAAAAAGCTGGATGCACTCGAACAGCAGGCGCAGGAACAGCAGGACGTTATCAACGATCTCACGAGCCAGAAGGCCCGCTTTGTTACCCGCAAGATAGCGCTCGACGGAAAGATCGAGATCAACCGCCAGATGATCGAGCTCATCGGCGAGCAGGTCAAGATCTATGATGAGATCATCGCCGAAAAGCAGGCGGAGCTGGACAAGGCGCTTGAAAAGGAAACGGCGCAAACGGAGCTTCTCCGCTCCCGCATCCGCGCCATGGAGGAGAACAGCAGCTATTCCTATGCGAGCTTTATCTTTGATTCCTCCAGCGTGACTGAGCTTCTCTCCCGCATCGGCGACGTAAACGACATCATGCACTACGACAAGACTCTGGAAGAAGAGTACATGGCGGCGCGCGAGGATGTCGAGTCCATCAAGAAAAGTTACGAGGAGGCCCGCCACGAGCAGGAACTCCTCCAGAAAGAGCTGGACACCAAACAGGCGGAACTGGACGCGCAGGTCGAAGCGGCGTACACTATGATCGCCGACATCGATACCTTGTCCGATGACGCGCAGGCGGAATACGATGCCATTGCCGAGGCGGAAGCCGAGGCGGAGGAGACGCTGCAAGAAGCGATCCGCAAGCGTGCGGCGGAGGAAGCGGCAAAGAATGCTGCCAACAACGCAAACAGCGGCGGAAATTCTGGCGGCTCCTCGGGTGGCACATCCGGAGGAGGATCTTCCGGCAGCGGTACATCCGGCGGCTCGGCAACGAGTCTCTCCAATCTTCAGTGGCCGGTGCCGAGCTGCACGCTCATCACCTCCCGCTTCGGCTACCGCGTAGCGCCGACGACCGGTGCGAGCACATACCACGGCGGTCTGGATATCGGCGCAAGCATGGGCGCTTCCATCGTCTCCGCCGGTGCGGGCGATGTCATTTACGCCGGCGCGAACGGCGGCTACGGCAACTGCGTCATGGTCGACCACGGCAACGGTATCGTTACGGTGTATGCGCATATGAGCTCCATCGGCGTGAGCTATGGGCAGTACGTCACTGCCGGGCAGTATGTCGGCGCGGTCGGCTCGACCGGCGTATCCACCGGCCCGCACTGCCACTTTGAGATCCGCATCAACGGCGCGCAGACCGATCCGGCGGCGTATTTCTCCGGCCTTACGTATTGGAACTGCTGATTTTCCCTTACGGGACATAAGGAGCCTATGAAACGCAACAAATTGCAAAAAAACGTTTTTTCCGTGATCTGCGTTGTGCTGGCGGTCATTATGGTGCTCTCGCTCGTTATCACCGTCCTTCCGGCAAACGCCGTGGATGAGACCGATCTCGAGCGTTTGGCAGAAAAGCGTGCGCAGCTCGAAGAGCAGCTCACGGAGCAGGAACAGGTCATACAGGGCCTTTCCGACAACCAGACGCTGATCATATACCGCAAGGCGGCGCTCGATAAGCAGATATCCCTCAATCGAGAGATGATCGCGCTCATCGAAGAGCAGATCGCCGTCTATCAGGAGCTGATCGACCGAAAGGAAGAGGAGCTTGCCGCGGCGACCGCCGCGGAAACCGAGCAGACGGCGCTTCTGCGTGAGCGCATCCGCTCTATGGAGGAAAACGGCAGCCAGTCGTATCTCGCTTTCATTTTTGAAGCGGACAGTGTTCCGGAGATGCTCGCCCGCGCTGCGGACGTGAACGACATCATGCATTATGACCGTGAGCTCGAAAAGTCTCTGCAGAAGAGCCGCGAGAATGTTGAAACGATCAAGCGCGAATATGAAACCGCCAAGGCGGAGCAGGATGCTGTAAACGAAGAGCTTACGGCACGCCGCGAGCAGCTGAACGCGCAGGTCACCGCGGCATGCGGCCTTATCGCCAATCTTGACGAGCTTTCGCATAATGCCCAGGCGGAATATGATGCCATCGCGCAAGCCGAGGACGAGGCAATGCAGGAGCTTTTGAAAGCCATGCAGGAATATGCCGCGCAGCAGGCCGCCCAGCAGTATTGGTCTTCCGGCTCGGCCGGCGGCGGAAATAAAACTTCCTCCGGCACGACTTCCTCTGGAACATCCACCTCTGGCGCGGTTTCGTCCGGCACCGACGGAACCTATGGAAATAATTCCAACGCGTCCGGAGCGTTCAACGGCAGCTTTATCTGGCCGGTGGACAGCACGTATGTCACATCGCGTTACGGCGAGCGTTCCGCTCCCACAGCGGGCGCCTCCACGAATCATAAAGCGCTCGATATCGGCGCCAAGTCCGGCGATCCGATCTATGCCGCCGCCGACGGGCAGGTCGCCAACGCAACATACAACGACGGTCTCGGCTACTATGTCAGCATCGAGCACGACGGGGAGACGGCCACGCGCTACTCCCACATGACCAACTTCATCGTACAGCCGGGTGAGTATGTCAAACAGGGCCAGATCATCGGCTATGTCGGTGAGAGCGGCATCGCCACCGGCAGCCATCTGGACTATGCCGTCATCAAAAACGGGCAGCAAGTCGATCCCATGCAGTATTACGACGAAAGCGCCGTTACGTATGATCCGACGGCCTGACTGCGACGCCGAAAGAAAAAACATCCGAGGTATCAGCTTATGAAACACGTACCGAAAATCGTCTGGTCACTGCTCGCGTGCGTGATCTGCATCGTTGTTACCGCCGCAGCGTGCCTGATCCTTGCGGATAGGGGCGCGTCCTCTGATAAATATATGGAGGTTATCCGCGTCATCGAGACGACATTCTACCAGCCGAAGGACACGTCCTCGCTGGAGGACGCCTCCGCGAGCGCCATGGTCGCTTCGCTGAACGACCCGGCGAGCTATTATCTTCCCGCTTCCGAGTATGAGGAATATAAGCTCACGCTGACGAACCAGTATGTCGGCATCGGCGTCACCACGCAGTACAACGAAAATTACGGTTATCTGACCGTCCTTTCCGTAACGCCCGGCTCTCCGGCGGATCAGGCGCATGTGAAGGTTGGCAACATGATCGCAAGCGTGGATAATATCGATGTATCCACCTATACACCTGAGCAGCTGGACGACCTTCTTCGCAGCTACGATGCCAAAGAGACCGAAGCGGAAAAGTATTTCACCCTCCACCTTCTCAACACGCAGGGCGGCAAGGCGGACGCGAAAATGAAGTGCGAGCTCATCTATGCCGAGCCGGTCGTATACTACATTCTGGACAGTGCGGCCAACAAAGCAAACAGCAGTTCCACGATCGGTTATCTCCGCATCCGCAACTTTGACGACAGCGCCGCTGCCAGCGTAAAGTCGGCAGTCGCCGCGCTGCAGGATTCCGGCGCGACGAGCCTTATCATCGACGTGCGCGATAATACGAGCGGTAAACCCGCGGAAATGGCGGATACGCTGGACTATTTTCTGCCCAAGGGCGATCTCTTCCTTCTCCGCGACCGCGACGGGAAAGAAACGACCTATTCCTCCGGCAGCTCGTATCTCAATATGCCGATGATCGTTCTTGTCAACGAGAATACCACCTGCGCCGCAGAAGTGTTCGCCTGCATCATGCAGCAGGCGGGCGTGACCATCGTGGGACGCCGGACGCCCGGCAACGCACAGAGTCAGGTGATCGTGGAGCTCTCCGACGGCAGCGCGGTCCGGCTTTCCAAGTTTGAATATCTGACGCCGGATAAAAAGAGCATGACTGATCTCGGCGGCGTCACGCCGGACATCGCGTCCTACCAGATCGAGGACAGCGACATGGACGTACAGCTCGAAGCGGCAAAGGACGCCGTGCATTAACGCCCCGATCCGCGGAAATCGGCCGAAATCTACAAAAAAGGAATCCAAAAACCGTCTTGACACGGCGCGCCGGATTCCGTATAATAGCAGGACAAATTCCCGCACGGAGTTACTCTGTGCGGGATTTGCGAGCATGTAAGTATCGAAAGGAAGTTTAAACTATGTCCGTTGAAAGCCGTTTCAGAATGAGCCAGGAGCGCCTGGAGGAACTGAAAAAGGAGCTGGAATACCTTCAGACCGTTCGGGAGAAAGAGGTTTCTGAGCAGATCAAGGAGGCCCGCTCTTTCGGCGATTTGTCGGAGAACAGCGAATACGATGAGGCGAAAACCGAGCAGGGCAAGCTCTACTCCAAGATCGCTGAGATCAAGAACCTGATCGAAAATGCCGTCATTCTCGAAAACGTGCCGGCCGGCACCACCATTTCCATGGGCAGCCGCGTGACGGTCCGCGAAGTAGGCGAGGAGGACGAGGAAACATATGAGATCGTCGGCAGCCAGGAAGCCAACCCCATCCTTGGCCGTATTTCCGACGAGTCCCCCCTCGGCCGCAGCCTGATGGGGATGAAAAAGGGCGACCGGATCGAGTTTGAAGCCCCCGGCGGCGTTATCCATTACGAGATTATCGATTTTGAAAACTGAACGTAAATTACAGATATAGGAGATTACTATGGCAGAGGAAACAAGGACCGGAAACCCGGAGCTCTCTCTCAATGAACTGCTCCGCATCCGCCGCGAAAAGCTGACGAATCTGCAGAACGCAGGACGGGATCCCTTTGCGATCACCCGCTACGATGTTACCCACCACAGCGCGGAGATTCTTGCCGCCGGTGATGAGCTGGTCGGCAGAGAGGTGTCTGTTGCCGGGCGCATGATGGTCAAACGCATCATGGGCAAGGCGTCCTTCTGCAAAATTCAGGATAAGCAGGGCGTCATTCAGTGCTATGTTGCCCGCGACGATCTTGGGGAAGAAGCGTATGCCGAGTTCAAGAAAATGGATATCGGCGATATCATCGGCATCAAGGGCTTTGTGTTCCGCACGAAGACCGGCGAGATCACTGTCCACACGAAGGAGCTTACGCTGCTCACCAAGTCTCTCAAGCCTCTGCCGGAGAAGTTCCACGGCCTGCAGGATACCGACGTGCGCTACCGCCAGCGGTATCTTGATCTGATCGTCAATCCCGAAGTGCGCGATACGTTCGTCATGCGCTCGCAGATCCTGCGCGAGATCCGCCGCTTCCTTGACGACCGCGGGTTCATGGAGGTCGAGACCCCCATGCTTGTGCCGAATGCCGGCGGTGCGGCGGCGCGCCCGTTTGAGACGCACTATAACGCCCTCGACGAGGACGTCAAACTCCGCATTTCGCTCGAACTCTATCTCAAGCGCCTGATCGTCGGCGGTCTGGAGAGAGTCTATGAGATCGGCCGTGTGTTCCGCAACGAAGGCGTAGATACGCGCCACAATCCGGAATTCACGCTCATGGAGCTTTACCAGGCGTATACCGACTATAACGGCATGATGGATCTGACAGAGGATATGTTCCGCCATCTCGCCAAGGTCGTCTGCGGCAGCACGACGATCACCTATCAGGGTACCGAGATCGACCTCGGCAAGCCGTTTGAGCGTCTGACGATGATCGACGCCATCAAGAAATATTCCGGCGTCGATTTCGACACCGTCAAGACCGAGGAAGAGGCGAAGGCGCTTGCCAAGGCGCACAACATCGCCTTTGAAGATCGCCACGCCCGCGGCGACATCATCAACCTCTTCTTTGAAACATACTGCGAGGAAAACCTCATCCAGCCGGTGTTCATCATGGATCACCCGGTGGAGATCAGCCCGCTCACGAAGAAGAAGCCCTCCGACCCGACGAAGGTCGAACGCTTCGAGCTCTTCATCTATGGCCGCGAAATGTGCAACGCCTATTCCGAGCTGAATGACCCCATCGATCAGCGCGCGCGCTTCGCCGCGCAGGACGCTCTGGTCGCCGCCGGCGACGCCGAGGCTAACCACACCGATGAGGACTTCCTCAACGCTCTCGAGATCGGCATGCCGCCCACGGGCGGTATCGGCTACGGCATTGACCGCCTCGTCATGCTGCTTACCGACTCCGCTGCCATCCGCGATGTGCTGCTCTTCCCCACGATGAAGAGTCTGGACGGCGGAAAGAAGCAGGAGAAGTCTGCCGCCGAAGCACCTGCGGAGACGGCTGCCGAAGCGCCGGAGAAGAAGGTCATCGATTTCTCCAACGTGAAGATCGAGCCGCTCTTCACCGAGTATGTGGATTTTGATACGTTCTCGAAGTCCGACTTCCGTGCCGTGAAGGTGAAGGACTGCTGCGCCGTGAAGAAGAGCAAGAAACTTTTGCAGTTCACGCTCGACGACGGCACCGGCGTTGACCGTACGATCCTCTCCGGCATTCATATGTACTATGAGCCGGAAGAGCTCATTGGCAAAACGTGCATCGCCATCACGAACCTGCCGCCGCGCCCGATGATGGGCATTGACTCCTGCGGCATGCTCATTTCCGCCGTGCACGAAGAGAACGGGGAAGAGAAGCTCCACCTTCTGATGGTGGACGACGCCATCCCCGCCGGAGCAAAGCTCTATTAAAAACGTATATGGCTCCTGTCGAATCCTTCGGCAGGAGCTGTTTGCGTCCCGGCAGGGAAGGCGGCGGGATTTTACCGGAAAAGGTGCGGAAAAATCCCGCGGAGCCATTGAAAAGGGAAACGTTTCATGCTACAGTATGGACGAATAAGGAAAGCTGCCTCGGGGCAGCTTTTCCAATGGATATTAGTTAGCATACACTAACTAATTTATGCGTGGAGTTGAAACCATGGAACATACGGTTTTCAATTACAAACGCTACCGGCGTGACTGCTGGCTCGGCGCGCTCGGCGCGCCGCTCATGCTCGCCGGCGACCTGTGCCTTAGTGTTATCCCAGCATATGCCGGAGACGGCGGGGGCTTTGCGCGGGAAGCATATCTGACCGACGGCTTTCAGCCGTGGCGCCTGCCGTTGCTTGCCACGAATGTTTTTTGTGTTGTACCAGGACTCCGGCAACGCGGCGCTGTTCCTCTGGATGGCGGAAAATGCTGTCGCCGGATGAAGAAAACGGAGGACAAGTGAAATGAACGAAAACATAAAACTCTCCGGTGTGCCGGAGACCATGCTGCAAACGGTTTATGCGCGCGCGAAGGAAAGCCGCACGCGCGGCGCGATCCGCGATACCAAAGCGGAGGAGACCATCGGCCGCATTGACTACGATTTTTCCCTTGCCGATAAGGATGCCGCCATGCACAGCGGCGTCATCGCCCGCACGATCGTGCTCGACCGGCTGGTGAAAGACTGGCTTGCAAAGAATCCGGGAGCGGTCGTTTTGAATATCGCCTGCGGTCTCGATACGCGGTGCTACCGCATGGAGGGCTATAGTCACTGGTATAATCTCGATCTGCCGGAGACGATCGGCGTGCGGGAAAAGCTCCTGCCGGAGGACGGTGCGGTGTCGCAGATCGCCATGTCCGCCATGGATGACTGGGGCGGCGAGATCAGGGAGACGGATACCCCGGCGCTGGTCATTATGGAAGGCTTGACCATGTACCTCCGCGAAGCGGACGTGCAGCAGATTTTTGCCCGCATCGCCGCGCGCTTCCCGAAGGCAACGGTGTTCGTCGAGACGATGAACCCTATGGTCGTTCGGCGATTTAAGGAGAAGTCCATCGAGGGCAGCAATGCGAAATTCACCTGGGGCGTAAAAAACGGCGCGGAGCTCGCCGCGCTTCTGTCGGATTTCCGATTCGTGGAGGAGCACGGCCTTACAGAGGGAATGGCGGAATTTGTCCCGGTCTATAAGCTGCTGGATAAGCTGTCCGCCGTGCGGAACATCTCGAATCGGGACGTTGTTTTGGAAAAGAAATAAGGAGGAAGAGTATGTCTTTTTTTGACAACACCCGCAAGCCGTCCGGTTTCGGCGGGAAGCTCATGGTATCCATGATGAATCTCGGCCACCGTTCGCTCGCCGGATGGGGACTTCGGTTTCCGTATATCCCTGCAGATGCCAATGTGCTCGATTGCGGCTGCGGCGGCGGGGCGAACATCCGAAAGCTCCTGAAAAAATGCCCGCAGGGTGAGGTGAAGGGGATCGACTATTCGCCCGTCAGCGTGGAAAAGAGCCGGAAAGTAAACGAAAACGCCATCCGGGAAGGCCGCTGCGCGGTCCTTCAGGGCAGTGTGGCGGATATGCTGTTCGCGTCCGAGTGGTTCGACCTCGTCACGGCGTTTGAAACGGTCTACTTCTGGCCGGACCTTGTGCAGTGCTTTCGGGAGGTCTGGCGCGTTCTGAAGCCGGGCGGTACGTTCCTCATCTGCAACGAATGCAGCGGCGATACCGCCAAGGATGATAAATGGACCGAGAAGATCGACGGCATGACGATCTACAAGGACGTGGAGCTGCGCGATTATCTTGAGCAGACCGGATTCTGTGCTGTGCAGATCCACAAAGACAAACGGGGCTGGCTCTGCGTTACGGCGGAGAAGCCGGTAAAGAAAAGAGACGGGGAATAAGAAAATGATAATGCACGATTATAACGCGGCTGCTTCCAAAGCAGCGATTTTGATCCACCCGATGCTCTCCTCGGCGGAGGGCGCCCGCGAGTGCCTGCCGGAGCTTTGGAGCGAAGATGCCCGCTGGCTCCTTCCGGATCTTTCCGCCCATGGTGACGCCGTGGCGGGAACCTATCGCAGCGCCTCCGACGAGGCCAAAGCAATCCATGATTATCTTATAGAGCATGGCGCACACATTTACAGCTGGGCTTCGGCGCATCCCTGGCGGTGTTGTGCTGTTCGAGCTTCTGAAATTTGAAGATCTCACTTTTGAACATATATTTTTTGAGGGCGTCAGCTTTTATGAGCATGCGCCTTTGATCTACTTTGGGCTTTCCCGCGTATTCCTCTCCAAACACCGCAAAGCCGTGAAGGATCCAGAGCTTTCCCGCCGGAAGATGAGCGATATCTACGGCGAAGCTGCCGGTCCGGCCATGGCCGAACGTTTTATTGCCATGAACGAAGAGAGCATCCGGAATATCATCCACGACTGCGGCTTTGGACAGCTCCCGGCGCTCTCTGAGGAGATGCAGAAGCGGTGCGTATTTGCTTACGGCGAAAAGGACTCCGATCTCAAGCATGGAAAGAAGATACAGCCGGTGAAATATCCAGCCGCCATGCTTCAAGAACTTTTGAGATAACCGGGTTCACGGGTATCTTTTATGCGGTCATGGGCCATCCCGGACCGAGAAGAAAGAAATTCCTCGCCAGGATCTCTGGGCGGACTCTGGAGGAAGCTGAACGGATCCTTTACGGCAAGGCGACGTGGGAAAGCTGGAAAAATCAGGACTATTACCTCATCGGAAAGAAAACGGACTATACGCTCTTTGAGAGAACGGATATGTTCCTCTGGTATGGCATCAAGGGACAGGTCGATAAAAAGTTGTCGGCAAACCTGAGCGTGCTGGAACAGAAAGGATATCCATTCACGGCCAAAATCTTCGCGGATCTGGGACATGGCGGACTGACGGGCGAGCACCCGGACATTTTTGCACAGGAAGTACAGTCCGCGCACGCTCACGCATCCAGCAAGTTTACATAACTAATATTTCCGCTGCGGCGATGACTGCTGCGATTTCAGTTTAAAGCTCGCGGGCAAATAAAGGAGGAGCGGCAATGTTCTGGGACAATGTAGCGTGGATCTACGACATTTTTGCCAACGTCATCAACCGGAGAGCAAACCGGGCGCTGTGCGCCGCGGTAGCGGAGCATATTCTCCCGGAGGACGAAGTGCTCGAGTGCGCGTGCGGCACGGGACTTCTTACCGGCGAGATCGCGGAGCGCTGCCGCCATATCACGGCGACGGATTTCTCCGCAAAAATGCTCCGGCGCGCCGAAAGAAAGCTCCGGCGCTTTCGCAACATCACCTTCGAGCCGGGCAACATTCTCACGCTCGGCTATCCGGACGCGAGCTTTGACGCTGTCGCCGCGGCCAACGTCATTCATCTTCTGGATGAGCCATATAAGGCGCTGGGTGAGCTGGAACGCGTCTGCCGCCCGTGTGGGCAGATCATTATCCCCACTTACATGAACCGCACGGAGAAGGGGATGACGAACAGCGTGACGGGCGTCATCGGCAAGGCGGGCGCGGACTTCAAGCGGGAGTTCACGTTGGAGAGCTATAAGAAGTTTTTTGCCGACGCCGGATATACAGACGCGGATTATATCTTCTGCGAGGGCAGAGTCCCATGCGCGGTGGCCGTTCTGCGCAAAACGGCGGGCACCGGCGCGGCAAACGGGCAATAATCGGAAAGAATGATACATATGCAGAATTTCAATGATATCGGCATTTCCCGTCAGCTTGACTGGCCGCGGATCCGAAAACTGTTTTCCATCGGACTTTTCGGCGCACTGCTGACGCTTGTCGGGGATATGATCCACGGCTGGGGTGTGGAGGATGAAACGCTCACGGGGATCTCACGGATGCTTTCGGCTTACACGGGTACTTCTGACGGCGGTATATTTGCCGCGGCGCTGCTGGGGCTTTTCGGCATCACGCTCGAGGGCCTGTGCTATTTCGGCGTTTACCGCCTGATGGCGGAGCGCGCGCCGGAGTATGCTCACCGCTACCGCTCCGGGATCCTCGGCTATGTGATATTCGGCGGGTGCGGCTTCCATGTGCCGGTCTGCGCGATGACGTTCCTTGCAAAGCACGGTCTTGCGCCGGAGCTTCTGGGGAAATACATGATCTACTTCGTCCTTCCTGCGTTTGTCCTTTTCTGGGTATTCTTCCTTGTTCTGGTCATTACGCAGATCCGTGCTTTCACAAAGGGCCTGACGCCGTACCCCAAGTGGTGCTGGGTGTTTTGCCTGCCGGTTGGGATGGCGGCGGCGATGCTGCTGAATGTGTTCGGGGATCATCCGTTTGTCAACGCGATCTCCTGCGCGTGGATCAGCGTGGGGAATCTCTGGATGTTCGGCGGGCTTCTCGCCATGATGAAGAAAGTAAGAGCGTGAAAGGAAGAGAAATATGACCAAGCTGTATTCGGAAAAACTGAAAGAATTTACCGCGGCACATCCGAGCGAGATACTGACTGTGGACGGCGCGGAGTACCGCTATGTGCTGAGCGGGAAGAAAGACGGCGAAACGCTCGTACTGCTCAACGGCGGCATGAATACGCTGGAAATGTGGATGAACTATGTTGACCCGCTTTCCAGAGACTTCCGAGTGCTGCTCTTTGATTATCCGCAGGAGCTGCGCACGAATCAGGAATTGGTGACGGGGATGCATGCCTTTTTTGCCAAACTCGGCGTGGAGCGCCCGGTATTCGTCGGTGCGAGCGACGGGCGGTATGGTGGCACAGATCTATGTGCAGAAATACCCCGGCGAGACTGGCGGCCTTGTTCTGATCTCTACCGGCGGTATGGAGGCCGCGACGCTTAAATCACTCCAAAAGAAGTACTTCTTCGCGCCGCTCATGCTGTGGTATATGAAGCACTGCAACTATGAAAAGCTCAAGCCGACGCTCATCAAGGCCGGCATGAGCCATATCCGGCAACGAGAGTGCGGAGGAGATTGCCTACGCGAAGGACATGTTTGAGACGATCTTCAAGGATTTCAAGCAGGAAAAAGGACGTGCACATCTCCGACCTGCTCGCTGATCTTATGAACCAGAAGCCGGTGACAGCGGACGATTTCGCCGGTCTGAAAGGACGTATTCTTCTCATTCTGCCGGATCAGGACTTCTTCTCCGGGAAAATGCAGCAGGATCTTATAGCGCTGATGCATGAGCCGGAGATCGCTTATGTATCTGGCGGCCACCTTTCCACAGTGCTGAAGGCGGAGGACTATATCCGCACGATCCGCGCCTTCCTGCTTTCGGCGGAGCGGTAAAGCTGCCCTACAAAGCGGAGAAAATTACGAAAACACAGTCGGCGGCAGCGTACGATGCAGGTTTGACAAATTTTTGTACATCTGTTAAAATAAGTAAACACTACATTAGTTTATTCCGATAATCCTGGCGAACCAATCTTCAGAAAGGTGGAAGTACCCGATTGGAAGATAAACGTATCACCAAGACGAAACGCAATATCAAAGCAACGCTGACAGACATTTTGCAGGAAATGCCGTTTGAGAAAATCTCCGTTGCAGAGATCTGCCGCCGCGGGGATATCAGCCGGATCACGTTTTACGCGCATTACGAGGATAAGTATGCTCTCGCCGAGGAGATCTTTTTCGACCACGTACAGGAAGCCTATGACAAATACCACGCGCTACAGGCGGAGAATAATCCGAAAAACAATGGCTTTATCAGCTATCAAAACCTTCTTGAGGCCATTTTAAGCCTCTATTACGACAACTACACTTTCTTTTCGCATACAACCTCAAGGGAAAACCCGTATCTTTTTTCTGCATACTTCAACCGGATGTACATCAGCGTGGACGACTATCTCCGCCGCCATACCTATCTGAAACCGCGTTTCCCGTTCCACCAGACGGCGGCGCTCATATGCAACGGCTTGTTCGGTGTTATCAACAGCTGTGTGGCGGATCACCTCTCCGAAGCAGAAACACGCGCTGTGGCCCGCGACATATACGCCGTGCTGCTCAGCTCCGACATGTTTGAGAAATAAACGGAGAAAGGGATGCTTTCATGGCGCTGTTAACGCAAAAGGCGATCCTCTCGACATTTGGAGAGATGCTGGAGGAAATGCCGTTTGATAAGATCACCGTGTCGGCGCTTGTCCGGCGGTGCGGCGTGAGCTCCAACACGTTTTACTACCATTATCAAGATATCTACGATCTTTTGGGCGTATGGATGAATACGCGCTTCAGCATGCTGACGAAATCCGTCCGTGAAAGCATGGGCTGGAAGGAAGAGATGCGCGTTTTTCTCAAGTACTGCCAGAGCCATCCAAGACTTGTCACGAATCTTCTCTCCTCCGCCTCCCGCAGTCATCTGGAACATTACATTTTCATAGAGACGGACGATTCCTTTTACGATTATGTTCGGGAACGGACCGCCGGCACGCACCTTTCGGAGGAATCGATCCGCTACATCGCGCAGTTTTACCGGTATTCCTTCATCGGCTTCTTCCTGAAATTCACCTGGGAGAAAATGCAGGCCGATGTGAACGAAAGTGTGGACCGTCTCGAGAAAGTTTTCAACGCCTTTATTGACAGCGCCGCGGCGCAAATGGTAAGAGACCCGCTGTAAAAAACAGCCGGTCTCTTTTACGCGCTTATGCGAAAAAGTTTTTGCGCATAAAGGCGAAAATGTCACAAACGGGGCACTTTTCCCACTCTGTTAAAAATTACGACAACGGCGTCGGTTTGTCCATGGAAAAGCCGGTACAGTTCGATATAATAAAAACGCTAAGAAAAATCCTATAAAGGAGCGTGTTTTTAATGAGCGTATCGACGACCGTGAAGAAATACGGCATCGAACAGGCGATCAAATTCATGTACAAGGACCCGGAGAACAACCTGCCCAAGCTGATGGATTGGGCGGACACGTTCTGCAAGGGACGCTTCCCGGCGCAGCGCGCCGCGATCCGCCGCGCGATCGAGGACCCGACGTATCCGTACTACGATTTTGTCCGCCACATGATGAACGAGGTCGATCACGATGTTCTCACGACGATCGTGGTGAATTTCTTCATCAATGTCAACATGATCGGCTGCGAAAAGCAGGAAAAGCTCCGCAAGGAGCATAACTGCAACATCCCCTGGGCGATCCTTCTTGACCCAACCAGCGCCTGCAATCTCCACTGCACCGGCTGCTGGGCTGCGGAGTACGGCAACAAGCTCAATCTCACCTTTGACGAGATCGACGATATCATCCGCCAGGGCAAGGATATGGGCGTTTACATGTATATCTATACCGGCGGTGAACCCCTTGTGCGCAAGGCCGATCTCATCAAGCTCTGCGAGAAGCACGATGACTGCATCTTCCTTGCCTTTACGAACGGTACGCTCATCGACGAAAAGTTTGCCGACGATATGCTGCGCGTGAAGAACTTTGTCCCGGCCATCTCTCTCGAAGGCTTTGAGGAAGCGACCGACTCCCGCCGCGGCGACGGCGTTTACGGCAAGGCGACGCACGCGATGAACCTTCTGCGCGAGCGCAAGCTGCTCTACGGTATTTCCTCGTGCTATACGAGAGCGAACTTTGAGTCGATCACCTCGGAAGAGTACTACGACAGCCTCATCCAGATGGGCGCGTACTTCATCTGGTACTTCCACTATATGCCCGTCGGCAACGATGCCTCGCCCGAGCTTCTTCCGACGCCGGAGCAGCGCACCGAGATGTACCGCCGCATTCGCCGCTACCGTCAGACGAAGCCGCTCTTCGCCATGGACTTCCAGAACGACGCCGAGTTCGTCGGCGGCTGCATTGCGGGCGGACGCACATATCTGCACATCAACGCCAACGGCGACGTGGATCCCTGCGTGTTCATCCACTATTCCGACTCGAACATCCGCGAAAAGACGCTGCTGGAGACGATGAAGTCCCCGCTCTTCATGGCGTACCACGACGGGCAGCCGTTCAACGACAATATGCTCCGTCCGTGCCCGATGCTTGAAAACCCGGAAAAGCTGCGTGCGATGGTGAAATCCTCCGGCGCGCATTCCACGGATATGCAGTCTCCGGAGTCCGTCGATCACCTCTGCGCCAAGTGCGACCGGTATGCTGCCGATTGGAAACCGGCGGCGGATAAGCTCTGGGCGGAAAACCGCGCAGAGCATGATGCAAAGTAAATCGGAAACCCTGTATACGGATGCGGTAAACTGCTGCATCCGTGTACGTATATTTAAAAGAAAGGTGAATGGTCATGGAAAAGAAATCTCTGAAAACCTATAAAACATGGGCGATCGTTCTCGCTGTTGTTACCATGGTCCTCGGACTTGTTATGATCTTCTGGCCGGGCATTTCCGCGGTTGCGATCTGCTATCTGATGGGCGTTGTCTGCATCGCCGCCGGTATTTATGAGATCATCCGGTATTTTGATCTCGGTCTCATCGGCGTGCTGTTCCGGTACGACCTGTTTCTCGGCATTATGAGCGTCCTTGCCGGTGTGCTGCTGCTTCTGCACCCGAACGGAGCGCTCGTCATCCTGCCGGTCATCCTCGGCTTTTATATCATTCTTGCGAGCGTGTTTTCCATCCAGATCTCGACGGAAGCGCGTCATTTCGGTTTCTCCGGCTGGTGGGGCGCGCTGCTGCTCGGCATCGCGGGCGCGGTGCTCGGCGTGCTGATGATCTTTGATCCCTTCAAAGGAGCAAAGGCGCTGATGGTGTTTACCGGCATTTCCCTGCTCGTGACCGGCATCGAGAGCATTTACGCTATCGTTTGTATTTCCAGAGTGTTCCGCTCCTCCGGACACCAGCAGATCATCGATGCCACATGGCATGAGATCTGAGTCTAATAAAACGATAACAGGAAAAGACTCCGGCTGAAAAAACAGTCGGAGTCTTTTCCTGTAGGAATATTTTATTCAAGCGTGAGGAACAGTGCCATTTTGAAGCGCTTGTCCGCGCGGACATAGTGTTTGCCGCCGCGGGCAAAACGGAAATTCTCACCGGCGTGGATGACGTGTTCTTTACCTTCGTAGCCGATGACGCCCTCGCCGTCAAGAGCGAAGATCAGCGCGTCGCCGGGAGCGGCGTGCTCGCTGAGACCCGTACCGGCGTCAAACGCCATGAGCGCGAATTTCATCGTTTTGCTGCTGGTAACGTCCATGTTGACGATCTTTCCGTCCTGATAGGGGACAAGCTCGCCGAGACGGAAAACCTCTCCGATTTTGACTGCCTGATTCATTGATTGATTCCTCCTGATATTGATTTCAAGATAAACGGCGGATGTGTCCGTGCGCATTCCGACCGGGACATCTGCGGGCGTGACAATAGCGTCCAGCGCGTGAAGCGTCCGCGTCTGACTGCCGGGCAGACCGACATCGAGCGTCCCTTCGGCGACAATGAGCAGCTTGGGGGAAAAGTAGATCTCCGCGCTGATATCGGTACCCGCGGCGAGCGAATAGCATACGGCGTCCGTTTTGCCGCTGCAGATCGCTTCCGATACGGTGCAGCCGGGGATCGGCGTGTTTTTCTCCGCAAGAGAGAATACACAGCCGGGTGAATACTTCATGGCGGTCTCCTTTCACTTATTTTATATATAGTATATCACAATGCTCGGCGTCTTTCCATCTTTTCAACGGCTGCGCCGAAATCCGGGAAAAAGGTTGAAAAGTGACCTTTTCGGGGGTAAGATAAAGCCATTACAGGAATCTATGGGAGGAATAGCTTGAAATTCTTTCATTTGTCCGATATGCATCTTGGAAGGCGCATGTATGAGTTTTCCCTGATCGATGACCAGAAATTCATACTTGAAGAGATCCTCTGCCTGGCGGCGGAGGAGCATCCCGACGCCGTTGTGATCGCAGGTGATATATACGACCGCGCTGTGCCGAGCGCCGAGGCGGTCGAGCTTTTCGACCGCTTTCTCTGCGCATTGGCAAAGCGGCGCATCCCGGTGCTTGCCATCTCCGGAAACCATGATTCGCCCGAGCGTATCGCGTTCGGCGCGGATCTCATGACGCCGAGCGGCGTTTTCCTCTCGCCGGTCTATAATGGCTATGTGGAGCCGGTATCGCTTTCCGACGCTTTCGGCGCGGTAAATTTTTATCTTCTTCCGTTTATCAAACCGGCGAACGTCCGCCGTTTCTACCCGGAGGAAGCGATCGAGAGCTATACGGACGCGCTCCGCTGCGCCGTGGAGCATATGAACGTTGATCCGTCGGCGCGCAATGTGCTCGTGACGCATCAGTTTGTGACCGGCGGCGTCCGCTCGGACTCGGAGGACGTTACGGTCGGCGGCACCGACAACGTGGACGCCGCCGTGTTCGACGGCTTTGACTATGTCGCTCTCGGCCATCTGCACTGTGCGCAGAAGATCGGCCGTGAAACGCTTCGCTATTCCGGGACGCCGCTCAAATACTCCTTCGCGGAAAAGGACCAGATCAAGTCCGTCACAGTTGTGGAGTTGGGCGCGAAAGGGGACGTGTCTGTTTCCGCACTGCCGCTCACGCCGCGGCGCGATATGCGCGAGATACGCGGCACGTATATCGAGCTGACGCTTCGTGATTCCTACGCCGGAACGGACACTGAAGACTATATCCACGCTGTCCTCACGGACGAAAACGATATTCCGAACGCTCTTGCACGGCTGCGCAGCATATATCCTAACCTGATGAAGCTCGATTACGATAATCTGCGCACGCGCTCCTCCGCCGTTATTGCCGCGGAGGAACGCCACCGGACGATGACCGGCGCGGAGCTTTTTGCCGAGCTGTATGAAAAGCAGAACGGGCAGAAGATGAGCGCCGAGCAGAACGCTTATGCCGAGAGCGTTTTTGCCGCGCTTCGGGAGGAGGGGACGCTGTGAGACCGCTGCATTTGACGCTCAGCGCATTCGGCGCGTATGCGGGCAAAACGGAGCTCGATCTCCGGCGGCTCGGGGAGCGGGGGTTATACCTCATCACGGGCGATACCGGCGCGGGTAAGACAACGATTTTTGACGCCATTGCCTTTGCGCTTTTCGGTACGCCGAGCGGCGACGGACGCGAAAGCTCCATGCTTCGTTCCAAATTCGCCGCGCCGGAAACGCCGACGGAGGTA
>DHKA01000029.1:773-5144 GCA_002404605.1 Clostridiales bacterium UBA4706 | reverse complement strand
TACGCCCGTCAGGACCGCAAGGCGAAGAGCCGCGACCCCATCTCCGCGAAGCTCGTTGCTAACCTCATCGAAGCCGCCGGCGCCGACCGCGTACTTACCATGGACCTGCACGCCAACCAGATCCAGGGCTTCTTTGATATCCCCGTGGACAACATGCGCGGCGCGCCCCTTTTCGCCGATTACTATCTGCAGAAGTTCGGCAAGGGCAACCCCGACGTGATGGTCGTCTCTCCCGACGTGGGCAGCGTAGCCCGCGCCCGCCAGTTTGCCATGAAGCTCGACATGAACCTCGCCATCGTCGATAAGCGCCGCGAGGTCGCCAACAAGTCCGAGGTCATGAACATCATCGGCAACGTCAAAGGCAAGACCGTCATCCTGCTCGACGATATGGTCGATACCGCCGGTTCTCTGTGCAACGCGGCCAAGGCGCTCATCGAGGTCGGCGGCGCGAAGGAGATTTATGCCTGCGCCACGCACGGCGTTCTCTCCCGTCCGGCGCTCGAGCGCATTGAGGAAAGCCCCATCAAGGAGCTGAAGCTCTGCGACACGATCCCCTACCCTGTCGGTGAGCCGCGTCTTGAGAAGATCAACTATGTCTCCGTGGACCGTCTCTTCGCCGAAGCCATCCGTCGTATCTACGAGGAAGTTTCCATTTCCCCGCTGTTCGAGTAAGATATCTCTATGCTGTTTCGTTCTTCCTCCGGCGGCGCCGAATGGATGATCGTCTTTCTCGGCAACGCTGGGCCGCGGTATAACGGCACACGCCACAACGTCGGCTTTGCCGTCGGCGACATTCTTGCCAAGCGCTGCGGCGTTTCGGTCAACCGGCTCCGTTCGCGCGCGCTCACGGCCCGCGCGAACGTCGGCGGGCACGATGTACTGCTCGTAAAGCCGCAGACGTTTATGAATCTCTCCGGCGAGGCGGTGCGCCCGCTCGCGGATTATTTCAAGATCCCCCCGGAGCGTGTTCTCGTCGTGTCCGACGAGGTCGCGCTCGTACCGGGACGGCTGCGGCTGCGTGCCTCCGGCAGCGCCGGAGGGCACAACGGGCTCAAGAACATCATTCTTCATCTCGGCACGGAGAATTTCCCCCGGCTTCGCGTCGGCGTCGGCTCCCCGCCGCACCCCGATTACGACATGGCTGACTGGGTGATGGGCGTTCCCCGCGGCGAAGATGCCGCGGCGCTCGAAAAAGCCGAAGAGCGCGCCGCCGACGCCATCGAATGCTGCGTGCAGCAGGGCATTGACCGCGCCATGAACCGCTATAACGGATAAAAAATCGTCTCCGAAAAACTCGGAGACGATTTTTCACTTTATGAGCTCTGTGACAACATACTGGCAGAGCAGCAGCCCCGCGGTGGCGGGGACCCATACGAGACTTCCGGGCACGCTGCGGCGGCCGGGCGGCGGCGTTTCGCCGGCGTCCGGCTCGGACGTCTCCTCGGGCGAGTATACGACCGGAAGATGTTTGATCCCCCGGCGGCGCAGCTCGCGCCGTACGATGCGCGCGAGCGGACACCCCTCGGTTTTGGCGAGATCGGTCAGCCGGAGAAGGGATGCGTCCTTCTTATTTCCGGTGCCGAGCGCCGCGACGAGCCGGATGCCGCGCTCGGCGCAGCTCACCGCGAGATCGACCTTGCAGGACACGAGATCAATGCAGTCCACGATGAAGTCCGGTTTCAGATCAAGCAGCGCATCGCGGGTCTCGGGCGAATACCGGTAGACCATCGGGACGATCTCGCTTCCGGGCGCGATATCGTGCAGACGCTCCGCCGCCGCTTCCGCCTTCGGCGTATCAAGCGTGGAGGTAAGCGCAAAAAGCTGCCGGTTCACGTTGCTCAACGACACGGTATCCTGATCGAGAAGATACAGCGTTCCCACACCGCTCCGGCAGAGCGCCTCAGCACACCACGAGCCGACGCCGCCGAGACCGAGCACCGCGACACGGCATTCGGAAAGTTTTTTCATGGCCGCTTCGCCAAGGATCGCCCCGGCACGGCGGAAACGTTCGTCCATTTTCTATCCCTTCATTCCATAAAAAAGCGGCGGGATGATATTTCCCGCCGCGTTCGTTTTTTTGTGATCAGGCCGCCATGACGAGACGCCAGCCGGACGCGTGGACCGGCGTGATGTCCGCCGTCAGAGCGTTGATAGCGGCGTCGCCGTCCGCCTGACGCATGGCGTTCTCGGCAATGACGCGGGAATACAGCGCATCTTCACCGGAGAAGTATACCAGATGGTATCCGGCATAGTCGGCGTTTTCGCCGTAAACAATGGCATAGTCGCCGACTTCGCGCTCACCAAAGCAGAAGTCGTTGAACTCGGTGACCGTCTGGTCCTTGTAGATCTTCTCATACAGGCCGCCATTGGTGTTCGAGCCGGTATCCTCGCTTTTCTTGTTAGCAAGAGCGGCAAAGCTCTCCTCGGTGCCGTCTCCGGCGAGCCATTCGTCCTCGATGGCCTTGACAGCGTCATACGCGGTCTGCTTCTCGGCATCGGAGTAAGTGCCGTCGCCGTCGGCGTCCACGGCCTTGATGAGGATGTGACGGACGTTCACGGTCGGGTAGTCGTTCGTTTCGGTGCCGAGAATGTAAACGACGTATACGCCGGAATCGGTGCTGTGGGAGAATACCTTGCCCTCGGCGATATCATCGCGCTCCACACTGCCTTCATAACGGCTGAGGAAGGAGGAAACGGTATAACTAGTCTCGGTAGCTTCAGTCTCGGTCTCCTTGAGAACGGCGGCACGGAAATCTTCCTCCGAGCTGCCGGCGCCGGCCAGAATGACCTTCGCCTTGTCCTCGGCGGCGGCCTTGGCGGTATCGGCGTCGATGCCCTCGTCCTCGTTCGCCGCAGCAGAGATGAGCGTATAGAGAACGTTCACGCGGTCGTAGCTGTCGGCATTCTCGGCGTAGTAGGCGTCGAGCTCATCGTCGGTATACGTAAAGGAAGCGTACACGTCATCCGAATAGTGGCTGGCGATCAGCTCCTCGGCCATATTGGCGCGGATAGTCTTTTCGCTGTTGCCGGAGCCGAAGTAAGCGGAGAGGAACTTATTGAGCGTAGCATAGCCGAGAGACTTGCCGTAGGTGCGGTAATTCTCGACAGCGGTATCGATCTCAGCCGCTTCGTCCTCGGTGAGGGTGTAGCCCTCGGCAACGGCCTTGGCATAGATGGCAGAGAGCTGCGTAAGGCTCGTCTCGGCGCTCTGCTTGAAGTAATCATCCCACGTGCCGCCGTTGGCGTCAAACGGGCAGGACTGGTCCTTCAGGCTTTTGGAGGTGTCGATCAGGCTGCCGAAATACTGGCCAGAGTTCTGATTGAAGTTCATGTATGCCTTCTGGTACTCATAATTCATGCGGGCGACGGAGTAGTTCGTATCACCGATCGTAACAGCCGTCGTCACATTATAGAAGAGGCGCGAGTTCACAAAGATCACAAGCGCGACCATCAAAACGACAAGGATGCCGACAAGGATAAATTTGTTGCGGGTCTTGCGGTTTTTCTTTTCTTCCTCCAGGCGAGCTCTTTCCCTGGGGTTCAGATTCATTTCAGCCATTTTCTTCTTCCTTTCCGCGGGGTTTCCGATTTATTATATACTATGGTCCGGCGACATTCAAGCCTTTTTTATCATCCGCCGACGCAGCGCGTCGAGCGTGTCCGCCCCGGCGCCGCACTCGCGCAGAAAGCGCTCCGCGCCGCCGTATTCTTTCTCCAAATGATCGCACACGGCGAGGATGTTCTCCCCCGCCGTGGAGAAAAACGGTGCGTTCTCCGCACGCGCGGCAAAGTCGGGGATATTCTCGCGCATCCAGCGGTACATCGGTCGGAGATAGAGTTGGCTGACGCTGTAGTCGGCAGCGATATCCTCTGCTGAAGCACCGCAGAGACCAAGGATGAGCGCCGTGAGAATGCCGGTGCGGTCCTTGCCGGTGAAGCAGTGGAAAAGCACCGTTCCCTCCGCCGCGGCGAGAAATTCCGCGCATTCCCTCGCCCACGGGTGATTATCCTCCAGCATGCGGATATACTCGTCGCCCCAGAAAAAAGTCTCGTCAAACGCGCTCAGTCCGCCGGGGCGGTTTCGCGCCACGGCGCGCGGGACTTTTTTCATTGCGATCTGCCGGTAGGTCACGCCGCGAAGCAGCGCGAGCTCGTCCGGCATGGTCTCGCTCTCGTCCACATCGCGCAGATCGAGCGTATGGCGGACCTCCAGCGCGGCAAAACGCTTTCCGTCGTCCTCCGTCAGATGCCACGGGAGGTCGCTGCGCAGCAGCACGCCGAAGCGCGTTACCCCTCCGGGCACGGCATAGCCGCCGAGATCGCGCAGATTGTACAGCCCGTCCATAAGATACCGGCGGGTATTTTCCATAG
>DHKA01000029.1:566-738 GCA_002404605.1 Clostridiales bacterium UBA4706 | reverse complement strand
TATTTTCCATAGATTTTTGTCCCCTTTTTGGTCTTTTGGATGAGTATAACATACTTATTCCGAAAAGACATAAAAAATCTGTGAACGGAATTTGATTTTTGTCTTGACAAGAACGCGATTTTTGGTATAATAGCGCTTGCGTTTGAAACGCGGGCATAGCTCATTTGGCAGA
>DHKA01000029.1:329-479 GCA_002404605.1 Clostridiales bacterium UBA4706 | reverse complement strand
TTCGAATCTCGTTGCCCGCTCCAAAAAGTTCACCGGGATCGTCGGAAGACGGTCCCGGTGTTTTGCTGTTGCTGTGTAATTTCCGGTTTTCAGAAAGAAGAATGTCATAATGCGCACAACGAAAGAGCGGCAGCTCGACATGCTGCACAG
>DHKA01000029.1:0-234 GCA_002404605.1 Clostridiales bacterium UBA4706 | reverse complement strand
ATTTTGGAGCAGCTGTTCAACGCCTCTGATCTTGCGATCGTCGGCAACTTCACCGGCGCGGGCGCGGTTCCCGGCGGCATTCTCGTCGCCGCGCTCGGCGAGCTTGCCGCCACGCCGCTGCTCATTTTCGTTGCGCTGCTCTGCTACCGCTCCTCCCGGCGCTTTGCACACCCGAACTAGGTGTAACGAAACGCATGTGCCTGCTCAAAAAGGTTCAAAAGCCCTTCCGCGGCC
>DHKA01000083.1:5736-33237 GCA_002404605.1 Clostridiales bacterium UBA4706 | reverse complement strand
GTGTCCTTGTTAATCGACGCTATTCTTTAGTAATGAACAATGGCGGAACCGATGATGTTCGGCAATGCCCCATATAATGCCGTCATCGATTACCAGCAAAAAAGGGGGCTGGCCGTCGATGGAGTCATTGGAGCAAACAGTTGGAAAATGATGGGGACTTTGCTTCTGGAAAGAAGAGCCGGGATTCAGGATGAGATCCGTGACTTCGTATCACCAAGCAGCTTTTATCTACAGGGCGAGAATGTTATCCGCGCTTTTATATATGATTCTGCCCATGGCATAGATTTTCACTCTTACCGAGATAATGGTTTTTTGATTGAAAGTACTTTTCATCATTTCGGTTAACACTCACAACGTTTTGGATTACAACAAAGGAGGTCGTATTAATGCGCGAATACAAATTCATCTCTTTTATTCTGTCCGCAGTCATGATCCTGTCTCTTTTCAGCGGCTGCGCAGCCAAAGAAACGGCAGAAACCACGTCAACCATACAGGTCTCTTCCGCGAATACGGCGGAGATGTCCACGGAACAGCACGACGCATCCACCACAGAATATGGAACCTTTGAAACAAATGATGGCGTTTTAGTCCATCTGGCAGACATTGGTTCGGATACCGGCACATGGAATCTCCCCGCCGTCGAAGTAACACCGCACGAGTTCACCGCCGCGGACGCCCATCGCATTGCAGACGCACTTTTTGGAGATGTTACATATTATGAGCACCAGGGGAGCGGCGTTCGTCCCATGACGAAGTCGGTCATTGAAGAAAAGCTGACGCTTTGGGAGAGCTTTTTGGAGCCGGGAACGCTCGAAGCGCTCTATGGTGATCAGCCGGAAATAATCTCACAAGCTCGGGAGACTATAGAAATCTTCATAGAAAATGCGCGGGCATCCTATGATACCGCACCGGAAACTGAAGAGCGCGTGATCTCCGACTGGAGTTTTCATCCCTGGGAATATTATACCGCCATGACAGATTATACCCCGGACGGCCGTGTTTCCCTCGAAATTGACACCACCTGCAATTCGATTCCGTACACGCTTTCTTTCTCCAACTACCAGAAGGATTTTTATTTGAATTCACTGTATGTCTATCCGTACACCGGGTATGTCACCCCAGATCTTGTAGAGGATAATATTTTCCGCATCGATCATTCCTACAGCACCAGCCCCACCGACGCCCAGCTGGAAAGCGCGCGAAACAAAGCCAAGGAGCTTCTCGATGCCTTCGGTCTCGGCGAATGGGAGATCGATCAATGCACCATAGACGAGCGTGCCATCAATCCGGACGTGCCGCAATATACGATCAAAGTCAAAGCGCTGCCTGCTTTCAACGGCGTCGCCGTAACGCGTCAGACACAGCTTTCCGGATTGCGCAACGGCGCTGCCGACGGTCTGAACTGGTATTATACGGATGCTTCCTTCGAGTTCGGCACAGATAACACGCTGCTGTTTCTTGAGCTTCAGTCTCCGGTAGATATTCAAAAGACAGAAGCATGCGAGACGATTTCTTCTTCGGATGCAGCGGCGGCACTGCAGGCAGGCATGGAAGATAAAAACTTGAACTATATTTTTCTGACCGCCGGTGTTTCGACGCGTGATTTATATGTATATCAAGTAAAAACCGGCTATAGCCGTGTTGGAGCAAAGGATAACACAGGGCGGTTCTGGTTTGTTCCGTCGGCAACCGCGCTGGTGGCGCTTGAAGACAAGACTGTTTTGGGGGATCCGCTCGACCGAAATGATGCCAGCTCGCTCTACTCTCTGCTGACTATCAGCCTATTGGACGGAAGCGTCATTCCCACGATGATTCAATAAGTCAACGCCATCGGCAGAACTGTATAGTTTGAACTTATAGCAACACAGAGTCGCTGCGATGATCGTGTCGCAACGGCTCTTTTTTACTTGAATTTAGATGAACGAAAGGGCGGATATCCGCGTCTTATATAACACGCAAAAAAGGAGATGTACCCCATGAAACGCACGATTTCCGTCCTTATAGCCGCTGCTCTGCTCGCCTTTCTGTTCGCGGCCTGCGGGCAGACGCCCGCTTTGGACGAGCCGGAACCCCCGCCCTCCGGGGAGGACGCCAGAAAGCTGGCGGAAGCCCTGTTCCCCGGCCAGACATTTATGGAATACTCCGAGGAACTGAGCAAAAGTGACGTGGAAGAAAAGATCCGGTCTTTTGAAGCCGCGCTGACAGAGGAAGCCTTGTCCGAAGACTTCGGCCCGAAAGCCGAGGATATCGAACTTGGACGGGAGCACCGGACTGCCATGCTCAACGAGTATACCCAGATGCTCAATACCGCGCCGGAATCCGTTGCGCCGCAGGAATGTCTCTGGACGTTTTTCCCGTTTTCTCATTATCTGGATACCGCCGGAGCGGAATTCAACGACCAGGACGTAAAAAGCACCATCCGGGCAACGACGGAAGTCAATGCTATCCCCTATCAGCTCTGGTTCACCAACTGGGATCTCCGTCCGGACGCGAACGTGTCCGGCTCCCGGCGGGATGTCTCAATCTATGTGGATGCTCTGAATAACGAAGAGGCGCTCCACGACCTTCTCTTCCGGCTCTGCGGAAGCGACGATCCGACACCCGAACAGACATCCCAAATACGGGAAACGGCCGGCGGCATCCTTGCGAAGACGGCGGAATTCACCGGCGTTGATTGGGAGATCCGCACCGTGGAATCCGCCAAAGAACCTTTGTCGGATGGGCGATGGATCTGCTTTTTTGATATCACCGCGCTTCCGGTCGATGCCGATACGGAGATAACGTATATACGGAACTATGCCAGCGCGGGCAATGGGGAAAGCGCAGGCGCGGTCTATCGCGGCTTTATGCCGCTGCATATAGAGCTCACCAACGACGGCGTCCTGCTGTCCTTTGAGCTGTCCGCGCCGCTCGGCACCGTGCCGCCGGACGAGCTGGACAGCTGATTTCTTCATATCTTAAGAAATGCAAAAGCGGAACGGCTGATCGCCGTTCCGCTTTTGCCATCCGATTTGCCGCCGGGAGAGAGGACCGGCTGCGGGCTGGACGATCGCCCAAGAAAGGGGAGAAATGAGAGGGAAAGAAATAATTGGAGGTTTTGTCTGTCTTGCTTCGTCCGACTGTCTGTATATTACCGGAAATCCGCGCCGTTTTCCTGAACAGACCGTGTTATTTCTGAAAACAAACTGTGAATAACCCATCCGGTGCACAAAGCCGCTCTTGGCGTCAAACCGGTTTATTAGAATACGCATAGAATACGCAAAAAGCGGAACGACTTGACGCCGTTCCGCTTTTGCCGTCCGATTCGCAGCCGGGAGAGAGAACGGCTGCGGGCTGGAGGATCGCCCGAAAGGGGAGAAATGAGAGGGAAAGAAATAATTGGAGGTGTTCGTCTGTCTTGCTTCGTCCGACTGTCTGTATATTACCGGAAATCCACCGAGGTTTCCTAAACAGACTGTGTTATTTCTGAAAACAAAATGTGAACGACGCGCGGCGCGTGTATAAATTCTTTTTGTACCGGTAAAAATACCCTCGAATCCCAAATTCGAGGAGGTTAACCATGGAGGAAAAGAAAGGATTCAGCAAAAAGCTGAATGCGTTCTTTGCCGGGAAGGGCTTCTACATAGTCCTTCTTCTGTGCGCCATACTGGTCGGGGCTTCGTTCTGGCTGGTTGGACGCGGAAGCGGGGCTGATGTAGAGCGCGATCCGGTCAAGGAAGCGGACATCACGGCTTCGGCGCAGGAGACCGTGCCGCCGCAGGGCAGCATCCCCGTCATGAACACCGACGAGGACGTGCATCTCCCGCTCGGCACGGGCGTGCTGCCCGCCGCGGAGGGCGAAGAGCTGCCGAAAGCGCAGGCCCCCGCCGTGCAGGAGGAGCTGCCGGACATTCCGGTCTCGGTAAGCGAGAGCGAGCCGCAGTTCATCCGTCCGGCAAACGGCACACTTCTTCGCGGCTACAGTGCGGAGGCGCTTTCCTATGACCGCACAATGGCCGATTGGCGCGTCCACCGCGGCTGGGACATTGCGTGCGCCGCGGGCGAGTCGGTGCTCGCCGTATCCGGCGGCACGGTGACGGCGGTGTATGAGGACGATCTTCTCGGCACCGTTGTGGAGATCGACCACGGGAACGATGTTGTGAGCGTGTACGCCAATCTCGACGTCTCCCCCGCCGTCGGCGTCGGGCAGACGGTCGCCTGCGGCGACACGGTCGGCACCGTCGGCGCGACGGCTCTCGCCGAATCCGGCGAGGAAACGCATCTCCACTTCGCCATGCGGCGCGGCGGGAGCAGTGTCGATCCCGGCGAATACGTGCCGGAAGCATAAGCGGAACTTTTTCCCGGGCGGCTGCGTCTTACCATCAGACGCAGCCGCTTCCCTTTTTCCGGCAATTGACGAGCGGCGGCAAAACGGCTATACTTATTATTTGATATATCGCTGTACCGGGAGGACGCCATGCATCCGATCACTAAGAAACAGAAAATATTGTACATACTCGCCGCAGCGGGCTTTGTCCTGCTGGCGTTGGCGCTGCTGTTTCTGCTTTTGCAGGGACCGGGCACAAAAAATGATCCGGATGTGACGCCGACGCCCGAAGTGACCGCCGCGCCCACCGCTTCCGCGTCTCTCACGATCGCCGGGGCGAGCGTCGATCCCGCCGCGGACAGCTTTGAGCTTGCCGGAAAGACGCTCTCCGCCGAGGACTGCGCCGCCATTGCTTCGCTCCGTGATCTCACAACGCTCTCGCTGACGAACTGCGGCCTTTCGGACGTGCATTTTCTCGCGGGGCTTGCGCAGCTTCGCACGCTCATCCTCTCCGATAACGCGATCACGGACGTGTCTCCGCTCGCCTCCCTTTCGCAGCTTCGCACGCTCTATCTCGACCGGAATCCGGTCGCCGACCTTTCCGTCCTCTCGCCGCTCACCGCGCTCACAACGCTCTCCATTCAGGGCGTGGAGATCGCGGACTACGTGCTGGAGGATCTGCAAAAGGCGCTGCCCGCCTGCCGCGTATTCAGTGACAGCATCGTGAAGGGCTCGCGCCCGGTGTCGCTCGGCGGGCTGGACTTCACGGAGTCGGTCGAATCGCTCGACCTTTCGGGCCGCGGCATCACGGACATTTCCGCGCTCTCCGGCTGCTCCGAGCTGCGCGAGCTCAATCTCTCGAACAACCCGATCGCGGATATCTCCACGCTCGCCCTGCTGCCGAAACTCACCTCGCTCGATCTCAGCGCCACGGGCCGGAGCGATCTCGATAATGACCTTCTCTCTTCGCTGCGCTCGCTCGCGTACCTAAATCTTGAAAGCAACGACGGCATCACCGCCGAGGGCATCGATGCGCTCCAGTCGGCGCTGCCGAACTGCCAGATCGTCCATGAGCCGAAGTATTATACCGTCGTTTTCGGCGATCAGTCCTTCTCGTCGGACGCCTCCGACGTAACGCTTGACGCGCTGGGTCTCACAACGCTCTCCGGCATCGAGAAATTCCACCAGCTGCGGCGGCTGAGCGCCTACGGCAACACGCTTTCCGATCTCGCACCGCTCGCGGAGCTGTTCTCCGTGGAAGAGCTGCAATTGGGCTACAACAACCTTTACGATCTCTCCGCTCTCACCGGCCATACGGCGCTGCGGCGGCTCGGTCTTGACCACAATGCCCTGCGCGACATCACCGCGCTCTCCGGCTGCACGGCGCTTGAGGAGCTGGATCTCAGCTACAACAGCCTGAACTCTCTGGCGGCGCTCCGCTCGCTCACACAGCTCCGCACGCTGAACATCACCGGGAATGGCGATCTCACCGCCGACATGGTGCGCTCGCTGCAGGAGGCGCTTCCCGCCTGCCAGATCATCACGGACATCGACCTTTCCATGCCGGAGCCGACGCCCGAGCCACCCGCGGAAACGCCGCAGCCTTGACCGCGCCGGTTTAAAAAACACAATAACCGCCCATACTATGTGCATCTGATACATAGAAGGGCGGTTCTTTTTATGCGAAATAATGACCGGCTGCGGCCATGGGAAACGGCGCTTCTTGCGGCGGTGTGCGTAACGCTGCTCGCCGGCGTATGGGCGCAGGGGCGGCAGAGCGCACTTGCGGACAAGATCGTACGGCTGCACGTGATCGCCGCATCCGACAGTGCGGAGGATCAGCGCGTGAAGCTCGAGGTACGGGATATGCTGCTCGCGTATCTCACGCCGCGGCTCGAAGCCGCGTCCGGCGCGCAGGACGCCGCAGCGGTGATCGCCGCAGCGTCGGGAGCGATTCAGCGCATCGCGGAGAGCACGAGCGGCGGCAGAGCGCGCGTGGAGCTTGGCCGGGAAACGTACCCAACAAGGGAATATGAAACCTTCTCGCTCCCGGCAGGCGTGTATACGTCGCTTCGCGTAACGCTCGGCGCGGGCAGCGGGCGAAACTGGTGGTGCGTGGTATACCCTCCGCTCTGCACATCGGGCGTGGAGACAGCGCAGGAAGCCGCGGCGCTCTCGGATGACGATGTAAAGCTCATCACCGAAGACGGCGAGGGCTATGTTCTCCGCTTCCGTCTGCTCGAATGGTGGGGCTCTCTCACTGGGCGCTGATAGTAAAAGGCACTCTCGCAAGAGAGTGCCTTTTCGCATAATTAATACTGGTAATGGTGCGCGTCCTGCAAAACCATTTCCTTCACCTTCATGAGGCGTACCTTCGTGGAGTTTTCGTTCTCCTCGAGCTTCATGGAGATGTATTTGATGTTCTTCTGCAGATCGGGGATCATGACGTACTCGAGCGCATTCACGCGGCGGCGCGTCTTTTCGATCTCCTGTGCGAGAAGCTGCATCGTCTTTTCGACCTGCGCCAGCTCCAGCATGTCCTCAAACACGCCCGAGAGAGCGGTCATGGCGTCGTCCAGCTCGCCGGAGGTCTGCGCGAGACCATAGGGGAAGATATCCCCTTCCTCGGCGGTCTTGGTCTGGAAATCGTAGACCGGGACGTTGACGCTCATGATGTTCTTGAAGCTCACATCGAGCGCCACGCTCTGCCGGGGATAGAGCAGCGCCTGTTCGAGCATTTCGGGCGACATGACCGCGCTCGCCACGCTCAGCGCGCCGAATGCTTCGGTCAGTCCCTGCTCGACCTTCGTGCGCAGCTCCTTGTTGCGGCGGACAACGTCCATAAACTGACGCATCAGTTCATCGCGCTTGTCCTTGAGCAGCTTATGGCCGCGGGAGGCGGTTTTCAGTCGGCCCTTCATCTGGTTTAGCACCATTCGGGTCGGTGTTATGGTTGCCATGGGATCACCTCTTCCTTTCCGCGAAGCGCATTACTGCTGCTTCTTGGGAAGATACTTCGCAATGAACTCCGGCTTGATGCGCTTGAGCTCGCGTTCCGGCAGGATGGAGAGCAGCTCCCAGCCGATGGTGAGCGTCTCTTCAATGGAACGGTTGGTCTCGTTGCCCTGGGAGACATAGCGCTTTTCAAACGCCTCGGCGAACTTTGCGTAGAGCTTGTCGTCGTCGCTCAGCGCCGCTTCGCCCAGGATCGTCATAAGCTCCTTGGCTTCCTTGCCGCGGGCGTAGGCCGCGAACAGCTGGTTCATCGTACCGGCGTGGTCGGCGCGGGTCTTGCCCTCGCCGATGCCCTTATCCTTGAGTCGGGAAAGGCTCGGCAGCACGTCCACCGGGGGCACGACGCCCTTGCGGTAAAGATCGCGGCTGAGGATGATCTGGCCCTCGGTGATATAGCCGGTAAGGTCGGGGATCGGGTGGGTCTTGTCGTCTTCCGGCATGGTCAGGATGGGGATCATCGTGATCGAACCGGCGCGGCCCACGCGACGGCCGGCGCGCTCGTACATCGTCGCAAGGTCGGTGTACAGGTAGCCGGGGTAACCGCGGCGGCCTGGGACTTCCTTCTTTGCGGCGGAGATCTCGCGCAGCGCTTCGGCGTAGTTCGTGATATCCGTGAGGATGACGAGGACGTGCATGTCCTTTTCAAACGCCAGATACTCTGCGGCGGTCAGCGCCATGCGCGGCGTAGCGATACGCTCAACGGCGGGGTCGTTCGCAAGGTTGGAGAATACGACCGTGCGGTCGATGGCGCCGGTGCGGCGGAACTCCTGAATGAAGTATTCGGATTCCTCGAACGTGATGCCGATGGCGGCGAACACGACGGCGAAGTTCTCGCCGTCGCCAAGCACCTTCGCCTGACGCGCGATCTGCGCGGCGAGCGCCGCATGGGGCAGACCGGAGCAGGAGAAGATGGGCAGCTTCTGGCCGCGGACGAGGGTGTTCAGACCGTCAATGGTGGAAACGCCGGTCTGGATGAACTCGGCGGGGTAGGCGCGCGCGGCGGGGTTCATGGGAAGGCCGTTGATATCGCGGTGCTCCTCGGCGATGATGGCCGGGCCTCCGTCGATCGGCTCGCCCATGCCGTTGAAGACGCGGCCGAGCATATCCTCGCTCACGCCGAGCTGGAGCGGGTGGCCGAGGAAGCGCACCTTGCTCTCGGCAAGGTTGATGCCCTGCGCCGACTCGAAGAGCTGCACGACCGCGCGGTCGCCCTCGACTTCGAGCACCTTGCAGCGCCGGACGCTGCCGTTCGGCAGTTCGATCTCCGCCAGCTCGTCGTAGGTGACGCCATCGACGTGCTCCACGATCATCAGAGGGCTGGCGATCTCCTTAATTGTTTTATATTCGCGGATCACTGCTCCTCACCTCCCCGGACAACTTCGTCGATCTCGGACTGCATCTCGTCGAGAATGCCGTCGTAAACCTTCTCATATTCTTCCTGCGGCGCCATTTTCGCGCGGCCGATGGCCTCGCGCGCGCCGATGTTGAAGAGACCGTTGAGATCCGCGCCCTTTTCGAGCGCTGCACGGCATTTCGCATCGTACTGCAGCACAAGATCGAGCAGACGGTACTGCTTGCCGTAAGAGGAATAGGCGTCCTCGGTGATGAAGGCGTTCTGCTGCAGGAAGTCCTCGCGGATCATACGCGCAGTCTCCATCGTCATGCGGTCGGCGGGGCTGAGCGCGTCCTGACCGACGAGACGGACGATCTCCTGGAGCTCTGCCTCTTCCTGCAGAATACTCATGGCCTTCGTGCGGTTCGCCATATACGTTGCGCCGAATTCCTTATCGTAAAACTCGCGCAGCGAGTCGGTGTACAGCGAATAGGACGTCAGCCAGTTGATCGCCGGGAAGTGACGGGCGTAGGCCAGAGAGCTGTCGAGCGCCCAGAACACCTTGACGATACGCATCGTCGCCTGCGATACCGGCTCGGACGTGTCGCCGCCCGGAGGCGAGACGGCGCCGATGGCGGTAACGCTGCCCTGGCGCTTGTCGCTGCCGAGGCAGGTGACGCAGCCGGCGCGCTCGTAGAACTGCGCGATACGGCTGGCGAGGTAAGCGGGATAGCCCTCTTCGCCGGGCATCTCTTCGAGACGGCCGGACATTTCGCGCAGCGCCTCGGCCCAGCGGGACGTGGAGTCGGCGAGAACGGCGACGTCGTAGCCCATATCGCGGAAATACTCCGCGATGGTGATGCCGGTATAGATAGAAGCCTCACGCGCGGCCACGGGCATATCGGAGGTGTTCGCGATAAGCACCGTGCGCTTCATCAGCGGCTCGCCGCTGCGGGGGTCCTTCAGCTCGGGGAACTCATTGAGAACGTCGGTCATCTCGTTGCCGCGTTCGCCGCAGCCGATGTAGACGACGATGTCCACATCCGACCACTTCGCGAGCTGGTGCTGCACGACGGTCTTGCCGCTGCCGAACGGGCCGGGAACGGCGGCCGTGCCGCCCTTGGCGACGGGGAACATGGTGTCGATGATGCGCTGTCCGGAGTTCAGCGGACGGCTGGGGGTGAATTTGCCGGCGTTCGGGCGCTGGATACGCACCGGCCAGCGCTGGATCATATCCAGCTCGATCTCGCTGCCGTCGCCGAGCGTCAGACAGGCGATCTTTTCCTCGACGGTGAATTCGCCGCCGCGGATCCACTTCACAGTGCCCTTCTTGATCGTCGGGGGGACCATGATCTTATGAAGGATGGCGGTCGTCTCCTGCACAGTGCCGAGCACATCGCCGGCGAGGAGCTCGTCGCCTTCCTTCGCCGCGGGGACGAAGTTCCAGATCTTCTTGCGGTTGAGCGCCGGAACGCTCACACCGCGGGCGATCGTCTCGCCGGTGAGGTCGCGGATCTCCGGCAGGGGACGCTGGATGCCGTCATAGATGTTTTCGAGCATGCCGGGCCCGAGCTCCACGCTCAGCGGCATACCGGTCGTCACGACCTCGGCGCCGGGGCCAAGGCCGGAAGTCTCTTCGTAGACCTGAATGGAGGCGCTGCCTCCGGTCATATTCAGTATCTCGCCGATCAGGTGCTGTTCGCCGACGCGGACAACGTCCGATACGTTGGCGTCCTCCAGACCGTCGGCCACCACCAGCGGTCCGGATACTTTAATCACTTTTCCGCTCAATGTTCTACCTTCTTTCCGTTAAGGTTCCGGCGCGGCGATGCCGCCCGGCGCGCCGCACGCGGCGCAAAAGGGTCATAATTATAAAATGTTGCTGCCGACGGCGCGTTCCACGGCCGAGCGCAGCGCGCTCTGGCCGAGACCGAGCGTCCCGTCCCGCCCGGGGATGAGGATGATCGCCGGAGTAGGGCTGTCCTTGAAGCGGTCGATCTCGTGCGATAGCTCCGCGGCAAGGTTCTCCTCCAGATAGAGGATGGCGTATTCGCTCTCACCGGAGGTGATCCGGCGGAGAGTGTGCCGCGCCTCGTCCGCGTTGTCCACGGGGAACACGTCCAGCCCGAGCGCTTTAAAGCCCATAACGGTCTCTCTGCCGCCCATGACGCCGATCTTATACATAGCTCTCACGCAGCCTTTCTTTCAGTCGCTCCGGGTCGATGCCGGCCAGAAGGCCGGTGAGCACCATGCGGACCGCCATGGTGTTGCCTTCCTCCGCCGTCAGATAGCCGACGACCTGTTCGGGACCGAAGCTCTTGAGATGCGCGCCGGTCATGTAGCGGTTGACGGCGTTGTCGCACTCACGCTCAAACTCCGTCATCGTGCCGCCCTCGATCGCGGCCGCGCCGAGCGCGGCGGCGTCACGGAACGGCGTCGAAGCGAACGCCGCGGCGATCCCCTCGCCGGAGAACACCGCCTGCACGAGCCGCTGCACCGGGACATTGCCGCCCGCGACGAGCGCGCCGCGGAGGAACTCCGCGTCCTTGCCCATGCGCACGCAGCGCACCGCGGCGCGGAGGTTCGCGCTGTCGATGAGCGTTGTGACATAGCCCTTCACAAAGGGGCTCGACACCGCGTCGGCCAGCGCCTTGAGATCCTCATAGTACGCCTTGTCGAGCGCGAAATCCGCCAGCTGCGGATTGCCGGTGCGGGCGAGAATGCCCTTTGCCTCCGCCATTGCGGGGCCGAGCTTTCCGGGGATGAACTGGAAGCTGTCCTCGCGGAACGCCGCTTCGAGCTTTTCCGGCTCGATCTGTCCGGCGTCGGAGAGAAGGTACGCCGCGTCAACGCCCGCGCCCTCGCCCTTGACGATGGTTTTGGCGTTATGGTAGTCGTACTTCAGCCGGAAAATGCCCACCAGCTCCTTTTCCGGAACGAAGCGGGTGATCTCCGCATAGATCTCCGCCTGGCGCTTGGCAAGCGCCTCGCTCACCGCCGCGCTGCCCTTGCCGGTCAGATCGGGCCAACCGATCTCGGCGAGGAGCCTTGCGGCTTCCTCAAAGCTACCGGAGGAGAGCATCTGCTCGAGCCGGTCGCGACGGAGCATGCGGTTCTCCCGTGCCTTGAGCATCGAGGAGATGAACAGATAATCTTTGTCCGAAACTTTTTTGTTTGCCATTTTCTTCCCGCCTTCCAACCGGATCAGTCAAAGAGGATGGCGGCGATCTCCGCGTCCAGACTGTTCCGGCTCAGCGCAAGAAGCGTGTCAACGGTGCAGTTGACTTCCACGCTGCCCTCGCGGAGCTTGAGACCGCCGGAGAAGTCGCCGCTCTCGTCCGAGAGCGTGAGCCCGGCGGGGAGTCCCCGCTCGGTCAGGATCGCGTTCGCGCCGCGGACGATCGCCTCGCCCATGGAGCGGTCCTGGCTGTTGATGACGATGCGTTCGTGACCGGTGACGGCGGCATGGCCCGCCTGGGACGCGAGGAACGCCGTATACCCTTCCTCCGGCAGGGCGAGGAGCTTTTCCTTTGCTCTGTCATAGGCGCGCTCGAGAAGGTTCTGCTTGAGCGCGAGCGTATCCTTGCGGCTCTGAAGCTTCGCGGCGCGCTCCACGCGCTCGGCGCCGAGGCGGACCTCGGTATTGCCCTCGTTCATGCGCGCTTCATACGCCTCGTCCGCTTTTTTCTGGTAGGCGGCGCGGATTTCTCCCGCCGTCTTTTCGGCCTCGGCGATCACGGCGGCGGCGGCTTCGTCCGCCTCTGCCGTGATACGGGCCGTGATCTTTTCAATTCCGTTCATGGCGATACCGGTCCTTTCCGGATCAGGCGCCGATGTGCAGGTTCAGCAGCATCAGGAAGGAGGCGAGCAGCGAGAGGATGGCGTAGAACTCGACCGTGATGCAGAGGATGATGCCCTTCGCCCAGTCATCGGGACGCTTGGCCATCAGGTTAACGGCGGTAGCGGCCACGCGGCCCTGCGCCGGAGCGGAGATAGCGGCGCCGGTCGCCATCGGGAGGCAAGCGCACGCAACGCGCAGACCGTCAACGACGGTGAGGCTGGTCGGATCGACGTTGCCGCCGAACACGCCCATCTGGAGCAGCGCAAAGAACCAGACAACGAGGCCGTACAGCCCCTGGGTGCCGGGGATGACCTGAAGGATCAGGACTTTGCCGAAGTAAGAGGGATCTTCGCTGAGAAGGCCGGTGCCGGCTTCACCGGCGAGGCCGCAGCCCTTGGCAGAGCCGGCGCAGCAGAGACCGCATGCGAGGGAAGCGCCCAGGAAACCGATGGCGAGACCGCCGAAGCTCTCAAAGAATGCAGTGATCATTATTTTACTCCTCCTTGATATCTACATATTTCGTTTGAATTTTCAAAGGACGGAAGGCCTTGCCGCCGTCCCGGTACCACTTGCCGAAGAACTCGAGGAACTGCAGACGCAGCGTATGCACAAAGCAGCCGATCAGGTTCAGCGCAAAGTTCAGCGCATGACCGATGCAGAACACGAGCACGAAAAGGATCGTGCCGCCCACGGTCATGCCGTTGGCGTTGCCGAGCGAGCCGAGCTGGTTGAATACGCTCGCAATAACGCTGCCGGCGAGCATCAGTGCCATCAGACGCGAGTACGAGAGCAGATCGCCCAGATACCCGGTCGCGCCGTTGTACACCGCGCTGAAAATGCCGGTGATCTTCCCGAAGCCCTTGCCGGTGATAAGCTGGCCGAGCACGAGCATGCCGATGCCGACATAAAGAACGACCTTCGTTCCGCCGGTCACCATGACGAGAATGCCCGCGATCATCACCCACCAGCACAGATCGTTGAGCAGAGCGTCTGCCCACTCGCCGTCCTTGAGCTTGAGATAGATGCCGATGCCCGTGCCGAGCGCCAGATGGATCGCGCCGAGACAGATCGCCGCGACGAGAACATACAGCGGGTTGTTGCCTTCCAGCAGATTGAGCGGCAGATCGATCGCAATGCTGCCGAGGTGGATTGTGCCGAGGTGCGGTACGATCGACCAGTCCTTGCCGAACCAGCCGCCGATGACGGAGACGACGTCGCCGAAGAAGCCGCCGGTCAGGAAGCCTATGACGAATGTGGAAATGCCGCATTCGATCAGCAGCCCCGCGGCGTTTTTCATGCTTCCCTTCGGCTTTGCCTTCCAGAGGAAGAGCAGTCCCGCGATCAGCAGGATGAGACCGTACGCCATATCCGCGAACATGATGCCAAAGAACAGCGCGAAAAACGGCATGATAAAGGGGTTAGGGTCAAGCCCGTTGTACGCCGGGAGAGAATACATCTCCGTGACGATGTTGTACGGGCGGGTCAGCGCGTTATTTCGCAGCTGGATGGGGACCTCCTCCGGATGCTCCGGATCCGGCTCTTCCGTCTCCCAGGCGCAGCAATATTTTGAGAGGGTGTCACCGAGCTTTTTCTCCTCCGGCGCGGTGATCCAACCTTCAAAGTAGAAGGTGCTGTCCGACTGCAGGAGCCTTTCGGCCGTTTCCTCGCGCGCGATGCGCGTCGAAAGCGTGTCCGCGCCGAGTTGCAGCGCGTCGCGGTGCGGTGCATAGGAGGCAAGCTCTTCGATCTTTTTGGCCGCCTGCTCCGTCAGCTCCTCGCTGCGGGCGATCGCGGCGGCGCGGATCTGCTCCGGCGTTCCGGTGCCTTCCGGCAGAGAAATGGCCGAAAAGCCGAACGGCCGAAGCGCCGCGGCGACCGTCTCGCGGTCCTCCCGGCGGAAGAGCAGCGATACATACCGGCTGGTCTTGTCCTCGGAGACAAGATCAAAGCCGACTTCCAGCTCCGAGAGCGCGGCGTTTACTTCCTCCATGGGGACGGCGGCGGGAAGTGTGCCGAGCTGCATTTCGCAGCTTTGCGTCTCCATGCGTTCGAGCGGGACGTTCAGCGCCGTCCACGGAGTCATGGCCTCCGCCGAGGCGCGTTCCCGGCTTGCGCGGGTAAGAAGGCCGCGCGCCTCCGCATCCAGCGAGAGGATCTCCCCCGCCAGAGCGAGATCGGCATCCAGAGCGCTCTCATCGAGCAGCTTGGCGCATTCGACCTCCGGCTTCGGCGTAAGCAGGCCCTTTTTGGCAGGGGCATGCTTGTCCAGCAGCCGCAGCGCGTTGACGATCGTTGTCTGATCCGAGCGCTTCTGCCAGACCTTTCCGCCGTCCGCACGCCGGAAGGCGGCAAGCTCCTCCCGGTCCGGCCGGTTTGCCGGATCCGACACCTCCACGCAGCCGAGAAGCATCAGCTCGCGCAGCAGTTCTTCCTTCTGGGAATGAACGCCGATGAGCCGGAGCTTTTTCATGGCTACAATGCTCATTTATCCGTTCACGATCCTTTCCACGATCCGGTCCGCCGCCTCTTCCAGACGGTTCTCCGCGAGATTGCGCAGCGCGTCCATCTCCTCGCGGGCCGCTTCCCGGATCTTTTCACTTTCCGCAGCGCTCTTTTCCTCTGCACTCTTTGCGAGAGTCCAGAGCTCTGCCGCAGCTCTTTCCGCGGCTTCCTTCACCGCTGCGTTCCCTTCTTTGTCGGCTTTCGCGGCAATCTCCTTCGCTTTCTGCGCTGCTTCTGCCTTTTTCCGGGCCGCATCCCGTTCCGCCTGCTCTACGGCAAGAATTGCTTCCAGTGCCATTTTTTGAAACACCTCCCGTCAAAGCCAAATTTTCTGACAGTGTAACTGTACACCCTTTTTTCATCAAATTCAAGTGATAATGTCGGTAAATTGTCACCCTAAAAGCCGTATGCGCAGCATTTTTTCCGTTTTAACCAAATGAAGACTTCTGTGTTTGGGCAAGTTGTATTTTATGCTTGCAAATTAGGAAAGAAACTATATAATATTATATAATAAATATAATAAACAAATTGTGCCCACCGAGCAGGCACGAAAAAGCACCATTCTGCACCTGTAAAAGGAGACTCTTTCATGGCAGACCGATACACCCGACATATGAACGACCGGCGGGAGGGCCGTCAGCTCTATACGCTCCCCGCCTACAACCGCATCCAGCCGTACATCCTCCGCCGCCGGAGCGACGCTACCTGCTTCCTCTCGGACAGCGTGGAGGTCACCGGCGTGGAAAAATGGCTGCGGGAAAAGCGCGCCGGCGGCTGGGCAAATCTCGGCTTTCTGCATCTGCTCATCGCGGCCTACGTCCGCACAGTGTCCATGCGTCCGGGCATCAACCGGTTCGTATCCGGGCGGCGCATCTATGCCCGCAGCGACATCGAAGTCGTTCTCCCCGTCAAGCGCAGTGCTTCCGTCACCGCGACGGAGACGAGCATCAAGGTCCGCTTCGCGCCGACCGACACGGTGTTCGACGTTTACCGCAAGCTCACCGAGGCCACGGATGAGGTCCGCGCCGACATTTCCCTGAGCGCCCCGGAAAAGCTCGCCAACACGCTCATGCGCTTCCCCCGCATTCTGCTGCGCATGGCGATGAGCATTTTCCGTTTGATGGATTACTTCGACTGGCTGCCGCGCACGTGGCTGGACGCCAGCCCGTTCCACGGCAGCGTGACGATGCTCGATCTCGGCAGCTTCGGCGTTCCGCCCGCGGAGGCGCATCTCGCCGATTTCGGCAACATGCCCTGCGCCGTTTCCTTCGGCGCGCGGCGCAAGGTGCAGGAGGCCGACGGCACCCCCTCCGGCGTCGAGCGGCACTATGTCGATCTGCGTATCACCTGCGATGAGCGCATCGCCGACAGCTATTATTTTGCGAGTGCTCTCAAATGCCTAAAATATTTCCTCCGCAATCCCGTCCTTCTGGAGCTCGCTCCGGAGTCCGTGGAAGAGGACGTGAACTGATTTTCTCCCCGGGCGGAATCCTTTTCCGCCCGATTTCCCTCTTTTTCCGGATTTTTCCGCGAAAAATGCTGCATCGGGGGCTTGCAATTTTCTCGCCTTGTGGCATAATATTATGTTAACAGCTTTGCCCCCATTTATTTAAAAAGGTACATAACGGGAGATTTTCCATGAAACGAAAGATCCTTTCTCTGATCCTCTGCTGTGCGCTCCTGCTCTCTCTCGCCGCCTGCGGCAAGACCGAAGCGCCGCAGCCGACGGCGAGCGCCGGAACGGAGACCAAGTCAGACAACACCAACCCCGCCGCGGAGGGCATTTCCTACGCGGATGCCTACGCGCAGTACACCGCGATCTACGGTGCGCTGCTCAGCACCGTGCAGCAGCGGCTCGAAACGCACAACGCCAAACTGCAGGCCGCGTATCCGGACAGCTACTACATGAACTCCGATTACCTTCTGCTCGTGTACGTCCCGTTCACGACGGCATATCCGTCGCTCGGGCGCGAGCTGCGCGCCGACGGTCTGGACGCGGCGCAGACGTCGCTCCGTGAAACGTTCCCCGATGCCGTGCTCACTTCGTCCGCGCCGGGACGCTACGAGGCAGCTTACACTTACGTGGACAAGACCTCCGGCACGGAGGTGCAGCGCGAGGGCAAATGCCAGTGGGACTGTGACGGTCTGACCGGCGCGATCCGCGTCCGCGCGTACATTGACGGAGAGCTGACCGAGTTCACGGAGTTCGTCCCCCTCGGCGGCAGCCGGTATCTGCTCTATACGGCGACCGACAAGGCGATCGTTGAGTACATCGAGGGCGAGATCACCGCGCTCTGGCACGCCCACCGCATCAGCGAACCGGCGCAGGGCCTGTTCCCCGGCGATATGCGGCTGATGAGCCTTGCCGAGCAGGACTTTTTCCCCGGCGAGGGCGCTTCCTTCTCCGGCACGGACTGGATCACCGACGACGCCGACGCGCAGTATGTCCTCACGCTGCAAAACGGTGAAATGGTCTATACCGGCAAGATCTCGCAGGATCTCGTGGATCAGGACGGCAATCGTACCGGCATCGTCTGGCAGGATATCGCGCCGATCACGCTTCTTTCCTGAACGGATCGGGCTTTTTCCCCGTCATACATACACGAAACCAATCTTTTAAATCTACCCGACCCCCGCGCGGAGTCAACGAAGGGAGAAACCTACCATGAAAAAACGCCTTCTTTCCCTGCTGCTGACCGTATGTCTCGTAGCAGCGCTCTTCACCGGTCTCACCGGCACAGCGAACGCCGCCGATGACAAGGTCGTGGGCTATCTCACGAGCTATACCCTCAAGGCGGGCGATTCGATCTACGGCGTGTGCGAAGCGAAAAAGATCGACTTCAACTCCAATCTCGCCTTGATCGGCAAGATCAACGGCATCACAAACTACAACTATATGATGCCCGGCAAAGTCCTCTGGCTGCCGACAAAGACGGCCACGACTTCGGAGGCGTACTATTCTCTCCTCTCGCACACGCTCGTCGCCGGGGAGACGCCCGCCGCGCTCTGTCAGAGCTACGGCATTGACTACAACGCCAACTACAAGCTGCTCGCCGCGCTCAACAACAACCTCAACGTGTTCATGGCCGGCCAGCAGTTCATCCTGCCGCTGTACATAACGCCCGCCGGCGCTGCAACGCCGACTCCGGCGCCGACCTCCGGCACCTCCGCCGCGCCGACCGCCACGCCCCAGCCGGGCACGACGCCCGCTCCGACGGCGAACGTTCCCTCCGGCGATACGGTGAGCTATTATCTCGCGCAGCACACGCTGCAGTACGGCGAGACCGTTTCCGGCGTCTGCGCCGCGCTCGGTGTGGACTTCTCCTCGAACGACGCGACGATCCGCAAGATCAACAACATCACCAACTACAACTATATGATGCCCGGAAAGGTCATCCTCATCCCGACAAAAACCGTCCCGGCCTCCGGCTCCTACTATAAGATCATGGCGCATAAGATCGTCTCCGGCGACACGCTTTACGCGCTCTGCGCCTCCTACGGTCTGGACTATTACGCCTATTCCAAGCTGATCTCCCTGCTCAACCCCAACTCGGCCTATTATAACCTGCTCCCCGGCAATATCCTTTATATGCCGCAGTACGTCGCCGCCTCCACGGTCGTGAAGCCCACCGCTACGCCCGCGCCTTCCGCCGGTACGACGGCCGCCCCTGCCCCGACCGCTGCGCCCACGCCTTCCGCCGGTACGACGGCCTCCGCCGCGCCGAGCGCCTCCGCCGGGACTTCTGCCAAGCCCACTGCGACGCCCAACATTCCCGCCGAGGATACACTCAGCTACCTTCTCATCCCGCACAAGATCCAGGCCGGCGACACCGTCATGAGCATCTGCAAGAAATACAAGGTGGATTTCGCCACGAACGACGCCGCCATCCAGCGTCTGAATCCCAGTGTGAGCTACAGCTACTTGATCCCCGGAAACATCATCCTCATCCCCTCGACGACGTACCCCGATTCCGGCGCATACTACAAGATCATGGCGCACAAGCTCGTCGCAGGCGACACGGTCTATGGTCTCTGCCTCACCTACGGTCTGAGCTATGAGAGCAACATCACCTTCCTGCAGCGGCTGAACGACCGCGACAATCTCGCCACGTACTACGTCGGTCAGACGATCTACATGCCCCTGTATGTCGCGGGCTAACGCCTTCAAATGGGAGCCCCGCTGCTCGGGGCTCCCATTTGAAAAGGCTGCGGCTCGCTGCAGCGCACTCGCTTCGCTCGCACGTTTGCGAGCCGAGAAGAATTTTCTCCGACGTACACGCCGCCGGAGAAAATAATCCAAATTCATTTGCTCCTGCGGGAGCAAACTCTGCGAGGCTTTTTGTACAGGCTGAAAACCCGGAGCGGCGCATCCATTTTGGATGCGCCGCTCCGGGCTTTTTCCTATTAAATTATGTTTCAGCCGTTATCGCGCACGGCCTTGAGCGCCTGCGCGAGCTGGTCCGGGCAGGACGTCGGCTTCATGCCGCAGCGGATGCCTTCGAGCCGGTCGATGACCTCGTTCACATCCATGCCCTCGCAGAGCTTCGCAACGCCCTGCGTGTTGCCGCTGCAGCCGTTGATGAACTGCACGTTGTGGACCTTTCCGTCTTCCACCTCAAAGAGGATCTTGCGGGCGCAGGTGCCCCGGGTCGTATACTCGTGTGTCATATCCTTATCTCCTTTTCTATGCTTTGCTATACTTAAAGAAGGGTGCTTCCGTTATAACTTACGATGTTGACGTCGGAAATGCCCTCATTGTCGAGCAGCGCTTCGAGCGAATCCATCTGCTTGGCGGTGAGCTTTGCCTCCACGACGAGCTCTGTCTCGGCGAGATTCATCGTGCGGCTCTTGAGCTTATATTTGCCGAGCGTGCCGAGCTTGGATCGCACCGCGCTCTCGCCCTCTGGCGTATAGCGGAAAACGACGAGATACGAGTTGGTGTGCAGCTTCCCGGAGAGCAGGTTGAGCGCAAGGAAGAGCGCGCCAAGCAGCAGCGCCGCAAGAATGGCGACGGTGATGTACCCCGCGCCGGTGATGATGCCGGTGACGATGCTCCAGAACATGAACACCGTATCCATCGGATCCTTGATCGCCGTGCGGAAGCGGACGATGGAAAGCGCGCCGACCATGCCGAGCGAGAGCACGACGTTGGAGCGCACCGTCAAAATGGCGAGCGCCGTGACCATCGAGAGCATCACGAGCGAGAGCGCAAAGCTCTTGCTGAAGCTGACGCCGCCGTAGGTCACGCGGTAGATCACCAACACAAAAAGGCCCAGCGCAAAGCTCAAAAGCAGCGTCGTGAGCAGCGTGCCGACGGAGATCGCGGTGAATTCCTCAACGAATTTGTTTTTGACGAGATCGGAAATACTCATTGGTTTTTACCCCTCTTTATTCCAGAATGTCCAGGCATTTGGTGTACTTGGAAACGGCGCAGCGCTGCTTGGGCACGCCTTCGAGCAGCGTGCGGACCGGTGCGGGCAGGAAAGCATCGTACTTGACCTCCAGCACCGCCTCGCCCTCATCGAGCACCGGCACGGTGAGCGCGCGATCATCGAAAAGGTCGGTTTTGAACGGTGCGGTGCAAAGCGCCGTGTCGATCGTGACGCGGACGTTGCCGGTCGGATACACGAACGGATACCGGACGTAATCGACCAGCACTGCGGGCTTCCAGCCGTTCTGCCGCAGCCGCGCAAGCTCGCGTGCGAGCCCCTCGGTATCGCGCAGCGCTTCGCCGCCGGTGAGAAATGCCTCGGCCAGTTTGCGGGAGATGCGCACCGATTCCTTGCCGGAGAAGTCGCCGTCCTTGCTCTTCTTTTCGAGCGTGATGCGCGAATCGTCCATGTTGTAAAACCGGATGCGGTACTTCGTGCGCTCCTTCACGCCCGCAATCTTCTCGTGATACGCGCGGTAGTCGGTATCGTCAAAATAGAGACTGCGGATAAAGTAACTGCCGTCGGCGCGGACGTGCGGATCGGGCCGGAGCAGGGCGCGCAGCCGGTATTTCAAAAGCTCGGTCTCCCGCAGGGAGATGATGTATTTGATCTCGTGGCGTTTGATCTCTGCCATAGCTCTCCCCCCTTATCCGTTGGTCTTCCCCGGCGTGGGGGAGGCGCATTCGCGCCAGTCGGAGCCGATGCGCGCAAGCGAGGCATCCGGCTCGGTCTGCGTAAGCTCCACGCGGTCGGCGGCGCTGCCGATGGGCGTTGTCAGAATAACGCTCTCTCCCGCGGAGAGGGCAAAGTCCGTGTGCAGCTCGCCCTGCGTCCGGTTTTTGCCGGAGGCGAAAATGACGTAATATTCCCCCGGCGCGAGCGTGATGTCCGGAATGCGCCAGCGCGCCGGTTCCTCCGGATCGTCGGAGAGATACCAGCCGCCGAGCGAAACGCTCCCGGTCCCGGCGTTATAGAGCTCGATCCAGTCGGGATGGTCGCCGTCGGCGTCCCGGAGTCCCGCCGCGTTGCGGAGGCATACCTCGGTGATCTGCACGTCCACGTCGCCGAAGCCGCGCTCCGCGGCAAAGGCGGCGTAGCCCTCGTCGGTGTTCGCATAGCCCGGCGTCGGCCGGTCCGTGACGCACCACTCGCCCGAAATGCGGGCATACGATGTGTCGTCCGCGAGGAACGGCGTCTGGACGCGGTCGAGCGCGTTTCCGGCGGCGTCGGTCAGAATGACGCTTTCCCCGCCCTTGGCGAGCCGGATGGCGGCGTAGTTTTCCCCCTCCGTCCCGTCGCCGGAGCACCATACGACCGTGAACGCGCCCGGCGCGAGCAGCGTTCCCTCCGGGAACGTGTAGCGCGCCTCGCCCGCCTTATCGGAAAGGTGCATGCCGGAGAGATCGGCGGTCTCGGCGCCGGTATTTTCGATCTCGATCCAGTCGCAGAGCGCGCCGTTCGGCGCGGTGAAAAGCGTTTCGGCGGCCATGATCTCGCTCAAGCGCAGCGTACCCGTGCCCTGCCCGGTGGCGGCAAGGTACGCGGCGTACCCTTCGTCGGTGTTCGCATAGCCCGGCGTCGGCGCGGCGGAGACCGTAAAGCTGCCGTCCGCTTCGCGCACAATCGACGTATTCTTCCGGCAGCGGAGCGTTTCGATCTCATCAAGCACCGTGTTGGCGCTGTTCATCAAAAGGAGCGTTTCCCCGCCGAGACGCCGGAGAGAAAACGGCGCATACAGCGCGCCAGTGGCTTCCGGATCGCAATATACGACGATGTACCCGTCCGCCGGGACCACCGTCCCGACCGGGAAGGCGTATTTTGCCTGCGTCACATCGTCCGAAAGGCGATAGCCGGAAATATTGAAGGGCTTATCGGACGTATTATGTATCTCGATCCAGTCACACACGCGCCCGTCGGCGTTGGGGTAGGCCGTGTTGGAACTCATATATTCGCTGATGCGCAGCGGATGCTCCCCGCTCTGCACGCGGTCGCTGCCCGCGCCGCGCGAGAGCAGCAGCGCCAGAACGAGCACGAGCGCGAACACCGCGCACGTCGCCGCGAGGACCGCGATCTTTGTTTTCTTTTTCACCGGAACCATACTCGCGCTCCATTCAAAGAAAAAACTTTCTGTCGGACAAATTTTACTCTATTCCCCCGCCTTTTTCAACCCCTCGGCATTCAGACGACCTGGAACAGGTAGAATTTCAGATAATCCGTCTCCGGCACGCCCCAGAGGATCGGGTGGTCGGGGCTCTGTTGGCGCGCTTCGATCTGGCGGAGCTGCACGCTCGCGTCGCGCGCCGCGTCCGCGAGCATGGCGCGGAAGAGCGTGTCGGTCATAAAGTGCGAGCACGAGCACGTCGCCAGATATCCGCCCCGCGGCAATATCTGCATGGCGCGGCGGTTGATCTCCCGGTAGCCGCGCCTCGCGTTTTCGACCGTCGCGCCGCTTTTCGTAAAGGCGGGCGGGTCGAGAATGATGTAGTCCCACAGCTTTTCGCCGCTCTTCCCGAGTTCCGTGAGCAGCTCGAACACGTCCGCCTGCCGGAACTCCATGCGCCCTTCGAGCCCGTTGCGCTCGGCGTTGCGCCGCGCCTGTTCAAGCGCGGATGCGGACACGTCCACCGCCGTGACGCTCTCTGCACCTCCGGCCGCGCAGTGGAGCGCGAATGCGCCGGTGTGCGTGAAGCAGTCGAGCACGCGCCGCCCGCGGGCGAGCCGCCCCGCCGCTGCGCGGTTATATTTCTGGTCGAGAAAATAGCCGGTCTTCTGGCCGTTTATGTAGTCCACATCGAAGAAAATGCCGTTTTCGCAGATCTCCGCGTGGCCGGTGGGGTCCGTCTCCAGCCCGGGCGCGGCATACGGCCCCTTGCCGCAGGTCATGCCCTCCTTTTCGCGGATGAGCGATTCGTTGCGCTCATAAATGCACGATACGTTCACGCCGAGCGCCGCGAGTTCCTCGCGCAGCAGCGCATAGAGCATCGCGCGCCGCTGCTCAATGCCGAGCGAGAGCACCTCGCTCACGAGCACATCGCCGTAGCGGTCCACCGTCCAGCCGGGGAAGCCGTCCGCCTCGCCGAAGATAAGGCGGCAGGCGGCAAAGTCTTCGCCCATGACCTGCTGCCGGTAGGCGAGCGCGTAGCGGATACGGCGGCGGAAAAACGCCTCGTCCATTTTGTCGTTCGTGTTGCGCGAGAGAATGCGCACGCGGATGAGCGAGCGGCTGTTATAAAACCCTGCGCCCTGCCAGCGGCCCTTTTCGGTATATACGTCCACGATCTCCCCGTCCGGGCAGGGATTCTCCTTCGTCAGCACCTCCCCGGCGAACACCCAGGGATGCCCGCCGCGCAGAGAGCGCGCAGCCTTTTCCGTGACGGTAACGCTTGCAAACGGTCTTTCCATCGTCTGTCCTCCTGTGTGATAACGGTTTATTATACAATATAATTCCTCATTTGGCGAGAAAAACATAAAAGGATAAGCCGCTGGACATCGATCCGATATCCAGCGGCTTATCCTTTGTAAAAAAGAGGAGAAAGAGAAGAAGAAAAAGAGAAACATGAAATAGGCGGTTTCTTGCGAAGTTTCCACCAGAGCATTTGTAATCGAACACAATCCCCATTATGTTCAAGTTAACAAACACATTTTTATTGGTTCGCCCTTTTCAGCTCATATAATACCACGTTTCGTCAAATAACGCAACCATTTCTTTATTAATGTTTTATGAACTTTTATTTTCTTTATGGAGCGCATGTGATAAAATCACTGCGGCAGCAACGCATGTAAAGGATAACAGCATGGACAACACATCACGCTTTGACGGCCGAGGCGATGTATACGCCCGGGGCCGTCCCAAATACGCCGAAGGGCTTTTTGATTATATGGAGCATACGCTCGGCATCGCCGCCGGAAGTATATTTGCAGACGTCGGCTCCGGCACGGGGATCTTTGCCGGGCAGCTCCTGTGCCGCGGCTATAAGGTCTTCGCCGTGGAGCCGAACGGCGATATGCGCCGCCTTCTTCGGCGGAAACTGCACCGTATTCCGCGCCAATAACGCGCAGCGCTATGACCGGCAGAGCTTCCTTGACCGGGTGCTCTCCTCCTCGTATTCACCGAAGGAGATGGACGCCGGATACGCGGCGTATTTGTCGGAGGTCTGCGCCGTCTTCGATGCGTTTTCCGAGAACGGACAGCTCACCATACCGGCGGACACCATCGCCTGCATCGGCAGGGTATAACGCCGCGGCGCTCCGCTTGACAGCGTTTTTCCCGCGCTCTATTATTATAGTAATTATCCCCGAAAGGCAGGGCAAAGCATGACGAACATTCTCGTCGTTGAAGACAACGCCGGGCTGCGGCGGCTGATCGGCATCCACCTCCGGCGCGCCGGATACGAGGTATCGGAGGCAGCCGACGGACAGGCGGCGCTCGATCTTCTCGAGCACAACCGCGTGCATCTCATCATTACCGATGTGATGATGCCCCGGCTTGACGGCTATGGGCTCATCCGCGAGCTGCGCGAAGCGGGCGACACGACGCCGGTGCTGATGGTAACGGTAAAGGACTCCTTTGACGATATGCGCACCGGCTTTCACGCCGGGGCGGACGACTATCTCACAAAGCCCGTGAATTTTGAAGAGCTGCTGCTGCGCGTGGAGGCGCTGCTGCGCCGCTGCGGTATCCAGCACTCCGGCGAGATCGCCGTGGGCGGGTGCACGCTGCACGCCGACACGCTGCTCGTCACCGGCGAGGGGTATTCCTACGAGCTGCGCCCGCGGGAGTTTGCGCTGCTGCAAACGCTGCTCGCCGCACCCACGAAGATCTTCACGCGCCAGATGCTCATGGATGAGCTCTGGGGGTACGACAGCGAGTCTGACCCGCGCACCGTGGACACGCACATCCGCCGTCTGCGCGAAAAGCTCGCCAACGTGCCGGACTTTGAGATCCAGACTGTCCGCGGTCTCGGCTACCGGGCGGTGATCCGATGAGACGCGTCCGCTCACGGCTGACGATCCTGCTGCTGATCCTCGTGATCGTCACGTCGCTTTTCTCGCTCGCGTTCGGCGCGCTCGTGCGAAACGGCATCATCTTCCAGCGCGACAATATGCGCTATCTTCTCTTCGGCTACGCCGCAAAGGATGTGCTGCTTCTGCTCATCGCCGTGGCAGCGGTCGCGGTGCTAATCACGGTCACGTCCCGCTCGACAACGAACCCCATCCGCGAGCTCTCCCGCGCCGCGCGCGAGATCGCCGGAGGGAATTACGATGTCACCGTACCGGAGCGTGACCGCGTGGAGGAGTTCGGCGAGCTTGAGCGCAATTTCAATCTTATGACAGCGGAGCTCCGCTCGAACGAATATCTGCGCAAGGACTTCATTTCGAGCGTATCCCACCAGCTCAAAACGCCGCTCTCCATTCTCAACGGCTATGCCCAGCTTCTCGCCGAGGGCGGGCTTTCCGAGGCCGAGGAGCGCGAGTACAGCCAATACATCGCGCAGGAATCCGACCGGCTCGTCGGGCTCATTGACGACATGCTGCGCCTCTCGCGCATCGACCACCGGGAGATCCAGCGAAAGGCGGAGATCTTCCCGCTCGGCGAGCAGCTCCGGCGCGCCGTATTGCAGCTTGAACCGCGCTGGACGGAGGCCGGGCTTTCCGTCTCCGCCGACATCCCGGATCTCGACTACGTCGGCGACAGCGAGCTTCTCTATCAGGTATGGGTGAATCTGCTGGAAAACGCCGTGAAGTTCACGCCCCCCGGCGGGCGCATCGGCGTCTATCTCGCCGCCGCAGCGGATACCGTCACCGTGACGCTGTGGGACACCGGCTGCGGCATGGACGCGGAAACGCTCCCGCGCATCTTTGAGCAGTTCTATCAGGGCGACACCGATCGCCGCGCCGACGGCTGCGGACTGGGACTCACGCTCTGCAAGCGCATCGTGGAGCTGCACGGCGGGACGATCACCGCGGAGAGCCGTCCCGGTGAGGGAAGCCGCTTCACCGTCACACTGCCGGCAAAGACCGTAAAATCCATGTAAAGAGAATCCATAGCAGGGGAATGTTTAACGTTAAGTTCACATTCCCCTGCTATGTTAATATCCAGATTTTTATATGTTAGCGAGGCAACACCGTGAAAGCTATCAATCCCGGACATTTTCTTCTGACCTGCCGGCTGGACAACTGGGTGCATCTGCTGGAAGAAAACCATTTCCATATCGCCCGTGACCGGCTGCCGCAGGCGCTGTACATCTCCGCAACGTCGCTCGCGCTCGCGCCCGCGGCGGCGGCGGAATCGCTCATTTACCGCCGCCGCATCCGTGAAACGAAGATCGAAAAGGACCCGATCTTCATTCTCGGCCACTGGCGCAGCGGCACGACGTATCTGCAGAACGTCCTCTCGCGCGACGAGCAGTTCGGCTGGTTCGATCCCGTGAACACGATCGGTCTGCCCTACTCACTGCTGCTCGGCCAGCTCATCCAGCCGCCGATCGAAAAGGGCATCCAGAACGGCCGCCCGCAGGATAACGTGCAGTACTCGCTCGATCTCCCGATGGAGGAGACGTTCGGCGTGCTGACGATCTCGCCGTACTCCATCATCCACATGATCGCGTTCCCGGAGAATTATAAAAAATACATCGAAGGCGCGTTCGTGAGCGACCTTCCCGTGGAGGCGCTGCGCAAATGGGAGCGCAGCTACGATTACGCCGTCCGCAAGCTCACATACATCAAAAAGGGAAAGCAGCTCATTCTCAAAAGCCCGGACAACACCGCGCGCATCCGCGAGCTGTGGGGCATGTATCCGGACGCGCGGTTCATCAACATCCACCGCGACCCCTACAAGACCGTCCGCTCCACGATCCACATGTTCCGCACCGAGATGGACTCGCTCCGGCTGACCGAAGCACCGGACAATCTCGATGCGCTCATCGAGGACACGGTCATCGATATTTTCGAGCGCATGTACCGCGAGCTTTTCGACCTGGAGGGCTTTTTCCCGAAGAACCGGTACGTGGACATCGCGTACACCGACTTCTGCCGCGCCCCGGTCGAAACACTGCGGGATATTTACCGGCGG
>DHKA01000083.1:835-5712 GCA_002404605.1 Clostridiales bacterium UBA4706 | reverse complement strand
TACCGGCGGCTGGAGCTCTCCGGCTTTGAGACGGCCGCGCCGCGCTTTCAGGCGTATGTCGATTCGCAGCGCGGATACCAGAAAAACAAGTTCGACATTTCGCCCCGGCTCGTGCGCAAGATCAATGCGAAGCTGGGCTTCTACATGGAACATTACGGCTACGAAATGCGGGAGGTTGAGGAAGAATGAGAGATCATCTCGATAAACTGGAAAGCAAAAGCGTACACATCCTGCGCGAGGCCTACGCCGCGTTCGGCAATCTCTGCATGCTCTGGAGCATCGGCAAGGACTCCACGGTCCTTCTCTGGCTCGCGCGCAAGGCGTTTTACGGTCACGTCCCCTTCCCGCTCGTCCACATCGACACGCACTATAAGATCCCCGAAATGATCGAGTACCGCGACAAGCTCGCCATGGAGTACGGCCTTTACATGGTCTACGGTGAAAACCGCGAAGCGCTCGAAAACCACGAAACGTTCCCGGACGGGAAGTGCTCGCGCGTCGAGTGTTGCCGCCGGCTCAAGACTGAAGCTCTCACCCACACGCTCGACGGCACATGGCCGCGCTACCGGCTCAACCTTCAGACCGGGAAATACGAGCGCGACACAAACACCGACGCCTACACCGGCGTCATCGTCGGCGCACGCGCCGATGAAGAGGGCTCGCGCAGCAAGGAGCGCTATTTTTCCCCGCGCGACAAACACAACGACTGGGATCTGGACGACCAGCCGCCCGAGTTCTGGAATCAGTTCAAAACCGACTTTGCCCCCGGCACGCATGTGCGCATCCATCCCCTGCTCGACTGGACGGAGCTGAACGTCTGGGAATACATCGAGCGTGAGCACATCCCCACCGTGTCGCTCTACTATAACCAGGGCGACGGCACGCGCTACCGCTCGCTCGGCTGCGCGCCGTGCACAAAGCCGATCCAGTCGGAGAGCCGGAACGTCCATGAGATCATCGAGGAGCTGCGCACCGGCGCTCTTTCCAACATTGCCGAGCGCAGCGGCCGCGCCCAGGACGCCGAGGACGGCGGCGGGCTTGAAACGCTTCGCCGGGGAGGGTACATGTAATGGAAGAAACAAGAAACGCCTGGGAAAACGAGGAGCTTTTGAATATCGTCACCGTCGGCCACGTCGATCACGGCAAATCCACCGTGATCGGGCGTCTCCTCGCCGACGCCGGAGCGCTGCCGAAGGGCAAGCTCGAAGCCATCCGCGAAAACTGCCGCCGCAACTCGAAGCCGTTCGAGTACGCTTTCCTGCTCGACGCGCTGCACAACGAGCAGGATCAGGGCATCACGATCGACACCGCGCGCTGCTTCTTCAAGTCCGACAAGCGCCGGTACATCATCATCGATGCACCCGGCCACATTGAATTTCTCAAGAACATGGTCACCGGCGCTTCCCGCGCCGAGGCCGCGCTCATGGTGATCGACGCCGCGCGCGGCGTGGAAGAAAACACCCGCCGTCATGGGTACTTCCTCTCCATGCTCGGCATCCGCCAGGTGGCGGTGCTCGTGAACAAAATGGATCTCGTCGGCTATTCCGAAGAGGTCTACCGTTCCATCGTCACGGAGTTCACCGAATTTCTCGCCAAGATCCACATCACGCCCGCGGCGTTCATCCCCGTGAGCGGCATGGAGGGCGACAACATCGCCATCCGCAGCGAGCGCACGCCGTGGTACTTCGGCCCCACGGTGCTCGAGCAGATGGACGCTTTCGTCCCCGTGCCGAGCCCGGAAAACCGCCCGCTGCGCATGCCGGTGCAGGGCGTTTACAAATTCACCGAGGGCGGCGACGAGCGCCGCATCGTGGCCGGAACGCTCGAAGCCGGGAGCCTCCGCGCGGGCGATAAGATCGTATTCTATCCCTCCGGGAAGAAAACGACCGTTGCCTCGCTCGAGGTGTTCTCCGCGCCCACGCCGGAAAAGTTCATCGCCGGGGACGCCGCCGGCTTCACGATGACCGAGCAGATCTTCGTCCGCCGCGGCGAGATCGCGTGCCTGGAGAGTGAAGAAGCGCCGTTCGTCGGTGTACGGCTGCGCGCCAACGTGTTCTGGCTCGGCAAGGCGCCGCTGCGTCCCGGCAAGCGCTATTTCTTCAAGTGCGGCACCGCCAAGGTGGAAGCAAAGCTCGAGAGCATCCTCCGCGTCGTGGACGCTTCGGAGCTGGATAGTCTGGAGCGGAGCGAAGTGCAGAAAAACGAAGTCGCCGAAGTGATCCTCCGGCTCGACCGCCCGACGGCGTTCGACACTGCCGACTCCGGCTGCGACGGCACGCGCCGGTTCGTCATCGTGGACGATTACGAGATCGCGGGCGGCGGCATCGTCACCGAGGCGCTGCTCTCCGAGGATTACGATAAGCGCAACATCCGCTGGTCGGCCGAGGCCATGACCGGCGCCGAGCGCGAGCAGATCACCGGGCGGCGCGGTCTCGTCGTATGGATGACCGGGCTTTCCGGCTCCGGCAAAACAACGATCGCACAGGAGGTCGAGCGGCGGCTCTGCGAAAAGGGCGTCGCCGCCTACATGCTCGACGGCGACAAGCTGCGCCGCGGTCTCTGCGGCGATCTCGGCTTCTCGGATGAAGACCGGATCGAAAACATCCGCCGCGCCGCCGAGGTCGCGGGGCTCTTCCGCGACGCGGGACTCGTGACGCTCTGCACGTTTATCTCCCCGTTCGCTGCCGGACGCGCCGAGGCGCGCCGCATCGCCGACGGGCGCTTCCTCGAGGTCTGGGTGCGCGCGGGTCTCGAGACCTGCAAGGCGCGCGACCCGAAAAAGCTCTATCAGAAAGCTCTCGAAGGGAAGATCCGCTCGTTCACCGGCATAGACTCTCCGTATGAAGAGCCGACCGACGCCGAGCTCGTGCTCGACACGGAGGTGCTCAGCGAGGAGGAGTGCGTCGACCGGCTCACCGATGCCATTTTCGACTGTCTGGAAGGCGGAGACACACTGTGAACTGGGGCAAATTTCTTCTTTTCATCCTCATCGGCTTTGCCGCGCAGATCATTGATGGCACGCTCGGCATGGCCTACGGCGTGAGCTGCCGGACATTTCTCAAAACCGTGGCGGGGCTTCCTTCCGCGCTCGCAAGCGCGGTCGTCCATGTGGCGGAAGTGCCCACGACGCTCGCGTCCGGGCTCTCCCACATCAAGCTCAAAAACGTGGACAAATCGCTCTTTTTCCATCTCGCCATCCCCGGCGTGATCGGCGGCGTGGCGGGTGCGTGGTTCCTCTCGAGCGCCGGCGACGATCTTGAGCCGTTCATCGACGCTTACCTCATCATCATGGGCTTCGTTATTCTGCGCAAGGCGTTTCTGAAAAACCAGAAGGAGCGCCATATCGGAAAGGGCATTTACCCGCTCGGCCTCGCCGGAGGCTTTCTCGATGCCACCGGCGGCGGAGGCTGGGGCCCGGTCGTAACGTCTACGATGCTCGCCGTCGGCCACGACGTGAAAAAGACGATCGGCACGGTGAACACCGCCGAATTTCTCGTAACGGTCGCGGAGACGACCACGTTCGTCGTACTCATCCGCGATTTCACGTCCTATTGGCAGACGATCCTCGGCCTCATCATCGGCGGGGTGTGCGCAGCTCCTCTCGCGGCGTGGATCTGCAAGAAGATCCCCGTCCGCCCGCTGCTCGCCGTTGTCGGCATTCTCATCATCGCGCTCAATCTCTACAGTCTTCTTCACTATCTGGCTGTATTTTAAAAAGGCGGTATCACCATGACACAGATATCCGCGCAGCAGCGCTTCGCCTCCGTCCGCGCCCGGCTCGGGGAGCTGGGACTTTGGAGCGCCGATGTGCTCGTGATGACCGCGCCCGGCGCCGTATTCAGCGCCGCCGGAGAGCCGGTCGAAGCGGCGCTGTTCTCCGCCGTTTCCGCACCCATGGCGGTTTTGACCGCCGGGCGGTACGCACGCGAATATGCCCGCAGCCCCCGCGCCCTTCGCGCCGAGACCGACGACGCCGCGCAGATGTTCGGCGTGCGCGTGCCGGTGAGAAGAACGCCGCAGCGCGGCGATGCCGCGTGCATCGTTCCAAACCGCGGCTTTGTCGTGACGGCGCGGTTTGAAAACGAGCTCATCGCCGCATGTATCCTGCTCGAAAAGCTGTGCATGACGGCGCTGCTCTCTCGCCGCATCGGGACGCCGAAGCCGCTCTCCGCGCCGCTTTGTCTTATGGAGCACTCGGTCTATACGAAAAAATACTCCCGTCCGTCGCTCGCCGCCGCGCAGGGGGAGGAAGCCGCGCCGGAAGTGCGGGACGTTTCCGATCTCGCGCTGCGCGAGTCGGTCATCGCCTACGGGAAGAAACTCGTGGAAAACCGCCTCATCCAGGCGACCTGGGGCAACGTGTCGGCGCGGATCGATGAGAACCGTTTCCTTATCACGCCGTCCGGCGTGGATTATGACCGCATCCGTCCGGAGGACATTGTGGAGATCCGCATTTCCGACGGCGGCTTTGCCGCCGGGCAGCGCCCTTCGAGCGAGCGGGAGATGCACCGGCTCATCTATGCCGCGCGCGGCGACGTGCGCGCCGTGATCCACACGCACTCCGCGGCGCTGCAAACATTTGCCGCGTGCCGGGAGAGCCTGCGCACGCCGGAGATCGACGCACCCTGCGCCGCCTACGGCGTGAGCGGGTCGAAGAAGCTCGCCGAGAGCGCGTCCGGGGTGCTCCGCTCTCACGATCTCTGCATCATGGCAAACCACGGCTTTACCGCGGTCGGAGCGGATCTTGAAACGGCGCTCTCACGTGCCCTCGCCGCCGAAGAGGCCGCAAAGCGGATACTGGAAGCCTTATAACGCAGCGCATGACAAAACCGCCGAAGGAAAATTCCTTCGGCGGTTTCAGTCTGTCGAAAAAGTCC
>DHKA01000083.1:503-776 GCA_002404605.1 Clostridiales bacterium UBA4706 | reverse complement strand
TAGATGGTATAATGAAAAAGGGTGAAGAAAGATGCTGGAACGAGGAAAAAAGGACCGGGAACAGGTAGAGTTTGTGGTCATAGATGAGCTGGTGCCGAAGGAGCATCTGCTGCGGAAAATCGATGCAGCGGTGGACTTTGATCGGCTGTATGAAATGGTGGAACCGCTCTACAGTGAAGATAACGGGCGTCCCAGTGTCGATCCGGTGGTGCTGTTCAAGATGGTCCTGATCCAGCACCTGTACGGTCTGCCCTCGCTGCGGCGGACAGCGGA
>DHKA01000083.1:0-383 GCA_002404605.1 Clostridiales bacterium UBA4706 | reverse complement strand
ACGGTGAGCTATAACTTCCGGCATCGGTTTACCGCAGAAACGGTAGACTGCATATTTGCGTGGATCCTGAGCGAAGTAGCAGATGCAGGATATCTTTCTCCGCGAGCCGTCTTTATAGACGGCACCCACATCAAGGCGAACGCCAATACGAAGAAGCAGGTGAAGGAGCATATCCCGGCAGCATCCAGACATTACGCAAAAGAACTGATGGAAGAGGTCAACGCAGACAGAGAAGCGCATGGCAGGAAGCCATTCGACAACGACGATGACCCACCTGCCCCGACAAAGAAGCGCAGGGATAACACGTCTAAGAAGAAGCTGGCGCGCAGGAAGAAAGAGAAATCCCGTACAGTGACGAAGATGAAGTGACCCCGAAAAGTTAG
>DHKA01000095.1:892-2556 GCA_002404605.1 Clostridiales bacterium UBA4706 | reverse complement strand
ACGAGGGCTACATCCGCCGCCAGATGGCCGAGGTCGAGGAGTTTACACGCCTCGAGAGCCGCCTGCTGCCCGATGGGCTTGACTATTCCGGTATCGACGGCCTGCGGCTCGAGGCACGGGAAAAGTTAGCCGCCATCCGTCCCCGTTCGCTCGGACAGGCTGGGCGTATTTCGGGCGTGTCCCCCGCCGACCTCGCCGCCCTGATGATCTATTTGGAAAAGGAGAAGCGCCATGAAAATTCTTGACCTGACCCATCTCATCGAAGAGGCCATGCCCGTCTATCCCGAGACCGAGCCGCCAAAGCTCACGCCCTCAAACACCTTCGAGCAGCACGGCTTCCGCGAAACGCTGCTGACGATGGGCTCCCACACCGGCACGCACATGGACGCCCCCGCACATATGCTGCGCGACGGCAAAACGCTCGACCAGTTTCCGGCGGACAAGTACATCGGCGCCGCCTATGTGCTCGACTGCTCCGACCTCGCGGGAAAGGAGATCCCCAAGGCGCGGCTCCTGCTCCATGCTTCGGAGATCGAGGCCGCAGACTTCCTGCTCTTCTACACCGGTTGGGAGAACTACTGGGGCAGCGAGAAATACTTCTCCCCCTTCCCCGTGCTCTCACTCGAGGCGGCGGAGTACCTTGCCGCCTTTCCGCTCAAGGGCGTCGGCACCGACGCCATCTCCATCGACCCGATGGACACGGTAGACTATCCCGTGCACAAGATCCTGCTCGGCGCGGGCTTTGTGAATACGGAGAATCTCTGCAACCTTGCCTCCCTCGCGGGGAAAGCCTTCCCTTACGCAACGCTTCCCCTGCGCTTCAGGAACGCTGACGGCTCGCCCGTGCGCGCCGTCGCCATGTTGGGGGATTGACCGAAAAGCCGCTCTGTCGTAGGCAGAGCGGCTTCCTCATTATTATAATAAACGGAAAGCGGCAAAGCCTCCGGTGCAAACCGGAGGCTTTGCCGTGAGTGAAGAAAAGATCGTCGCCCTTGAGCGAGTTGTTTCGATCAGACGTTGCCGATGGTGGCGACCATGACGGCCTTGATGGTGTGCATACGGTTCTCGGCCTCGTCGAACACCTTGGAGTTCGGGGAGAGGAACACCTCGTCGGTGACCTCGCGGATGTCGTAGCCGAGCTCCATCTGGCTCTTGGCCATGGTGGTGTCGAAGTCGTGGAAGGAGGGCAGGCAGTGCAGGAAGATGCAGTCGCTGTTCTCGGTGGCCTTCATCACGTCGCCGGTGACCTTGTAGGGAGTGAGCTGCTTCACGCGCTCGGGGATCTTATCCTCCTCGCCCATGGAAGCCCAGATATCGGTGTAGAGCGCGTCGGCGCCCTTGAGCAGAGCCTTGTCCTCGCCGTACTCGACGACGGCGCCGGTCTCCTTGGCGACCTCGCGGCAATACTCCACGACGTCAGCGGCGGGAGCGAGCTCCTTCGGGCCCCAGCCGACATAGTGCATACCGAGCTTGGCGCAGATGTACATCAGGCAATAGGCCACATTGTTGCGGGTATCGCCGCAGAAGACCAGCTTGCACTTGTTGAGGGGCTTCTTGGTGTTCTCCATCAGGGTAAGGATGTCGGCGAGCGCCTGGGTGGGATGATCGACGTCGGTCAGGCCGTTCCACACGGGAACGCCGGCGTTGGCGGCGAGACCCTCGAC
>DHKA01000095.1:0-860 GCA_002404605.1 Clostridiales bacterium UBA4706 | reverse complement strand
AGACCCTCGACGACCTTCTGGTCGTAGCCGCGGTACTCAATGCCGTCGAAGAAGCGGCCGAGGACCTTCGCGGTATCGACCATCGTCTCCTTCTTGCCCATCTGTGAGGACTTGGAATCGAGGAACGTGACGTGCGCGCCTTCGTCATAGGCGGCGACCTCAAACGCGCAGCGGGTGCGGGTGGAGGTCTTCTCAAAGAGCAAAACGATGTTCTTGCCGGCGAGCAGATTGCCGCGGATGCCGGCGCGCTTCTTCGCCTTCAGATCGGCGGCGAGGTTGAGCATATAGCGGATCTCATCGGGGGTGAAATCCTTCAGCGTGAGAAAAGAACGGCCTTTCAGATTAACGGGCATGGGATAGTCCTCCTTTTATCGTTTTACTCTCAAAATCTCTCAAAAGCATCTAAATAATGCTATCGTCATTATATGTTTTTTGGTTAAAAAAGCAAGAGACGCGCGATTTTGCGGCGCTCACTGGCACACGATGAAGAATAGATACTGGTCTGCGATAAAACGCTGACGGGCGGCGCAAAAGGCGTGCAGGACGGGCGCGCCGCGCCGTCAAAACGGCTCTGCTGTGCCCAACTGGACACGAAAATATTCGCTTTCTGGACCAGCGGTTTTTGCCGCGGGAAAAGCTTTCCGCGCCTGCGTGGCGACAGGCGCGCTGCGGCAGATTTCTTACCGGATTCCCTTGTTTTCTGCCATTAAATATAGTATAATTGCAAAAACATATCCCCATGGGGCGATTTCGGGCGAATGTGCCGCGCCGTTTGGGTAAAACCGCAAAGGATAGAGGAGAAATTGCTATGAATATGATCCGCAGCGCAAAGAACCAGATCGCCGAGCTGACGGCGGCGG
>DHKA01000018.1 GCA_002404605.1 Clostridiales bacterium UBA4706 | reverse complement strand
CGGGCGTTGTTGTAGTTGGTGATATACGTGGGGTCTTCCGACAGGATGTAGCCCACAAGCTGATTGATGGGGTTGTAGCCCTTGAGCATCAGTGAGTCGTATACCGCGGAGAGGATCTCCCGAATCTGTGCGCGATTGGATACCGTGGCGAACGGTTTGGTGGCGTCACCCACGTCCGCAACCCCCTTCAGTCAAAAAATCTTTCTGCTATTACCATACCACAGCGGCGGGCGAGTTTCAAGGAAAATCTTACCGGATGACCGCTCCATGCTGCTCTCGCAGTGCGTCGAGCACCGCGCGGACGGCTTCCTCGGCGTGATCGTCGGTGAGAGTTCCGTCGTCCGAGCGAAGCGTCAGCGAGAAAGCGACGCTCTTCTTCCCTTCCGGGATGCCGACGCCGGTGTAGACGTCAAAGAGCTTCACGCCGCGCAGGACGTTCTTTTCCGCTTTGCGGATGCACTCTGTCAACTCGCCGACAGGAACGGAAGCGTCGCACACAACGGCGATATCGCGCGTGATAGCCGGGAAGCGCGGCAGCGGCGTGTAGACCGGCTCCGCCCCCTGGAGATCGTGCAGCAGTACGACGTCGATCTCGGCGCAGTACGTCGCGCCGTCCAGCCCGTAGGCCGTGCACACGTCGGGGTGGATCTGGCCGAGCGTGCCGAGGCGCGTATCGCCCGACCATACCGCCGCGCAGCGGCCGGGATGAAACGCGGCGGTCTCCGAATCGGCGGTGAAGCGCACATCCGGGGTACGGGCGGCGCGCAGCAGCGCTTCCACCGCGCCCTTGAGCGCGAAGAAGTCCATACCGTCGCCGTAGGCGCCGAGCGTGAGCACGGTGCGCTCGTCGGCCAGCATCTCGCCGGGCAGCTTCTTGTACACGGTCGCCATTTCGTAGAGCCTGGCTTCCATGTTGCGGCGGTTGAGGTTCGTGGACAGCACGACGAGCATGGAGGGAAGCGCCGTTGTGCGCATGACGCTCGTATCCTCGCCGAGCGGGTTGAGGATGCGATAGTTGTCGCGCAGCGGGGAATCGGCGGGGACCTTGATCTTATCGAGGCTCGACGGGCTCACGAACGAGTACGTCATCACCTCGGTATAGCCCATGGCGCGGCATGCCGTTCCGAGCTTCTGTGTAAAGATGGTCTTTTCGCTGTAGCCGCCCTGCGTGGCCGCGCCGCGGATGTCGGTGGCTTCGATCTTGTCGTAGCCCCAGAAGCGGGCGCACTCCTCGGCAATGTCGGCGAGCATGGTGCAGTCACCGCGCCAGGAGGGGACGGTAAGCGTATTGCCATTGAGTTCAAAGCCGAGCGAGGTGAGCGTATCGACCATGAATTCGCGCGGGATATCGGTGCCGAGCAGAGCGTTGATGCGCTTGTCGTCGAGCTCGATGAACGTCGTCTCCGGTGCTTTGCCGAGCACGTCGATCGTGCCGTCGAGCACTTCGCCCGCGCCGAGCATTTCGACGAGCTCACACGCGCGATCGACCGCCGGGACGGTGGCGAGCGGGTCGAGACCCTTTTCAAACCGGCCGGAGGCATCCGTGCGCATGCCGAGGGCGATGGCCGTTTTGCGGATGGAGTGGCCGAGGAAGTTGGCGCTCTCGAACACGATGGTCGTGGTCTCGTCGGTGATCTCGCTGTTCGCGCCGCCCATCACGCCCGCAAGTCCGACCGGGCCTTCGGGATCGGCGATGACGAGCATGCCGGGCGTAAGGGCGTGATCCTTGCCGTCGAGCGTCTGGAGGGATTCGCCCTCTTCAGCGCGGCGGACGATGATCTTTCCGTCGTGCAGGCAGGCATAGTCGAACGCGTGCATCGGCTGGCCGTACTCGAGCATGACGTAGTTCGTGATATCAACGATGTTGTTGATCGGCCGCACGCCGGACGCGCGCAGACGGCGGCGCATCCACTTCGGCGACGGGGCGATCTTGATGTTCTTCACCATGCGCGCGGTATAGCGCGGGCAGAGCTCGGCGTCCTTGATCTCGACGGAGAGCTTTTCATGGATATCGCCGTGGCCGGCGGTCACCATAGGCTCGGCGAGCGTCAGGGGCGTGTGGAACGTGCAGGCGCTCTCGCGGGCAAGACCGCGCACGGAAAGGCAGTCGGGGCGGTTGTTCGTGATCTCAAATTCCACGACGCTGTCGTTGAGACCGCAGACATCGCGGATATCGTCGCCGGGGAGACAGTCCTCTTCGAGGATGAAAATGCCGTCCTCGATCGCGTAGGGGAAATCACGCTGCTCCAGGCCGAGCTCACCGAGCGAGCAGAGCATGCCCTCGCTGAGTTCGCCGCGCAGCTTGCCGGTGTGGATCTCCTTGCCGCCGGGCAGCGTGCTGCCGTCGAGCGCAACGGGGACGAGATCGCCGATGTTGACGTTCTGCGCGCCGGTGACGATCTGGAGCTCCCGCTCGCCGCCGACATTGATCTTGCAGACCCACATATGGTCGGAATTCGTGTGGCGCTCCATGGAGACCACACGGCCGACAACAACGCGGGAAATTTCGCTGCCGGTGACCTCCCAGCCCTCCACCTTGGAGCCGGACATGGTCATCGCGTCGCAGTATTCCTTATCGGGGGCGCCGATGGTCGTATATTCCCCCAGCCATTCTCTCGAAAGTTTCATGTCGCTACCTCCTTAAAACTGGGACAGGAACCGGGTGTCGTTTTCGTACAGCAGGCGCATGTCGCTGATCTGGAACCGGCGCATGACAAGACGCTCGAGACCAACGCCGAACGCGAAGCCGGAGTAGACCGTCGGGTCGATGCCGCTCATTTCGAGCACACGCGGATGCACCATACCGGCGCCGAGCAGCTCGATCCAGCCCTCGCCCTTGCACACGCGGCAGCCCTTGCCGTGGCACTCAAAGCACTGCACGTCCATCTCGCAGCTCGGCTCGGTGAACG
>DHKA01000065.1:11996-34886 GCA_002404605.1 Clostridiales bacterium UBA4706 | reverse complement strand
AGAGTGGGTTTTGCCCACTCTTCCTGTTTCTTACGTTCGTACAAGGAGATTATACCACCCTCCGCGCACGATTGCAATAGTGATTTCACTAAATTAAATAAAGTGTATGCCTTTTTTACCCGTTCATCGCGCTGAGAACGTTGCCGTAATCGACCTGATAGTTCGCGCCCTCGTAGGTGCCGTTGAGCATGGACATGGCGCGGTTCCAGGCGTCGCCGCCCTCGGTGTAGGGCTGGGGCTGGTAATTGTTCAGCGTGTTCGGCCCGAGTACCGTGGTGTCGGGGCCGACGGTGCTGCTCAGCGAACAGGGGATGAAAGTATAGCTGTCAAGCGTGACGTCGCCGCCGATGCGCTTGAGCGTGAGCTGCGCGATGCCGGTGTCGTAAGCGCCGGGGTCGGTGCCGTTGCCGGGGTTGGTGTGGCCGCCGAAGANNGAAGATGAAGTTGCCGAGACCGTAGAAGATGACGCCGCCGTTATATTCTTCCGCCGGCTGGAGCCGGTGGGCATGCGTGCAGTACACGGCGTTGAAGCCGGTGTCCACGGTGTAGCGGCAGAGCTCGGTCTGCACGTCGGTCGGCTCATAGTACCCCTCGCGACCCATGTGCAGGCACGCGATGGTGTAATCCGCGCCCGCTTCCTCGAGCGATTTGAGCCCCGCGGCGATCTTCTGCCGGGAAGCCGCCACGAGCTGCTCCTGCGCCTGCGCGGAGAGAATGCTCATGGCATTGTAGGTGAGCTGGTTATAAAGGCAGTAAATGCCGACCTTCACGCCGCCGTCCTTTTCGTAGATATAGGTCTCATCCTCTCCGGCGTAGGCAACGCCCACGGCGTCGAGCGCGGCAGTCGTGTCGTTATAGGCGTTCTGGCCGAAATCCATCGTGTGGTTGTTCGCCAGCGTCACGAACTCCACACTGCCCGCGGTGAGGATATTTGCGTAATCCGCCGGGGCGAGAAACACGAACTGCTCGATGGAGTCGTAATACTTGTCCGAGAGATTGCACTCAAGATTGGCGATGGTGAGATAGTCATTTTCAAAATACTGCACGGTCTTGGCGAAGGGATAGTCGTAGTTTTTCCCGACGACGGTCTGCAATGCCGTGCCCCAGCCGCGGCGGGTCTTTGCCTCGGCGAGCGTGCAGTCGCCCACCATGGAAACGGTGAAGTATTCGGGGCTCGGCTCCGGCGTGGGCTCCGGTGTGGCGGTCGGCTCCGCGGTGGGCTCGGCCGTCGGTTCGGGCGTGAGCTCGGGGGCGGAGGTCGGCGGCACGGGCGTTTCACTCGCCGCCGGTGCGAGCGTCTCGGCGCTCTCCGCATTGTTTACCGAAACGGCGCGGACGGCGATGAGCACGACGAGCGCGAGCGCGAGCAGACAGAAAACGATCAGCGCCGGAACGGATACCCGGCGGGAAGGACGGTGTTGCATGATGTTTCTCCCGTGTTATTCGGTGAAATGGATGTGGTTGTTGATGTGATCCTGGCAGAAGCAGTGATACCCCGCGCAGCGCGAGCAGTAGCGGAACTCCAGCTCCGGATGATCCACGTCGGTGCGGCCGCACACGGCGCATTTGTAGCGGTACGGGGCGTTCTGCTGCTCGCGGCGGATGCGCTGCGTCTCGCGCTTGAAGTTTACGGTTTTATGGATCTGTTCGGGCCGCCGGAAGTGTACGGAGCCGAAGAGCATATCCCCGCAGAAGAGCAGGTAGTTGAGCGTTGCCACGACCGGCAGGAGATTGAGCGGGAAGTGAAGTGCAAAGATCTCGTAGACGAAGTACGCCGCGTTCGCCACGGCGAGCCACTTGATCTTGATCGGGATGATGTACATGAACAGCACCCGCTGGTCGGGATAGTACGTCGCAAACGAGAAGAACATCGAAAGATAGATGAACTCCGCGCCGATGCTCATCGTGATGCCGCCGATAAAATAGACGAGGAAGGCGTACAGGATCGTGAACACCATGCCGGTGAGGAAATACATATTGAACTTGGCCTGTCCCCACTCGCGCTCCATGGAGGTGCCGATGAAGTAATAGAAATAGAGGAACAGCAGCCCCCAGATGCCGCCGGTGTCCGGGATGAGCACGAACGTCACCAGCCGCCAGATCTGCCCGCGCAGGATCATCTGCGGATTGAGAGCGAGATAATAACGCACCGTGCCGGTGCGGTCCATCAGCGTCAGCAGCCAGACGGCGGCGTTGCCGATGATGAGATAGCGCATGAGATTTTCCACGCCGAAGCGGGGATGGCGGACGCAGTAGCGCTCGACCCAACGCATGAATGCTTTCAAATCAAAACTCCTTTCCAGAGGAAAAACTGCAAAAGAATCAGCGGAATACTTAATTATAACACATTTGGACGAAATTTCAATCCATCGGGAGCGGGATGGGCTTTTTTAGCTCCAGACGCCCGTAGCAGACTAGCGCTGCCGCCTTGTCCGGCGGGATCATGCGGTCGTCTTCGGCGTGGGCGCGGTTGACGGCGAAAAGGTATACCGCGCCGCGGCTGTCGGCGCAGAACTGGCGGAAAACGAGCCCTGCATCCGTTTCAAAAAGACCGATGTCGCCGTCGAAAAGTTCGGTACGCCGCCGGAGAAACGCTGTGCCGCCCTTTTTGATCCACGGCTCGAGCGAGTCGTCCGTGACCGCAACGGCAAAATCGGCGTCCGTGCCCTTCGGCACGGGGATGGAGTCCCAGAGCATTCGCGCTTCCCGCCTTTCGTTTGATCTTGCCTTCAGCATACCGGTCCCGGACGGAAAGGTCAAGACGGCAGAAAAAAGAAAAAGCAAAAATAGCGCTTTCCGTTGCAGTTGACGGGACGGTGTGGTAAAATATATTATCTATACGCAGCGTCGATTGACAAGGGCCAGCGCGTCGGACAGCCAGTCCTTTCGGTGCTTTTTGCCCTTTTGTCCTTGGCGGGCGTCAGCCCGCCTGCGTCCAAAAGAACAAAAATCCCTCGAAAATCCAAGGCTGTCCAATGCGAAGCAGTTCTGCCGGAGCGGAAATGTTCCCAGACAAGGAAAAGGCCGCAGAGAATACTTTGTGTATTCTCAAGGGCTTTGACGCAGTATGAGCGCATTTCCGCCCGGCAGAACCGCGTGTGCCCTTGTTAATCGACGCTATATAAAGAAGGAAATTAACGATATGGAAAACCGTGAACAGGAGATCCGTCAGGACAGGGAAGACCTGATTGAGGGGCGCAACGCCGTCGCCGAGGCGATCCGCGCCGGACGGACGATCGATAAAATTTTCGTTGCCCGCGGCGATACCGACCGGACGCTTGCGCGCATTCTCGCCAGGGCGCGGGAAAACGGCATCGTCGTCACCGAATGCGACCGGCGCAAGCTCGATTCTCTCAGCGCCACGGGCGCGCACCAGGGCATCATCGCGCAGGCTGCAATGCGCGAATACGCCTCGATCGAGGATATTTTGGAATGTGCCGCCGAGCGGGGCGAGGATCCGTTCATCGTCGTGTGCGACGAGATCGCCGATCCGCACAATCTCGGCGCGATCCTCCGCACTGCTGAGTGCGCGGGCGTCCACGGCGTCATCATCCCCAAGCGGCGCGCCGCCGGGCTCACCGCCGTGGTGGATAAGGCGAGCGCGGGCGCGGCAGAGCATATGCTCGTGGCGCGTGTGACGAACATTCCCTCGGCGCTCGGCGAGCTGAAGAAGAAGGGCCTTTGGGTCTACGGCACGGCGGCGGACGCTCCCGCCGATCTGTGGCAGACGAAAATGACCGGGCCCGCGGCGCTAGTCATCGGGTCGGAGGGCTTCGGCATGGGCCGTCTCGTTTCGGAGCAGTGCGATTTCACCGTGAGCATCCCCCTGCTCGGCAAGATCACATCGCTCAACGCCTCCGCGGCGGCGGCGATCCTTATGTATGAGGTCGTCCGCCAGCGCAGAGAGTCCTGAAGCGGAGGAAACTATGGCAAAACGCGATACAGGCGGCATTCCCCAGAACTTCGGCGTGCCGGGCTTTTCGCTCGAAAGCATCCTCGAGGAGTGCCGGGACAAGACGCCGGAGGAGACCGCCGCGCCGGAGACGGCGGAAACGGAATATCTGCCGGAGACGGAGGTATACTCCTCCGAACAGGCAGAGTACCCGGCGGAGACGGAGTACGAGGCCGGATACCCGGAAGAAAAAACGGAATATCCGGAATACGAAGAATTTGATACCGGCGCGCCGGAGTACGAGACCGAGCCGGACACCGAACCGGACGAACCGGGACCGGCGGAGACCGAGGAACCGGACGGGCGGTACTACGAGGACGCGCCCGAACCGGACGAGCGCTCTGAAGGCGAAGTATACGACGAAGGCTTTGAGGACGACGCGGACTTCTACGCTCCGCCACTCGAAGAGCCGGACGAGCCGGAAACTTCGGAAGAAACCGAAGAACCGGACGAGACGGATAAAAACGGCAAAAAGAAAAAGGGTCCTGGCCGCGTCTCCCACCGCGGGAGGGGCCGGGCGCCGGGACTTTGGGGCAAGCTCGTGGGGCTTCTCGCCGCGGCGTCGATCCGCCGGGCAGACGATCTCTCCCAGCCCGACCCGGAGCCGGAGGACGTAACGCTCGAAATGCCGCCGCAGCGTGCGGCAAAGCACTATGCCGCGCAGATGCCGAGTCTGCGTCTGCGTTTCTTTGCGGCGGCGGCAGTCTGCGTGCTGCTCGCGTGGATCACTCTTGCGTATGACTTTGGTCTGCCGCTGCCCGGCAGTCTCGGCACGAACGCGAGAGCGACGTCGCTCGTGTGTCTCATCGGAATGCTTTCGGTGATGCTCATCGGGCTGGATGTCGTAACGGCGGGCGTCATGGGGCTTATTCGCGGCCGTGCCGGTGCGGAATCGATGATCGTTCTCGCCGCGGTCGCGGCGGCGGCGGACGTGATCTATATTGCTGTGAGCGGCGACGGCTCGCACGGGCTTACCTTCGCGGTGATCCCAGCGGCGGCGGTCGCGTTCGCGCTGCGCGGCGCGTGGCACAGCTGCCGGGCATATGCCGATTCGTTCCTTGCGATCTACCACGCAAAAGATCCCTACGCCGTCACCTCCGAGGTGCTGCCGGGGAAGAAAGAGCGCATCCTCATCAAGTCCCGCCGCTCGGCGGACGGTCTTGTCCGCCGCAGCGAGGAGCCGAGCGGTGCGGAAGCGCTCGCTATGTCGGCGTTCGTGCCGATGGCGGCGGGGTCACTCGCGCTTGCGCTGGCCCTGTCACTCGGCGCACAGGACATGAAGGCATTTTTCCATCTCTTCTCGCTTATGACGGCGCTTTGCGTTTCGTTCAACTGGACGCTTTCGTTCCCGATCCTCTTTTCCCGCACGGCGCGCCATCTTATGATGCGCGGCAGCGCCCTGGCCGGATGGTCGGGCGCACGGGATGTCGGTCGGTCACGTCAGCTCGTACTCACCGATACCGATATTTTCCCTGAGGACGCCATCGAGATCACGGGCGTACGCTTTATGGACAAAAGCCGCGCCGCACAGGTTCTCGGCGTTACCGGCAGCATGCTCGATGCGGCGGGAACGGGCCTTGCCGCTCCCTTTGCCGAGCTGATGCGCCGGAAAAACGCCGCCATGCAGACCGTGGAGGACTTCTCCGTCGGCGAGGGCGGCGCGAAGGGCATGGTGCAGGGGGAGGAGGTCCGCGTCGGCTCGCTCGCGTATATGCACCTAAGCGGCGTGAAGATCCCCGACAAGATCAAGGAGGAAAACGCGCTCTATACCGCCGTATCCGGCGAGCTGGCGGCGGTATTCCCGCTGCGCTACCGCCCGATGGCAAGCGTGCAGCGCGCGCTGGCCGATCTGCGTCATGAACACCGCAAGCCGATCTTCGCCGTGCGCGACTTTAATCTTGATCCGCTTCTTTTGCAGAAAACGTTCGGCATTTCCACCGAGGGCTTCCAGTTCCCGCCCTCTGCCGAGCGGTATCGCATTTCCGGCATCCCCGCCTCGGCGGGCAGCCCCGCCGCCGGCGTGATGGCGCAGGACGGTCTCGATACGCTCGTGGACTTTGCCGAATGCGGCACAAAGCTCCATTCCTATGGCCGCGTGTGCGCGTGGTGCTGCGTTGTCAGCGCCGCGTTTGGCGCGATCCTTGCGGCGGTCCCGGCATGGCAGGGACTGTGGACGGCGATCGGCGCGGGGCGCGTGCTCCTTTATATGCTTGCGTGGATCATCGTGCCGCTGGCGCTGCGGACGCTGCTGCGAAAATAATTATTGCCAAAAAAACTGTCATAGTGTATAATTTATCTTCGTGGTGTTCCCCTGTTTTTTCGGAAGAATGACAAGTGAATTTTTAATAAGATAATTATAAGGAGAGGACAACCCATGAGCTACACAACCAAGGACATCCGCAATGTCTGCCTGCTCGGTCACGGCGGCAGCGGCAAGACCACCCTTACCGAGAACATGCTCTACCTGACCGGTGCCATCGACCGTCAGGGTAAGGTCACTGACGGCAACACCGTCTGCGACTACGACGCGGAAGAGATCAAGCGCCAGGTAACGATCTCCGCGGCGCTCGCCCCCATTTCCTTCAGCGGCAAGAAGATCAACGTGATCGACTGCCCGGGTTTCCAGGACTTTGCCGGTGAAGTCGCCGCCGCGCTGCGCGCGGTCGAGGCGGGCATCATCTTCTGCACCGCGAAGGACGGCATCTCCGTCGGCGCGGAGCGCAGCTGGAAGCTGCTCAAGGCTGCCGGAAAGCCGGTCGCGTTCTACATCTCCAAGCTCGACGAAGAACACGGCGATTACTTCGGCGTGCTGGAGGCTCTTCAGGCCAAGTACGGCAGCATCGTCTGCCCCGTGACGATCCCCGCCTCCGACGGCACCGGCGTTATCGATCTCGTGCACAACGTTGCGTATGAGACCAACGGCAACAAGACCGCGAAGGTCGCCGTTCCCGCTGCCGACGCTGGCAAGGCCGAGGAGCTGCGCGAGGCTCTCATGGAGTCCGCCGCGGGCGCTACCGAGGAGCTCATGGAGAAGTATTTCGAGGAAATGACCCTCTCCGAGGAAGAACTCATCACCGGTATCAAGGCCGGTCTGAAGGATCGCAGCGTCGTTCCCGTGTTCTGTGGCGTCGGTACGACCGGCGTCGGCACGCAGGCTCTGCTGCAGGCCATTCTGGACTATGTCCCCGCGCCCGACGAGGTCGAGGGCATCGATCCCAACGGCCCGACCGTCGGTCTCGTGTTCAAGACCGTGTCCGACCAGTTCGGCAAGTACAACTTCATCAAGCTCGTCAGCGGCAAGCTGACCGCCGATATGTCTCTGCGCAACTCGCGCACCGGCAACACCGATAAGCTCGGCCGCCTGTACACCATGTGCGGCAAAAAGACCACCGAGGTCAAGGACGCCTGCTGCGGCGACATCGTCGCCATCGGCAAGATGGACTGGAAGACCGGCGACACCGTGTGCGACCCGAAGGCCGAGATCGAGCTTCCCGCCATCGAGATCGCGGAGCCCTGCTACTCCATGTGTATCTCCCCCAAGACGAAGGGCCAGGACGATAAAATCGCCAACGGTCTCGCCCGTCTGAACGAGGAGGACATCTCCTTCACGATCGTCAACAACGCCGAGACCCATCAGATGGTCCTCTCCGGCGCCGGCGATATCCAGCTCGATGTCCTCTGCGCCAAGCTCAAGAGCCGCTTCGGTGTCGAGAGCGAGCTCAAGCCTGCCCGCGTGCCTTACCGCGAGAAGATCAAGGCGAAGGTCGAAGCCCATGGCCGTCATAAGAAGCAGACCGGCGGCAGCGGTCAGTTCGGCGATGTCTGGATCCGCTTTGAGCCTCAGGAGGAGTCCGAGGAAATGATCTTCGCCGAGGAAGTGTTCGGCGGCAGCGTTCCCAAGAACTTCTTCCCCGCAGTCGAAAAGGGCCTGCGTGACGCCGTCCAGAAAGGCGTCCTCGCCGGTTACCCGCTCGTCAACCTCAAGGCCACGCTGTACGACGGCTCCTACCACCCCGTTGACTCCAACGAAATGGCGTTCAAGACGGCGGCGCAGCTCGCCTACAAGGACGGCATCCCCCGCGCGAAACCGACCATTCTCGAGCCCATCGGCCTGCTGAAGGTCACCATTCCCGACGCGAACCTCGGCGATATCATGTCCGATATCTCATCCAAGCGCCGCGGCACGGTGCTCGGCATGACCGCCGAGGACGGCATGCAGATCGTTGAGGCCGAGGTCCCCATGGCCGAGATGAGTTCCTACACGATCGACCTGCGCTCCATGACGCAGGGCCGCGGCTCCTTCACCTGCAAGTTCGTGCGCTATGAAGAAGCCCCCGGCAATGTCCAGCAGAAGGTCATCGAGGAAGCCAAGGCTCTCGCCGACGCCGAATAATTTCGATAAAGCAGAAAAACACCAGAGGCGGCTCCATCGAGCCGCCTCTTTGCGCGCACTAATGTGGAAGGATAGAATGTCAAAAAAAGCCGAAGCGCTTGCTCGCCGTCATAGGGAACAATTAAAGCAGATACTTTTCCATCGCCCATGCCGCGCCGTCCTCGTCGCAGGCGGGCGCGATGACGTCCGCTGCGGCCTTTACGTTATCGGGCGCGTTCGCCATGGCAATGCCGAGCCCCGCCCAGCGGAGCATGGAAATGTCGTTCTCGCCGTCGCCGATGGCGATGGTCTCCTCGCGCGGTATGCTGAGGATCTCCGCCACGCGCGCAAGTCCTGCGGCCTTATTGACGCCCGGCGGCACGATCTCCAGCGCTTCCGGGCTGGATGTGAAGCAGTCCACCGGGCAGGGCGGATCGGCGAGGAGCTTTTTCCCGGCGCGCCGGACGGTGACCGGCAGACCGAGCAGCAAAATCTTGTATATCCCATCGTGCGCGATCTCTTCGGGAGAGGACAGAAGCTGTGGGGAGCTCGAGGAACGCTGCGCATACATTGCGGATGCCGCGTTTTCCCGGTCGGTATAGATGGCGCTGCGGCCGTAGACGATGGCGGCGCTTGCCTTCCGGCGGCACCAGCGGAGCATCGTGAGCGCAGTCTGTTCGTCCATCATGGTCTCTGCGAGCGTTTCGCCGGTGACGCAGCTCTGTACCAGTCCGCCGTTTCCGAGAATGAGCGGCACGTCGCCGGGGAAAAGTTCCCGTGCGACCTCGGCGCTGCCGCCGAGCCGCCCGGAGGCGAGCGTTACATACTTTCCCGCAGCGTATACGGCGCGGATCGTATCGCGCGTGTGGGTCGATACCTTTCGATCCGGGCCGGTGAGCGTGAGATCGTAATCGGCGGCCATCAGTCTGTATGCCATGAATCATCGACTTCCTTTCTCCGCGAAGTATAGCGGACGGCGCGCCGGATTGTCAAGAGCGCGGCGATTTACGAACGGTAAAGCATGTGGTATAATAAGCGGGAAAAACCCCACAGGAGGAAAAACGATGATAAAGCTCGAAATGGAACTTTCCGATATCGACTATGAGGTTCTGATAAAGGAGGTCCTTCCCAAAGTCGCCGACCGGCTGAAGCAGAACGGCAGCCCGCTTGCGCCGCTCCTCTCCGGCGGCATGGCGGCAAACGTTTTGCTCCATGCCTCCGACAGCGTGCGCGACCGTATGGCCGCGGAGATCCTCAACGCCGCCGCGCCGCGGCTGACCGGAACGCTCGAAAAGCTCGCCGCCGACAATGGTATCCCCTGCAAGGTGCAGGGTCTGCGCGCGTCCGCAGTGCAAAAATAAAAGGCAGCCCCCGAAAGCCGCGGCTTTCGGGGGCTGTGCCATTTGCAGAAGAAACAAAAATCCCCGGAGACTGGGATCTCCGGGGAAAAATGCCGTATCCGGATCATCGTCCCGCCACTTTTGAGGGGCGTCGGACGAAGGCGGGGATAAGCGGGGGTAAGCTGTTACACAATGCGGCGGGCCGCGACGAGACGCATGCCGGCCGTGCTGCTGAGAGACTGGATGCTCACAACGGCGCCGGAGTAAGGCGCGTGGATGAAGTTGCCGCCGCCGATGTAGAGCGCGGCGTGCCAGATGTTGTACACGCTGCTGCCGAAGAGCAGGATGTCGCCGGGCTGCAGGTCGTTGAGATCAACGTCCACGCCGTTGTAGTACATGTTCTGCGCCACGCGGTTGAGCGAGTAGCCATGCTGACCGTAGGAGTAGTACACGAGACCGGAGCAGTCAAAGCCGACTTCGGGAGAAGTGCCGCCCCAGACGTAGGGCACGCCGAGATACTGCATCGCGGTATCGACGATCGCCTGCGCCGCGGAGGCGTTGTGCGTGAAGCTGGGCGCGGTGGGCGTTTCCGGCTCGGCCGGGGTCTCAGCGGGAGTTTCCTCGGCGGGAGTTTCGGCCGGGGTCTCCGGCTGCTCCTGCGCGGGAGGATCAAGCGGCGTCACTTCGGTGGTGGTGTTTTCGGTGGTGTCCGGGGTCTGCGGCTCGGAGTAGATGGTGCCGTCCTCGCCGGACACGGTCGCGGCGGAGATGGTATAGGTCTTGGAAGTGCCGTTGAGCACGACATAATCGCCGTAGATGTAGCCGGTGCTTCCGTTATACTCGCATTCGTACCAGGAGCCGCACACGCCGTTCACGCGGATGGGCGTGCCGGTCTCGAGCGTTTCGATCACGCTGCTGTAGGTGCTCGGACCGCTGCGGAAGCAGATGCCGGAGCCGAGAACGGTGGCGTTGCTGTCGCCGGTCGCAGGAGGCGCAACGTAGGTCTGCGAAGGAACTTCCTGCGCGGGCTGCTGTACGGTATCCTGCGCGGCGTCCTGCGCCGGAGCCTGTTCCGGGGCGGACTCAACGTCTTCCGCGGACGGAACTTCGTTGAAGAGCAGGTAGTAGGAAGCCATATAGCCGGTCTTGCCGTTGTAGCTCACCTTGTACCAGCCGTAGCCGGCGTCGCCGAGAACGTAAACGGTAGCGCCCTGGGGGGCGGCGTCGATAACGTTGCTGTTGAAGCTGCCGCTGTCGCGCAGATTGACTTCGCCCGGCGTTGCGATGAACGCTTCGCCGGAAATGGCAAACGCGCTGCTCGTGAGCAGAGACGCCGCCAGAAGAAGCGTAACGATAACGGAAAGCAGTTTCTTGCAGTTTTTCATGATCCCCATACCTCTTTTTCTGGTGCTGGTGCGCTGTTTTGGAACTTTAGTCCTTTGTCAGCGCTCGTTCGAGCCAAACGCTTGCCACGTCCATGGCGGCGTACAGGCTGCCTTTTTCGGATTTCTTAACGATGCGGTCGCGGCTCTTGACCGTCGGGTCGGTGAGCTGCAGCTGGACGCTCACGCGGGTGGCGACCTTCAGCTCGCCGGCGCTTTCCGCACCGGCCACCGGCTTGACCGGTTTCGTGTCCATGATCTGCATCATGATGATGTACTTGTCGGACATGCTGCCGTAATAGAGAATGTTGTCCTTGCGGCGGAGCGGGTGTCCCTTGTACACCAGCGCATTCTTAGTGGATGCCAATTCAAATCACCTCGAATTTGTAACCAAAATGTAACACATTGTATCCCGCCTGTCAACAGAATTGGAACGATTTTGTGATATTAGCACAGTTAACGCCGAGTATATGCTGCCGTAGGCCGTCATAATAACGGAAAACCGGCGTATAAAAGTTACAAATCGGCCGCGCGGAGGGGATCGTTCCGCGCAGTCCGGCGCCGAAAAACGGTAACAAAACCGGAGAAACTGCTCTTTGGCGGGGAAAACCGCAGCGCCGGACGGATGGTCGGCGCTGCGGCGGTGTTCGCGGGGGAGTGGGATGCTCAGTCGTCCTTTACGGATTCAACGACGCCCTTTGCAAGACCGGCAATGCCCTGGATCTCGGAGGGAATAATGATCTTGGTGGCTTTGCCGTCGGCGGCGGCGGTGAAAGCCTCCAGCGCGCGCAGACGCAGCACCGGATCGGAGGGGGCGGCCTCGTTGAGCAGACGGATGCCATCGGCAGTCGCCTTCTGCACGGCGAGGATCGCGGCGGCGCGGCCCTCAGCTTCGAGGATCTGTTCCTGCTTCTTTGCATCGGCGCGGAGAATGGCGGATTCCTTTTCGCCCTCGGCCTCGAGAATGGCGGCGCGCTTTTCGCCCTCGGCGCGGAGAATGGCCTCGCGGCGCTCGCGCTCGGCCTTCATCTGCTTTTCCATCGCGCTTTGGATCTCGCGCGGCGGGAGAATGTTCTTGAGCTCCACGCGGTTGACCTTGATGCCCCAGGGGTCGGTCGCCTCGTCGAGAATGACGCGCATCTTGCTGTTGATGATGTCGCGGCTCGTGAGACACTGGTCAAGCTCCAGATCGCCGATGATGTTGCGGAGCGTCGTGGCGGAGAGCGTTTCGATGGCGACCATCGGCTGCTCGATGCCGTAGGTATAGAGCTTCGGATCGGTGATCTGGAAATAGACAACGGTATCGATCTGCATGGTGACGTTGTCCTTCGTGATCACGGGCTGGGGCGGGAAATCTGCGACCTGTTCCTTGAGCGAGACGCGGCGCGCCACGCGCTCGATGAACGGCAGCTTCACATGGAGACCCTTGCCCCACGTGGTGCTGTACGCGCCGAGACGCTCGATGACGTAGGCCTGCGCCTGCTGCACGACGCACAGGTTCGTGATGATCAGCACGAGAACCAGCACGAGAATGATGGCTAATACGATCATGGGATATCCTCCTTTAAAATACAGTATTAAAATACAATGTACGTTCAGCGCACGGTGCGCTCTACGATGAGTTTCACGCCCTCAATGGCGCGGACGGTAACGCGCTCGCCGCTCTCGATGGTGACGGCGTCGTCGGTGCTGCGCGCTGTCCATACAACGCCGCCGAGCTGTACGGCGCCGGCAGCGGCGAGATTATCAATGCGCTCTGTCACAACGGCGGTGCGGCCGATACAGCGGTCGGCGTTGGTGGCGACGCTCCGGCTGTCCACATACCGCTTCACGAGCGGCCGCGTGAGCACGAGCGTGGCGACGGAGACGATGACGAACCAGAAGATCTGGAGCCACACCGCCGCGCCGAGCGCCGCGCAGATGAGCGCCACGAGCGAGCCGAATACGAACCAGATGGATACAAGCCCCGCGGTCACGGCCTCAACGATGAGAAACACGACGAGCGCCACGACCCAGAATACGATCGTTCCGGAAGGCGGAATCACGGGTAAAACCTCCCTTATATATGGTTGTATCTATTATACCGTATTTTTCTCCGCTCGGCAATAACATTCTCACCAAAAATCACTCTTTAAATCGTGTAAAGCTCCATCTTGCCTTTTTTAGCGCGGCGCGTTACAATACAGTTATTAGCTAAAGCGTCGCTAAGCTAAAATGAAAAAGGGTACAGGTAAAACGCTGTATGAACAAACACATGAAAAAACCGCGCAACGAGGAAATGTATAAGGCGATCCTTACGCTCAATACCGTGGAAGAGCTGATGAAGTTTTTCGACGACCTCTGCACGGTATCCGAGCTGCAGGCGATGGAGCAGCGCTATCAGGTGGCGGTGCTTCTCAGCGAGGGCATGATCTATAACGACATACTGGAAAAGACCGGCGCGTCGAGCGCGACGATCAGCCGCGTGAACCGCTCGCTGCAGTACGGCGAGGACGGCTACAGCGTAGCGTTCCGCCGGCTGAGGGAACAGAAGGAAGCGGAAGAAAAATGAGCCAGTGCTATGGACCTCTTGCGGCGCGGTATGATGCGCTGACCGGAGACGTGCCGTACGAAGCGCTGGAGACATGGTATGAAACGGCCTTTGTCCACAGCGGCAGGGCCGTTCATACGGTTTTGGATCTCTGCTGCGGCACGGGTACGCTCTCGCTGCTGCTGGCCGAACGCGGGTATGAGATGATCTGCGTGGACGCCTCGGCGGAAATGCTCTCGGTGTTCCAGCAGAAGCTCTGCGAGCTTCCGGAAGGCATCGCTGCGCCGATGCTTCTCTGCCAGCGGGCGGAGGAGCTTGATCTTTACGACACCGTGGACGCCGCGGTGTGCTCGCTCGACGGCGTAAACTACATGCGGCCCGAAACGCTTCCGGAGGTGTTCCGGCGGCTGCACCTGTTTCTCTCGCCGGGCGGCACGCTCTGCTTTGACTTCCTCTCGCCGGGGCATATGCGCTCGCTCGACGGGCAGTGCTTCGTGGACGAGGAGGACGATACGCTCTGTCTCTGGCGCTCGGAGGTCGTGGAAAACGAGCTGCGCTACGGCATGGACATTTTCCGTCGCACCAGGGGCCAGACCTACCGCCGCGAGCAGGAGGAGCATACGGAGTATATCTATACGCCGGAAACGCTGGAAAAGCACCTTGTCGATGCGGGCTTCGGCAGCATCCGACTCTTCACGGACGGCCCGCAGCACAACCAGGGGCGGCTCTTCTTCACCGCCGAGTGTGTGAAGGAGTAAAATTGAGCTTGTCAAAAAAGTATTTTTGCCACGCTCTCAAACGAGACCCGCTTCGCTGGACTCTCGTTTGAGGGGATAGCGGCTCGCTGCAGCGCACTCGTTATCGCTCGCACGTTTGCGAGCCGAGAAGTATTTTTGCCGACGCACACGCCGCCGGTAAAAATGTTTTGAACTTCATTTGCGCCTGCGGGCGCAAACTCTGCGAGGCTTTTTTGACATTCTGAAAATTAATTGGCTCCCTTGTGCAAAGGGAGCTGTCAGCGAAGCTGACTGAGGGATTGTAAACCTTCGGAAACCACATTCTAAGGAGAAAAAACCATGGGCAAAATTCTTCGCGCCGTCACGAACGACGGCACGGCAAAAATATCCGTCATCACCGCGCCCGACATGGTCGAGCGCGCAAGAGACATCCACCATCTGCACCCCGTCGGCACGGCGGCGCTCGGCCGCACGCTCTGCGGCGCGTCGCTCCTCGGCGAAATGCTCAAGGAGGATAACGCCACGCTCACGCTGCGCATCCAGGGCGGCGGGCCGATCGGAACGATCCTCGCGGTGTCGGACAATGCCGGCAACGTGCGCGGCTATGTCTCCCACCCCGAGGTCGATCTTCCCGTCCGCGAGCGGGACGGCAAGCTCGACGTCTCCGGCGCGGTCGGCAAGGAGGGCCTTCTCACGGTCAGCCGCGACATCGGCCTGCGCGAGCCGTACTCCGGCTCCGCCGCGCTCGTGAGCGGCGAGATCGCCGAGGATCTCGCGGCGTTTCTCACCGAGAGCGACCAGCTCGGCTCTGCGTGCGCGCTCGGCGTGCTTGTAAATCCCGACGGCAGCGTCAAGGCCGCGGGCGGCTTTATTATGCAGCTCATGCCGAACGCCGCCGAGGAGACGGTCAAGGCGCTGGAGGACAACATCTTCCTCATGGACCAGCTCACGACCATTCTCGACGAGGACGGCGCGGAGGCGGTCGTCGCGCAGGTGTTCAAGGGTCTCGAGTGGCACAAGACGGCGGAGAGCGATATGGCGTATAAGTGCTATTGCAGCCGGGAGCGCGTGCTCGGCGCGCTCGCGAGCCTTTCTGCGGACGATCTCGCGTCGCTGCGCGAGGAGCAGAAAGATATTGAGGTGCGCTGCCAGTTCTGCGACGCTGTGTACAACTTCACCCCCGAGGAGATCGCCGCGCTCAACGCGCCGAAGGAGGAAGAGAAAGAATGAAGCTGGCGGATATGCTGCGCGAGCAGGACGGGCTTATCGCGGCGCGCGACGGCGCGACGTTCTGCGGCACGCGCGGGGAATATACGTTCCTGCTGCGGACGGAGAAGAACGAGCTGATCGTTTCCGTTCTCCGCGGCGGGGAAGACCCGGACAAAGAGAGCTTCCGTGACCTTATCCAGGCGCGGCCGGAGCTGACCGGCTGCAAAACGGCGGGGCCGCGCGTCACGTTTTCGCTCCGCAAAGGCGCCACGGCGAGATCCTGCGCGGAAAAGATCCATACGCTGCTGCCGGAACTCCTTTCGTACCTGCACAACAACGGCTACGAAAACTGCTGCGAGATCTCCCGCGCCGTCGGCGCGACGGTCGGCTGCATGACGAACGGCGTGCCGCAGCTTCTCGCGCCGGAGCTGTTTGCCGAGGTCAGCCGCCGGGCGGAACAGAACGAGCGCGTCCGCGCGGAGACCCCGGAGAACATCGGCCGCGGCATTCTCGGTGCGCTTATCGGCGGAGTGATCGGCGCGGCGGTGATCGTGCTGATCGGCCAGCTCGGGTATGTGGCGGCGATCTCCGGCGTAGTGCTTGGCTACTGCACCATCGGCGGCTACCGCCGCGGCGCGGGCAAACTCTCCGCGCTGGGCATTGCCGTGAGCGTTGTTGTGATGCTTGCCGCGGTATATCTCGGAAACCGCGTAGACATTGCGATCACGGCCACGCAGGAGTTGGACCTCTCCTTCGGTCAGGCGTTCGCGTGGATGCATGAGCTGGTAGATACCGACAGCTATACGGCAAATCTTATCAGCTTGTATCTGTTCTCGGCCATCGGTGCAGTCCCTGCGGCGCTCAATGCGCACAAGGTCGCCAAAGAACAGGGCCGGGCCTACCGCATCGGCGAATAAAAGCCCCACTGTTATATGAAAACGGCGTGACCGAAAAGGTCGCGCCGTTTTCGCACATATGTACAGGAATTTATAATATTCACATTGCCTTGAAGAGGTTTCCTCTATGTGTTATGATCCCAGCGGCACAATGAAGTCGTAAAGAAGGAGGGAGGTACTTGCTTGAATAAAGCGTATTACAGACGCTCTATGGCTGCGGTGATCATTGTTTTGATTTATATCGTGGCTTCAACGGCATTTGCCAAACAATTTCCTTTTGCCGTATTACAGGATCTTTCAAATTCCAACAGCAAAAGGCGCATAGCATACGACGCAGTGGAGGCCGCGGCGCTGATCCCATTTGCGGCGGTGTATGTTCACGTTGCCTCTTTCGGAAGAGGCAGGTGGATACCGTGGGCAGCTATCGGCGTATGCGCCGCATTGGTGGCTATTCTCCTGCCGGAGCGGTTATACGCATTTCTGTTTTACTTTATTGTCGTCGGATGCGGAGAGGAATTTGTCTTTCGGGGTTGTTTGCATAACGAGCTGCGAAAAACGTTTAATTTCAAGATATCTGTCATTCTGGGCGGACTGGTGTTCGGGTTTGCCCATGGATACTCCCGTTATATGATCCAGGGCGGAACGATTGCGGACATACTCAGCGAATTTGGCGGCGGCATTGTCGGAGCGCTGTTGTTCTCGGCAATATACGAAAAAAGCGGCTCCATAGGCTGGCCGATCCTGGTTCATACTTGTTTGGATTTCGCGGGATATCTGATATAATTCCGATCACGCAATACCTTTTGGTTAAGGCATAAGAACAGCCGCAGCGGTTTTCTCCGCTGCGGCTGTTCGGCAATCACTGACTTGGCAGGTGGTCTTTACTGCGAACAAATATAGGGGGAAAAACGGTCACTCGTGGTTAGTGACAAAGATGATATCCTTTCCAAACCAGAAGTCGGGTGTGAAGTGGATCTCGAACTCTTTCCAGTCGGCGGCAACCTCATAGCCTACGACGCCGTTAAACTTTTTGCCGACGGCAACTGTACCGTCCAACTGGTTTTTGTTCCCCTTTTCCAGTAAGGCGTTCAAACTGAAATTACAGGCGTAGTCATCGCAATAGGCGTCAAAGCTCACCAGAGAGCTGACGGAAATTTCTTTGGAAGAATCGTTTTCAATTTCAAATTCGCAAATGAGAAAAACATTTCCCTCTGTGGGGCGGTTATAGGCGGAACCGGTACTTTCAGTTACATTTACGAGGGTGACTGTTATATTCTTTTCTTCGGCAGGCTCGCCGACACCGTAATCGGTTTTGACGGGTGCAGTAGTCGCCGCTGACTTTGATGCTGCTGCCGCCGGAGAATCAGAAGCCGTGTTGCCGTTTTTTTCAGAGTCGCTGCCGCCGGAAATGCCGCTTATGATTGCAAAAAACACGATGACACCAATAAGAATAAAAAGGACGGGGCGCTTTTTCTTGTTTTTAGCTCCGCAATGTGGGCAGGTTTTTGCGTTGGATGCGATTTCGGCACCGCAGACCTTACATTGAACGATCTTGACTTTTGACATTCGCTTTTCCTCCATTTCATCTCTTTCAAGGAAACTACTGCAATAATACCACGCGATATCAATAAATACAATATGTTTAACATACAATGTCAATTGATGTTAAATAAAAACACTATCACCCATACTAACTGTTGAGGTGGCAGTATATATGTATATGAGGATTCGAAAAGCTCGGGAGAATATGGGGTATACCAGAGAAAAATTTGCTGAGCTGCTGGATGTCAGCGTTTCCTATATGGCAGAAGTGGAAAGAGGGAGGACGGGCATTTCGGTGAAAATGCTTATGAAGATATGCAGTGTGCTTGGACTGTCAGCGGATTACGTTTTGTACGGAGAGGAGCGGACAAAAGACGATGTATTGGCAAACCAGATTCATCGGATCAATGACAAATATTTGCCCCTTCTCCAGGACGTGATCACAGATTTGCTGGTGTTGAGCGCTCAAGCCGACAGTACAACGGCGGAAGGAAAATGACCGCTTGCAGAAAACAAAGAATCCCCTCCGGTTTTCGGATCGCCCAAAAACCGGAGGGGATTTGCATATCTGCACTTATGTGATCGAGCCGCCGGAGGATCCGGCGGGCGGCGTGCCGTTCGGTTTACCGCTGTCAAAACCGGAGGGAGGGGTTCCGTCGGGGAACTCTCCGCCAAAATCGGAGGGAGGCGTTCCGTCCGGACGCTCGCCGCTGAAATCGGCCCCCGGGCGGCCGCCGCCAAACCCGCCTTCCATGCTGCCGGGCGTTCCGCCGCCGAAGCCGCCGTTGAAGCCGCCTTCGGAGTAGGTATAACCCTCCAGCGTGACGCTCCGGCTCTCGCTGCCGCAGGTAACGGTGTACGTCCCGCCGCTTTCCGTGCCCGGCGCGCTGATGACGACCGAACTGTACGCCTTCTCCGGCGTGAACGAGGCAAGTACCGCGCCGTCCGCGTCCTTGATCGTCACGCTGCTTCCGGCGTCCTGCTTGCCGGAAAGCGTGAGCAGCATCACGCCCTGCGTATCGGACGAGAGACTCTGCGTCATGCCGGACGAGCCCGCGGCGATGATCGTACCGCCGGCGATCGTGCCTGTTCCGGCGCAGTCGAACGCGCCGTCGCCGTCGCTCGTCGGGCCGCTCACATAGATCTCGCCGCCGGTGATCGTGAGATCACCGTTGGAGTCGAGGCCGTCGCCCGAGACGTTCACGGTGAGCTTTCCGCCGGATATGAGGATATAGACGCCTTCCTGCGCTTCGTCCATGCCGCCGAATCCCCAGCCCCATCCGTCCGCCTCTGTGCCGGAAGCAGAGTCGGTAGCGTTCAACCCGTCGTCGCTCGCGGCGATAGAAATATTCCCGCCGGAAATTTCAATGGTCTTGGCTTCCGATCCTTCGAAGGATTTCGTGATGTTTACCGTGCCGTGAGAGATCGTGAGCGCTTCGTCGCAGTGAATGCCGTGTTTGCCGCTCGCGATGGTGATATCGCCGCCGGTGATCTCCACGAGATCGTTGGCCGCCAGACCCTTTTTCTCCGCTGTGACGGTGACTGTACCGCTCTTGACCTTCAGCTCGTCCTTGGAGACGATGCCGTGGCCGGTCTTGGAGGAAACGGCGAGAGAGCCGCTTCCCTTGATCGTGAGATCGTCCTTGGAGAAGATCGCGGCGTCCACGGTGTTGTCGTCGGTCTGAATGTATTCGCCCGTGGAGGAGAGAGCGTTTTCGCTGCCGGAGACGAGCGAGAGTATGACCTTTTTCGCCTTGACCACGTAAAGGGCGGCGCTGTTCTCGCAGGTGACGGAAGCGCCGCCGAGCGCGAGGACGACCTTTTCCTCCGGCGCGTTCACGACGATCTGCCCGTTTGTGAGCGTGCCGGTCACGCGGTAGCTTCCCCCGGCGGTGATGGTGACCGTATCGCCGGAGACGGTGACGCCCGCGCCGTCAGCTTTGGACGCGCCGTCCGATAGCGTGACCGTGACGGTCGTTTCCACATCCTCCTCGGCCTCCGCTTCGGCGGCGAGAAGTTCGATCTCCGACGCCGCGGCGGTACTGTCCGCGGCGGAGACGGCACTGGAGGTGTTGCCGTCACTCGCGGCCTCGGCGCTGCCGCAGCCGGCGAGCGAGAGACAGAGCGCAAGGGCCAGTATCATAGAAAGTACCTTTTTCATGGGCGATGATCTCCTTTCCTTACAGCTCGCAGCCCTCGGCGGCGTGCTGCGTGAGACTGATCTCCAGATTCCCGTTTCGGCAGCGGAGCGCGTCGATGAACGCCTTCTCCTCTCCGGCACGGCGGAGCATGATATCGTAGGTGAGCCGGTTGAGACTGCCGAGACTGGTGGTCTTGACGCGCATAAGGCGGCGGCTCTCGGTGTAGGTATCGAAAATGTCGTCAAACGCCCCGGCATATTCGAGCGATTCCGGCACGGTGATGTGCATCGTCCGGTGCCTGTCGCCGTTTTTCTCCTCACCGAAGCGCGAGCGGGAAAGCAGCGCGTAGAGAAGGCATACAAGAAGTGTAAACACCGCCGCAACTGCGATGCAGCCCATGCCGCAGGCAAGGCCCGCCGCCATGGCAAGAAACACAGCGAGGATCTCCCGCGCCGTGCCGGGCGCGGAGCGGAAACGCACGAGCGAGAACGTACCCGCGACCGCAACGCCCGCGCCGATGCTGCCGCTGACCATCAGTATCACAACGCACACGATGCCCGGCAGCAGCGCGAGCGTGACGGCAAAGCTCTTGGTGCAGTCGCCGCAGCGCGAGTACACGAGCGCAATGATGAGCCCCAGTGCGATCGCCGCGGCGAAGAGGAGAAGAAACTGCCCGGCGGTGAGCGCGCCGGACGAGAGAATGCTTGCAAAGACCGAAGTCGTCATGCCGTTTTACCTCCAAACGTTTTTTGTGTCCCGGCGAGAATGGTTTTGTAGGCTTCGCCGTATTTGGAAAAGGTGCTCTGGAAAATGCCGAGCGCATCGAGCTGCGCCGTAAGCCAGAGCGGGAGAGCAGCCGCGGCCTTGATCTCCATGAGCGATTCGCCCTCGGGCAGAATGCGCTGCCCTCCGGCGGGGAGAGTGAGCGATACATCCTCCTGCCGGAAACGGATGTTCCTGTCGAACGTGACGCGAAGGTCGCGGCCGGAGCGCGAGAACCACGCGCTGCGCTCGTAGGAAAGGTGTACCGCCGGAAGGAGGGGAGCGTAGAAAGCGGCAAAGTATTCGATCTCTCGCCCGATCTGCCCGTGCTCGCCGAGCGGGGCGCGCCCGGCAATAAATTCCCCGGCGGCGTCCTCCGGCAGCGAGATGCGCCGCTTGTAGACGATGCCCTTATATTTCTTTTTGAGCTCGAGAAACACCTCGCTGCCGGGGGCGGCTGCGCCGTAGCTGCGCAGCCGCAGCTTTTCCTTGTACGCCGGCTTTTCGAGCGAGGCGCGGATGAGCCGGTAATCGGGCGTATCGTAATATATATTGCAGATGGTGCTCTCGCCATGCTCATCCGGGAGCATCCGCGCGCTGAACGCGGCTTCGAGCGCTGCGCGCTGTGTGTCTGTGATACGGTATTTGAGTTCCCGCCGTTCAAAAGTATATGCGCTCATGGTGGGTCTCCTTTGCTTTGATGGCGCTACTATACAGGGATTCCCTGAAACCGGCCTGAAAAAGAAAGCCGCCCCGAAGAATTTTCTTCGGAGCGGTCAACGTTTATTGGATGAGGGCATTACAGCACTTTCGAGAGGAACGTCTGCGTACGGGGATTCTGCGGATGGTCGAAAAGCTCGGAGGGCGTGTTCTCTTCGAGGATCGCACCGCCGTCCATGAAGATGACGCGGCTCGCCACCTCGCGGGCAAAGCCCATCTCGTGCGTTACGACCGCCATGGTCATGCCGTCGGCGGCGAGCTGGCGCATGAGATCGAGCACCTCGCCGACCATTTCGGGGTCGAGCGCGCTCGTCGGCTCGTCAAAGAGCATCACGTCCGGCTCCATGCACAGCGCGCGGACGATCGCAATGCGCTGCTTCTGTCCGCCGGAGAGCATGTTCGGATATTCGTTCGCTTTGTCCGCAAGACCGATGCGCTCCAGAAGCTCCATGCCGCGCTTTTTTGCCTTGTCCTCGGTCTTGAGCTTGAGCGTGACGGGCGCGAGCGTGATGTTCTGCATCACGGTCTTGTGGGGGAAAAGATTGAAATGCTGGAACACCATGCCCATTTTGCGGCGGTGCAGGTTGATGTCCACCTTCTTGTCGGTGATGTCCACACCGTCAAAATAAATGTGGCCGGAGGTCGGCGTTTCCAGCAGGTTGAGACACCGGAGCAGCGTGGATTTGCCGCTGCCGGACGGCCCGATGATCGCCACGACCTCGCCGCGCGAAATGCTGAGCGAGCACTCGTTGAGCGCTGTGACGCCGCCCTTGAATTTTTTGGTCACGCTATCCACGCGGATAAGTTCAGATCCTGTCGCCACGGCGCATTCTCCTTTCGATCGCTTCGATGGCCTTGCTGGCCGGGTAGTTGATGACGAAGTACACGAGCGCTGCAAGAACGTACGGCGAGAGCGTCTTGTACGTCGTCGTCGCAACGGTCTTGGCGCCCCAGATGAGCTCCGTCATGCCGAGCACCGAGCAGATGGACGATTCCTTCACCATCGTGACGAGCTCGTTGGCGAGCGCGGGGAGGATGTTCTTGATCGCCTGCGGCAGCACAACGAGCTTCATGCTCTGCCACGAGCTGAGACCGAGCGAGCGCGCCGCCTCGTTCTGTCCGCCGTCCACGGCAAGAATGCCCGCACGGATGATCTCCGCAACATACGCCGAGGAGTTGAGCGCGAGCGCCACCACGCCGGGAATGAAGCGGGAGAGATCGATGAAGCCCAGAATCACGACCGAGGGGATCTTGATCACGCTGAAAAGACCGTAGAAAATGATGTAGAGCTGCACCATCATCGGCGT
>DHKA01000065.1:0-11891 GCA_002404605.1 Clostridiales bacterium UBA4706 | reverse complement strand
CTCAGACGCATGAGCGCGAGCGCGAGCGCCGGGATGACCGCGAGGCCTACCGATATGATCGAAAGCAGCAGCGTATACTCCAGCCCCTGCACGAAGAAGGAAAGATACTTCGGCAGGAAGGAGAAGTTGAAGAAGTTCGCCGGGGACATGCCGGCAAACAGGTTGGACCACCACATAATACTATTCCTTGACCTTTTCTGTATTTGGAAGCAGGAGAGTGAAGCGGGAGAGCAAAACGGCACATATGCGCCCTGCCTGCTTTCACAGACAGGGCGCACACGCTTCAAAGAGAAGGATGTACGGTTTTTTGCCCGATCTTATTACCCGATCGCCTGGTCGCTGAGAGCTTCGGCATCGGCGATGTACTGCTCGATCGTGCCGTCAGCAACGAGCTTGGCGATCGTGGCATTGATGGAGGGCAGCAGACCCTTCGGATCGCCCTTCTGCACGGCGACGCAGTAGGGGTAGGCTTCGCCGAGACTCACGTCCGCCACGACGAGATCGCTGTTGGACTTGGCGTACTGCTGCGCGACGGCGCCGTCAACAACAATGGCGTCCACCTTGCCGTACACGAGCTGGTTGACAAGATCGTTCACGCTCGTGAGACCCACGAGATTTGCGCCGGGCATGTCGCTGGTGACGAGATCAGCCTTGGTCGTGCCGGTCTGCGCGCCGACGCTCTTACCGGAGAAGGATTCAATGCTGGTGTACTCGCCGGCTTTGTCGGCCTTGACAAGGATCATCGGAGGCAGGTCGGTGTAGTAGGGATCGGAGAAATCGGCGGCTTCGAGACGCTCCTCGGTGACCTCGATGGCGGCGAGGACCATGTCGGCGTCGCCCTTCTGGAGACCGGCCATGAGGCTGTCAAAGTCCATGTTCACGACCTGCAGCTCCTTGCCCATGTCCGCAGCGATGGCTTCGGAGACGGAGATATCGATACCGACGTACTGCTGCTCGTTCTTGTCGTTCAGAACGATGAACTCGTACGGGGGATAGTCGGCGGAGGTCGCCATGATGAGCGTTTTGTTTTCGGACGAAGCGCTGCCGCAGGCAGCAAGGCTCAGTACCATGAGCAGAGCCAGAACGATTGCTGTGATCTTTTTCATTTCTTTTCTTTCCTTTCCATTCAGCGGGAATGAATTTGTTTCAGGTTGGGCATAGTATAATCGCATATTTATACAATGTCAATGATTTTTAATTCGATTTCTTCCGTTTTTCTTTCGCAGTTTTTAGTGATATTGCCAAAAGCCGGAGGTTTCTCTTGCATAAACGGGTTTTATACAATATAATATGCATCGTTTCCGCGCCTTTCACGCCGCGCCCGGCGTTTTTTATATGCATGGATGCGGTGAATATGTGAATAATATGGAGACGGCTTTATGAATTATTATATGAATAGTTTGAATAATTCCTGTTTGGCGGTGCATACGGACGCACTGTGCGCCAACGTTGCCGCCATCGAAAAGACGCTCTCGCCCGGCGCGGAGATCATCCCGGTGCTCAAGTGCGACGCCTATGGGCTGGGGCTTTCGCTCACCGCTCCGGCGCTCGCGGCACTGCCGAACATCCGTATATTCGCGCTCGCGCACGTGTCCGAGGGGCTGGCGCTGCGAGCGCTCGGCATCGAAAAGGATGCGCTCATTCTCGGAAACCCGCTGCCCTGCGCCATCCCGGACGCCGTGAACGCGCATCTCACGCTCACCGCCGGGCGGCTTGGACTTTTGCCTGTGCTTGCTGCGGCGGCGGAGACGGCGCAGACGGAAGTGAAGGTGCAGATCAAGATCGACACCGGCCTCCACCGCGTCGGCGTGACGCCGGGGGATGAGCTGGAAGCCCTTTTGAAGGAGTTCTCCGCCGCCGGGGAGCGTGTGAAGCTCGCGGGCGTCTATTCCCACTTTGCCGACACCGCAAAGCCGGAGTTCTGCCGCGCGCAGGCGGAGCTGCTGCTGCGCAGCGCCGAGCAGGTCGAGCGCGCGGGTTTTGCGGTGCCGATGCGCCACATCTGCGACAGCGCCGGGAGCGAGTATTACCCCGAATACCACTTTGACGCCGTGCGTCTCGGGCGGCGGCTCATCATGGATCACCCGACGCAGCCGCGCGGGAATGTGCGCGAGTGTGCCTCGTGGCGCAGCTGCGTCATGGCCGTCCACCGCCGCCGCGCCGGGGAAAAGCTCGGCTACGGCGGGGTGTACACGCTCGATCACGACGCGGATGTCGCCATTGTCGGCGTCGGCTACGGCGACGGGCTCTATCTCCCGCTTGTGGAGATGCACGGCGATATCCTCGTGCGAGGAAAGCGGCGGTCGTTGCTCGCGTGCTGCATGGATCAGTGCATGGTGGATGTGACCGGCATGGACGTGCAGGTGGGCGAGGAGGTCACGCTCTTCGGCTTTGACCGCGAGGGAAACGCCCTCCTCTCGCAGGACGTCGCAAACTTCTGCGGCGCGAACGAGGGGTGCGCGCTCACGAGCGCCCTCTCGCCGCGCGTGGAGCGCATCATCGAAAACTGAATCAAATTCTCTATCGCCCGTCGGTACATATTGCCGCCGGGCGGTTTTTTTGCTATGATGCAGTTAATTATAAGGTATGAGGAGGGCGCGCATATGAAATACGCCGATCTCATTGCAAAGCTGACGTTGGAGGAAAAGGCGGGCCTGACGTCCGGGCTGGATTTCTGGCACACGAAGGCCGTGGAGCGGCTCGGCATTCCGTCCGAGATGATGACGGACGGGCCGCACGGCCTGCGCAAGCAGGAGAGCGATTCCGACGCGCTGGGGCTAGGCCGCTCCGTCCCGGCGACGTGCTTTCCGACGGCGAGCGCGCTTGCAAACAGCTGGGACGAGACGCTGCTCTCCGACGTTGGCCGCGCGCTTGGCGAGGAGGCCGTGGCGCAGGGCATCGGCATGGTGCTCGGGCCGGGAGTGAACATCAAGCGCAGCCCGCTCTGCGGGCGGAACTTTGAGTATTTCTCTGAGGACCCGTTGCTCTCCGGCAAGCTCGCCGCAGCAATGATCCGCGGCATACAGAGCACCGGCGTGAGCGCGTGCGTGAAGCATTTTGCCGCAAACTCGCAGGAGCTGCGCCGCATGGCGACCGATTCCGTCATGGACGAGCGGACGCTGCGCGAGATCTATCTCCCCGCGTTTGAGACCGCGATCAAAGAGGGCGGCGTGCGCTCTCTTATGACGGCGTATAACCGGCTGAACGGTACTTACTGCAACGAAAACGAGCACCTGCTGCGCGATATCCTCCGCGGCGAGTGGGGCTTTGACGGACTCGTCGTTTCCGACTGGGGCGGCAATAATGACCGCGTCGCCGCCGTGCGCGCCGGATCGTCGCTCGAAATGCCCGCCTCAAACGGCGAGACCGACCGGCACATCGTCGAGGCCGTGCGAAACGGGACGCTCGACGAGGCCCTTCTCGACGAGCAGGTGGATCATGTGCTGGACTTCGTGTTTACCGCACAGAAAGCGCTCGCGTGCGGCGGCGTTTTCGACGGCACGGCGCACCACGCGCTCGCCGCGAGAGCCGCGGCGGAATCTGCCGTGCTGCTGAAAAACGAAAAGGAATTTCTCCCGCTGCGGCGAGGCGAGCGCGTCGCCGTCATCGGCGATTTTGCCGCCGTGCCGCGCTATCAGGGCGCGGGCAGCTCGCGCGTCAACCCCACGCAGGTGGATGCGCCGCTCGATGCGCTGCGCGCTTCCGGCGTGAACGTCACCGGGTATGAGAAAGGATTTCTCCGCAGCGGAGCCGCTGCGCCATGGCTGCTGCGCCGGGCAAGGGAGCTTGCCGCGCAAAGCGATAAGGTACTGCTCTTCCTCGGTCTGGACGAGGGCAGCGAGACGGAAGGGTACGACCGCAAACACATGCGCCTGCGCGAAAACCAGCTCGATCTTCTGCGCGAGATCGCGGAGGTCAATCCGAATGTCGGTGTCGTTTTGCAGTGCGGCAGCCCGGTGGAAATGACATGGGACGTGTTCGCCCGCGCGGTGCTGCATCTCTATCTCGGCGGGCAGGCCGTCGGCACGGCGTGCGCCGCGCTGCTCACGGGCGAGGCGAACCCCTGCGGCAAGCTGGCCGAGACGATGCCCGTCCGACTCGAGGACACGCCCTGCGCGCCGTGGTATCCGGGGCGCGAGGCGACGAGCGAATACCGCGAGGGGCTGTTCGTCGGCTACCGGTATTATGAAAGCGCGCACAAGCGCGTGAAATACCCGTTCGGCTACGGCCTGAGCTATACGGAGTTTTCCTACGCGCCCGGCGGATTTTCGCCCGGCGGCGTGAGCTTCACGGTGAAAAACACCGGCAGCCGCGCCGGGGCGGAGGTCGCGCAGCTCTACGTTCGTGCGAAAACAGGCGGCATGCTGCGCCCCGCGCTCTCGCTCGCGGGCTTCGCGCGCGTGGAACTGCTGCCCGGCGAGGAAAAGACCGTCTTTCTCCCGCTCGGCGAGCGGAGCTTCGCCGTCTGGAGCTGCGCGAAAAACCGCTGGGTCGTGGAAGAGGGCGAATATGAGCTCTGCGTCGGCGCGTCCTGCCGCGATCTCCGGCTCGTGCACACGGTGCATGTGAGCGGTGAAACACCCTTCGATGAATACGCCGCGCCGGAGTTTGACGTTTACCGCCGCGCGGATGTGCAGCATGTTTCCGACGATAGCTTCGCCGCCCTCCTTGGGCACGATATCCCGCCCGCGCGCTGGGAAGAGCGCGGCGCGGTGGACTTCAACGACGCCATCTCCCGCGGAAAATACCTCCCCGGTGGGCTGGGAAAAGGATTGTACAACGCGCTGGAAGCCGCACGGCGCGTGATGGATCTCGTAGGCAGCAAGGAAAACGCCGGCAATCTCATGTATGTGCTCGATATGCCGTGGCGCAACGCCGCGCGCATGGCAAACGTCTTTTCGGACGCGCAGATCAAAGCGCTGCTGAAGATCGTCAACAAGGAAAAGGGCGGCTGGAAAAAGTTTATCGAAGAGACCCGGCGGAAGAAATAACCCCTCCGTCAAAATCTTCGGTTTAGCCACCTCCCCTATCGAGGAGAGGCAAGTTAGTTTCCCCCCACTTGGCTCCCCTGACGGGGGTGCTGGCGCGGCGTGCAGCGCCGTGACTGAGGGGTTTTCCCAATTCCATAGACGATGCAAAAAGCCGGAAGTCCGCGGACTTCCGGCTTTCCTTATCCTTATTTTATTCCTTATCCTTTTTCAGCGCAGCAAGGTCCTTCAGCACCGCCAGGGCGATCGGCTTCACCTCCGGCGTGCAGGACCGGAAGAGCTGCAGCACCGTTTCGCTGCCATAGGTCTTCTGGCTGTACTGACAGCCGGACACAACATAGCCCAGATCGGCCTCCACAGCCGCGCAGACGGCGCCGAGGGTATCCAGCGTCGGCGTGACCTTTCCGTTTTCGATTTTGGACAGATACACCGTTGTGATATCCGCCGCCTCCGCCACCTTTTCCTGCGTCAGCTTCGCAGCCATGCGGCTCTCTTTCAGCCGCTTTCCGATCATTGCATAATCAATCGCCATGAAATCACCCGTATCAGTATAACAATATGGTACGGTCCGTATAATAAATTCATAGTTTAACTTGATTTATTAGTTTAATTATGATAGAATGACAATACAATTTTACACCGCAAAGGAGTGATAAAATGAAAAAAGCAATTATTGCTATTGCCATCGTGCTCTCGCTTCTTCTGCTTGCAAACTGCGGTGATGATTCCTACGATGCGGAAGACTGGGGCCAATACTACGACTGGGGCGATAGCCATTACTGGAACAGCCAGTCACATTCGGTAGAACCAATTCCATGGAAATGAGGAAGAGAAAATGAAAAAAATTCTGATTTTTGTTTTGGCAATGTGCCTCCTTTTTAGCCTGACTGCATGCGGAATATCGGAAAATAAACCGGAACCGACAGCAGCGCCGTTGGAGGAAACCGCGTCCCCGGCAACGGAACCTCCTGTGGAAAAACCGGCAGTGATTCCTGCGACAGAGCAAAAAACCGATGCTGCAGAAGCGGTGTTCACGAATGAATACGGCACATCGACAACAAAATGCGCGCATGCAGGATGTACAAGACCGATCGCCTCAAGTGGGGATACCAACTGCTGTACCGTTCATTCCGGCACATGCGCAAAATGCGGACGCTACATCGACGAGGATGCGACGTGGTGCATGAAATGTCTGACCTCTGCGGCGAGCGGCACAAAATCGTCGTCCGGCTCCTCCTCGTCGTCGTCATCATCTTCTTCAAGCGGCAAGGAATCCTATTACTGCATGGGGAAACACAACACCTGCCCCAACAAAACATACAGCCCGTGGGACTTTTACTGTTCTTCCTGCGATCCTGACGGAGATAACAAGGAGGGCTGAGCAAAAAACAGCAGCAATGGACTGCAGCAAATAGATTTTCTCGGAATCCGGCTTAATGTTTTAGCGGGAGAAACCACAGTTTTCTGTGATTTCTCCCGCGTTTCGTTACACAAACACGAGCTGCACGAGCAGCATATAAACGACCGTTCCGGCGACGATGCTCAAAAGCGTATTCCGCCGCCAGACGTGCAGCAGCACGACGACCGCTGCGGCAATGATCTCCGGCAGGGCGTGGTTCGCGCCGGCAAAGTCCATATTCCGCAGGCAGTACACAACGAGCATGCCCATGACCGCGCACGGCAGGACCTTTCCGAGCCGGAGCACCACGGCGGGCGTCTCCCGACTGCCGCGGAAAACAAGGAACGGCGCGAAACGGATGAGCGCCGTGACGAGCGCGGATACCGCGATGAGCAAAACGGCGTGCGTATTCATGCGCTCGCGTCTCCTTTCCTCGTCCGGCGCGCGTCGAGCACGAGAAGACAGCAGAGCATGCCGCCCATCGTCGGCAGCAGGAAGCCGTCCGCGCCGAACAGGAGACGGCAGACGATCGAAACGCCGAGACCGATGAGCGCCGGGGCGTGATCCTTCGTTTCCAGCCACTGCTCGGTGAACACCGTGAGAAAGAGCGCCGTGAGCGAAAAGTCGATGCCGGCCGTGTTGAAGTTTAGATACGCGCCCGCGAGCGAACCGAGAGCCGTGCCGAGCAGCCAGTAAAGCTGGTCGAGCAGCGAGATACGGAAGCACTCCGCGCCGGTGAGATCCTCGCGCGCGGCGACGAGCGAATAGGTCTCGTCCGTCAGCGAGAAAATGAGGTACGGCGCGTACTTTCCCGCGGCGCGGTAGCGCTCGAGCATGGAAATGCCGTAAAAAAGATGGCGCGCGTTCACAAGCAGCGTCGTAACGGCCGTCGTCAGGAGCGACGCGCCGCCGGTCAGGAGGTCGATGGCCACATACTGCATCGACCCGGCGTAAATAAACGCGCTCATGGCGAGCGCCCAGCTTAGACCGTAGCCGCGCGTGCGCAGCAGTATGCCGAAGCCCGCGCCGAGCACAAGATACCCGGCCATGACCGGGACCGTCGTGCGGACGGCCTTTCCCCATTTCTGCAAGGATGTCATCGCGTGTTACCTTCCTACCTGTTTGGTATGCTATTAAGATACGACGATGCAGCCCCTCCGCGCAACGGCAAAAAGGGAGAAAACGCGCCGCCGCGGCGCGCTTCCCTGCGGCAAATTGCCGGAGAACAAAGAAAGCGCGCCCAAAGGCCTCGCAGAGTTTGCGCCCGCAGGCGCGCAATGCGTGCGCTGCAGCGAGCCGCAGCTCTCTCAAACAAACCCCTCAACGGAGTGGGGTTTGTTTGAAAATAAAAAAGGGCGCACCCGAAGGTGCGCCCCCATCCGCAATGCCGTAGGGGTCAGATTAGAACCTGCACGACTCGGCAGGTGGGTCGCCGCCCGATCGCTTCCGCGCTTCCAACGTCCGGCATAAGCCGGGAGGCCTGCAATTCACGGCCGGAGATAGGCATCCCTTATATCTAATGTGGGTTTAAAATGACCCGGTGTAGTGTGGCTACGAACACCGCAGAAAGAAAATCTTATTCCTTCTCTTCTTCCGCTTCCGTGATCTGCTGGTAGTATTCATACACACGGTCCAGCTCGTCATCGTCGTCCACGGAGTCGAACAGCTCCTCGCCGTTCTCCTCGCGGCTCTTCAGGAAGATGAGACCGTAATCGGGATCGTTCACGTCCATGTTTTCAATGTCCGCCGGGACGAACACGCAGTACGTCTGTCCTTCAAATTCAATGGTATCGAGCAGCTCGAGATCAAACTCGTTGCCGTCCTCGTCGGAGATGGTAATGATATCGCCGCCGAAATCTTCGTTCATGTCAGCACCTCTTTTGTATGGATCCCGCTTTTCCTTCGGGTATTTTGATTATACCATGAATGCGGTAAAAATCAAGTATATCCGCTCGAACGGTTCACGATCCAAAATCCTCGAGCCGGGCGTACAGTTCCTCGCGGCTGTATACGGCGATGCCGCCGGAGAGCGCCTCGCGGTCGGCGCTCGGCAGCGTGTGCACCGCGATCGTCGTGATCTGCTGCGGCAGCGTCCGCTCGTCCGGCGCGAAGATCGCCACGCGCCCGTGATATTCCCCCAGCGAGCAGTATTCCGCCTTCTTTCCGCCGGAGAGCGTGAGCATCGCTGCGCCCGCCGCGGCGCACAGCGCGAGCGATACCGCGCCGATGCGTCCTGCTTTCATGCAATTCCCTCCGTTTCCGTTGCGTCGTCTCTGCGCAGTATGCCCGGAAATGAACGAATTACCCGTTTTTTCCGTCTCATGTACATACCCACTTTAAAAAATTTCCATTTCGGATACAATATTTCTCAAAAGTATGGTATAATGATTTATTATTATACGTATACGCTCGATCATCCCGGAGGCAACTATGGATCAGAAACGCCCCTACAACGATATACCGAACGGCGATACCGCGCCGGTGCCGCCCGTATCCGGCGATACTGTGCCGCTGCCCGCGCCGGGGGAGGGAACGCCCGTGCCGGAGACCGACAAGGCCGTGCCGGAAAACGGCGCGCCGTCTCCCGAGACCGGCAAACCCGCGCCGGAGCCGGAGAAAAAGCCGGACGCGAAAAAGGCGAAGAAAAAAGCGCCGCGCGAAAAGCGCTCCCGCGGCATTCCGAAGGGCGCGCGCACCGCGCTCGCCGTCGGCGATGCCGCCGTATCCACCGTGGGAGACATGGTGCGGTTCATTGTCCGCATCGTGCTCTCGGTGCTGCTCGTGCTGCTGCTGGGCGGACTTCTCTTCGCGTGCATTTTTGCCTACTATGTGAAGAACAACCTCACGACCGACCTGAACATCACGCTCGAGGACTACGCCATCTCGCTCTCGAGTACGATCTGGGCCTACGATAACGACGGCCAGACCGTAGAGCTTGCGGTGCTCGCAACGGACGAGAACCGCATCTGGGTCGATTATGACGAACTGCCGCCGTATCTCGAAAAGGCGGCGGTCGCCATCGAGGACAAGCGCTTTTACGACCACAAGGGTGTGGACTGGTACCGCACGGCGGGCGCGTTCGTCAACATGTTCCTCGGCATGAAAAACGACTTCGGCGGCTCGACGATCACGCAGCAGCTCATTAAAAACGTCACTACGGAAGACGACGTCACCGTGCAGCGAAAGCTCGTGGAGATCTTCCGCGCTCTCGATCTCGAAAAGGAATACACCAAGGAAGAGATCATGGAGTGGTATCTCAACGTCGTCTACTTCGGCGAGGGCGCGAGCGGCGTGCAGATGGCCGCGAACACCTACTTCGGCAAGGACGTGCGGGATCTCACGCTTGCCCAGTGCGCGAGCATCATCGGCATCACGAACAACCCCTCGCGCTACAGCCCCTTCGCCAGCGTGGAGAACAACAAAAAGCGCACCAAGACCATCCTCTACGAGATGTACGACCAGGATTACATCTCCCATGAGGAATATACCGCCGCCGTTGCGGAGGTCGATAACGACGAGCTGCACTTCATCCGCGGCGAAAACGAGGTCTATCAGCAGGAGATCTATTCCTATTATGTGGAAATGGTCATCAACGATGTGCTGAGCGATTTGCAGTCGCGTCTCGGCCTTTCCGAGGCTGCGGCGCGCCAGCTCCTGTACCACGGCGGCTATCAGATCTACGCCTGCGTCGATCCCTTTGTGCAGCAGGTCGTGGACGATATCTACACCGACCCGGACAGCATGCCGCAGCCCTATTACTACAGCAGCCAGCCGCTGCAGTCCGCGTGCATGGTCATCGACCCGTTCACGGGCGAGATCAAGGCCATCGGCGGCGCGATCGGCGAGAAGGACCGCAACTTCGGCTTTAACTACGCCATCGACGCGCACCGGCCCTCCGGCTCTTCGGCAAAGCCGCTCGCGGTCTACGGCCCGGCGATGGATCTCGGCCTTATCACCGAGTCTACGCTCGTGGACGACAGTCCCGATATCCAGCTGCGCGGCACCTACTGGTACCCGCGCAACTCCGGCAGCTCCTACGACGGCATCATCACCATCTGGGACGCGCTGGTGCGCTCGAAGAATACCGTCGCCGCGCAGATCATCGATAAGCTCACGCCGAGCGTTTCCTTTGAATACCTCACCGAGCGCATGGGCTTCCAGCTCGTCGAGGCGGACCGCGACTATGCCCCTCTCGCTCTCGGCCAGTTCACCTACGGCGTAACGGTGCGCGAAATGGCGCAGGCGTACACCACCTTCCCGAACGACGGTGAGATGACCTACGCGAGATCGTATTCGCTCATCACCGATTCGAACGGCAACACCGTTCTCGAAAACGGCATGCGGACGAGCCATGTGTTCAGTGTGGACACCGCCCGCTGCATGACCGAAATGCTCGAGGCCGCCGCGTGGTACGGCACGGGCTACGAGGTCTATCTCGGCTACGGCAAAATGCCCGTCGCCGGCAAGACCGGCACGACCTCCGACGACTACGACCGCTGGTTCTGCGGCTTCTCGCCGTACTATGTGACCGCCGTCTGGACCGGCTACGATAACCCCGCCCCCATGTACTATTCCGGCAACCCCGCCGCGCAGATCTGGCGGCGGATCATGTCGCAGATCAACGAGCCGCTGCCCGTGATCCAGTTCAACGACCCGACGAACCGTGGGTACGACACCGGCATTTTCGGCGATCTCGAAACGACGCCGGAGCCGACACCCGTGCCGACTGCGACGCCCGCGCCCACGGAGGCGCCGACGCCGGAGCCCACCGCGGAACCGACGCCCGAGCCGACGCCGGAGCCGCAGCAGATCCCGGTCATGCCGCAGGAGACGGCGGAAGCCGCGCCGGAAGGATAAGTCTCTTCTTGCCATTATAGATAGACAGAAAAAGAGGAAAAACCGATGAAATACGCTTACACGAACGGCGTGCTGCTCGACGGCAGCGCGGACATGCAGCCGCAGCGCGGCATGGTGCTGCGCACGGACGGCGAGAAGATCCTCGACATCGTCCCCGAGGGGACGGACCTCGCCGGCTATGAGATCGTCGATCTGAAAGGCGGATATCTCATGCCGGGCCTCATCAACCTGCACGTCCATCTGCCCGCGAGCGGCAGCCCGAAAAAGCAGGGCAATCCCCGTAAGCTCGTAAAGTTTATGACGTCCATGGCGCTCACGCGGCGCATCGCGCTCGCCATGTGCGAGGGCTACGCCAAAACGCAGCTTATGAGCGGCGTTACGACGATCCGTACCGTCGGCGGCATCGCGGACATTGATACGCGCCTGCGCTCCCGCATCGCCGAGGGTAAGTGCGACGGCCCGCGCATTCTCGCCGCAGACATGGCCGTTTCCGTCCCCGGCGGGCATATGGCGGGCTCGGTCGCGGTCGCGGCGCATTCGCCGGAGGAGGCGCTGAGCATCCTTGCGCAGGCCGAGTCGCAGGGCGTCGACCTTGTGAAGCTCATGATCACCGGCGGCGTTCTCGACGCGAAGGAAAAGGGCGTGCC
>DHKA01000013.1 GCA_002404605.1 Clostridiales bacterium UBA4706 | reverse complement strand
CTGACGGAGGGAGTGCGGAGGAACAAAGCATGACGAAAGCCGAAAAGCGCTGCGAATGGCTCACGGACAAGTACATACTCTGCCTTCTCGCACTCTTTCCGCTTTTCACCGGCTTTCACGGTTACGCGAACCTTACGGCGGCAAAGTTCTGGCTGTATACCGGCGCGACGGCGCTCTGGGCGCTCGGTATCGCGGCGTGCCTCTGCACCGGCGCGCGCCTTTTTGCGAAAAGGCCGGGCGCGTTTTTCTATCTTACGTGCGCGTTTCTTGTCTGGAATCTCGTTTCCGCGGCGTTCAGCCCGTGGCGGGAGAAAACGTTCCTCGGCGCGGGGCGGTACGACGGGCTTTTCACGCAGCTTCTTTATGCGCTCACGGCGCTCGGCATTGCCCGCTGGGGACGAAGAAAACTCCTGTATGCTCGTGTGTTTGGCGCAAGCGTGTTTCTCTGCTGCGCCGTGGCGCTTTGGCAGCTCGCGGGCGGAAATCCGCTCGGGCTGTACCCGAACGGCTGGCGCTTTGCCGACGCGGGAACGCTCTATTCCGGTATGTATCTCGGCACGGTAGGAAATACCCTGATCCTCGGCTCTGTGCTCTCGCTTGCGGTGCCGGTGCTCGCATATACGGCGATCAAAAACCGTGGGTACGATCTTCTTTTGCTGCTCCCCGCGGCAATGGCGCTCTATGTCCTGTACCGGAGCGAGTGCTCGTCCGCGTGGGCCGCGCTGCTCGGCTCGTGCGCGCTGATGCTGCCAAAGCTCACGCGCGGACGGAAGCGGCGGACCGTTCTTGCCGCGGAGGGAGCCGTGCTTCTCGCGGCGCTGCTCGCGGTGTATTTCTATCCGGGGCGGAGCGGGACACTGTATGAGGCCTCGCGTCTGCTCCACGGCGAGACAGACGCCTCGTTCGGCTCGCACCGCGTGGAGATCTGGCGCGAGGTATGCGCGCTCACCGCGCAGCGGCCGGTGTTCGGCGGCGGACCGGGCACGGCGGCAGCGCGGCTGCACATCGAGTTCACGCGCTTCGTGCCGGAAACGGGGCGGACGCTCGGGACGTATGTCACGAACGCGCACAACGAGTATCTCGGCTGCGCGATGGATATCGGCTGGCCGGGGCTCGCGCTTTATCTCGGCATGGTGGGCGTCACGTTTTTCCACCCGCGGGAGGACGGGAAGAGCGCCGCGTGGCTCTGGGGCGCCGCGGCGTACTGGATCCAGGCGTTTTTCGCGCTCGGCCTTGTCGTGAGCGCGCCGCTTTTGTGGCTCGCGTGGGGACTGACATTTGCGCCGGAGGAAAGAGAACATGGACATCATATTTGAAAAGATCACGCTCGAAGGAATGAACGAACTTGACCGGAATTTTCAAAGAGATCCGGTCACGTTTGCGGATATGAGCCTTTTTTCGGAGTACCAGTATTCGCCGGAGACAACGCGAAAGCGGTTCGAGCGCTACAGCGCACCCGACCGCCGGCATTTTCTCATTGTGCTCAACGGCTGTCCGGTTGGCGAGATAGGCATCAGCATATCGACTGGGAGAAGCGGGAGGGCGAGCTCTCCATACATCTCCAGAACGACGCCGTGAAAAACCGGGGCGTCGGCACGAAGGCGGAACGGCTCCTGCTCACGTACGCCTTTGACGAGCTGGGGCTTGCCGTGACCGCGCGGGTCATAGAAAAGAACACGCGCAGCCGGCGCGTGCTCGAAAAGGCCGGGTTTGTGTTTGTCCGGCAGGAGAACGGTTTCCTGCACTACCGCTGTGAAAAAGGGGCCGTCAATGAGGTATTACGACAGGAGGAAAGAAAATGAGAAATAAGCTTTATGCGCGGGCGGCTCTGTGGCTTGCCGCTGTATTGGCGGCGGTTTCCCTCAGTGGCTGTCATGGCGAAAGGAAGGACGCTTTATCCGACGGGAACGGCGCGGCGCAGACGGCGGCGCCTGCCGCGGAGATCACGGCGGAAGCGCCGGCAGCGCCGGAAACGCCGGAATCTCGGACACCGGAGCCGACCGAGAGCGTGATCCCCGCCGCCTTTACCGCCTGCTCCATCCGCACGGCCCGATTTGAGACGTTTCGATATTGGCTGTATACGCCGGCAAACCCTGCGGAGAATATGCCGCTGATCGTGTATCTGCACGGCGGCTCGGGGAAAGGCGACGATCTGGAGCAGATCACGGCGGTTGACGGATTTCCGCAGTATCTGCGGGACGGAAAGCTCGGCGACGTGCGTGCGTATGTGCTCATTCCGCAACTGCCGGATACGGAGAAGAGCTGGCTCAATGCCGCTGCAGCGATTTCCGAGCTGATCGAAACGACGGTCTCAACCTATGCGCTTGACCGGAATAATATTTCCCTGACCGGACACAGCATGGGCGGCACGGGGACATGGGCGCTCGCCTGCGCCAGTCCGGAGCTTTTCGCCCGCATTGCTCCGCTTTCGGGCAGCGTCCGCAATGCGGCAGATACCGCGGAAAAGCTGAAGAATGTCCCGGTGCGCGCCTTTGTCGGCGCGGCGGACACCATTGTCCCGCCCGATTCCTCCGAAGAGACCGTTGCTGCGCTGAAGGCGGCGGGAGACGATGCGGAGATCACGGTGTTCACCGGAGCGGATCATTTTACCGTGCCGAGCCTGACGTTTCTCGATGAGAGCATCGGCCTTGTTGACTGGCTGATCTGCGGCTGACAATGAAAAAAGCCCCGCCTGTTGGATGTGAACTGCGCCCCATTTGTTAGACAGTATGAT
>DHKA01000052.1 GCA_002404605.1 Clostridiales bacterium UBA4706 | reverse complement strand
TCATCGCCGTGACCGGCTCGGACGGGAAAACGACGACCACCACCATCATTTCCGAGCTCTTGAAGGCGCAGGGATACCGCGTGTTCCTTGGCGGCAACATCAGCACTCCGCTGCTCGACAAAGCGCCGGAGATGACTCCGGACGATTGGGCAGTGCTGGAGCTCAGCTCCTTCCAGCTTCACAGTATGAACTGCCAGCCGGATATCGCGGTCGTTACCAACGTTTCGCCGAACCATCTGGACGTTCATCCGAGCTACGAGGATTACCAGATCGCCAAAAAACAGATTTTCCTTTCACAGGGCAGCGCCGGTGTCACGGTACTCAATGCCGACAACGCCATTACGCGTGTCTTTGCGGAGGATTGTCCCGGTGAAGTCCGGTTTTTCAGCCGCGAAACGGCGCCGGAAAACGGCGTGTTCCTGTGTGACGATGTTATCTACCGCGCTCACGGCGGGGAAGAGATGAAACTCATGGACGCAGAAAGCATTCTGCTTCCGGGCTTACATAACGTTGAAAACTATATGGCGGCCTTTGCCGCTACCGACGGAATCGTCTCCGATGATACCTGCTGCGCCGTGGCGGAGAGCTTCCGCGGTGTAGCGCACCGGCTCGAAATGATCCGGACGCTGCATGGCGTTACCTACTGTAACGACTCCATCGCATCCAGCCCGACCCGCACGATCGCGGGGCTTCACGCGCTGCGGCAGAAGCCCATCCTTATCGCGGGCGGGTATGACAAGCACATCCCATTTGATGCGCTCGGTGATGAGATCTGCCGCAACGTTAAGTCCCTGTTTCTTACCGGCTTCACGGCGGAAAAGATATATGATGCCGTGACAAAATCGCCGCTGTACGCCCCGGAAGCCCTCCCAATTCGGAAGATCGACGATTTCCGGGAGGCGGTGCTCGCCGCCGCTGCGAGCGCGGAAGAAGGGGATCTTGTACTGCTCTCCCCGGCGTGCGCGTCGTTTGACCATTTCAAAAATTTCGTGGAGCGAGGCGAAACTTTCCGCTCTATCGTTAACGATCTGAAATAAAGGATATACTGCCATGAATTACGAAGAGCTTTATACGATGGCCGGGCAGGTGGAAGAGCGCCTTCAGCCCATTTTTCGCGGTTTTGAGCGAACAGCGGAAAAGAATACGAAGCGCGTACTGGATGCCTTCCGCACGCACCGTGTGTCCGAGCCGTGCTTCGCCGGAACGACCGGCTACGGCTATGACGATCTGGGCCGCGAGACGCTCGAGAAGATCTATGCCGATGTGTTCGGCGCGGAAGCAGCGCTCGTGCGCACCACGTTCGTGAACGGCACACACGCCATCGCCTGCGCGCTCTACGGGGCGCTCCAGCCGGGTGACACGCTCCTTGCCGTTACGGGAGCGCCGTACGATACGCTTCATACCGCCATCACCGGTTCCGGCCGCGGCTCCCTCGCCTCGCTCGGCATACGGTATGAGCAGTTGGAGCTTGCTTCCGACGGCGGGCCGGACTATGCCGCGATCACGCAGCGCGTATCGGAGCTGCGTCCGGCGGCGGCGTTTGTGCAGCGCAGCCGCGGATACGCGCCTCGGCGCGCGCTTTCGGCTGCGGAGATCGGGGAGATCGTCCGCGCAGTTAAAGCGGGCTGCCCGGATACGGCGGTCATTGTGGACAACTGTTACGGGGAGTTTACCGAGGAATGTGAGCCGACGGCACTCGGTGCGGATCTCATCGCCGGATCGCTCATCAAAAACCCCGGCGGCGGCCTTGCCCCGATGGGCGGGTATGTTGCCGGTCGTGCCGATCTCGTAGAGCAGGCGGCGGAACGTCTGACGCTTCCGGGTATCGGCAGCGAGTGCGGCGCTTCGCTCGGCGTGAATCGGACGCTCTTTCAGGGCTTTTTCTTTGCGCCGCACACCGTGTCGCAGGCGCTCAAAACGATGGCCTTCGCCGCCGGAATGCTTGAGGAGCTGGGCTTTGAGAGTTTCCCGGCATCCGATGAAAAGCGCTCGGACATCATTCAGACCATCCGCCTGAAAACGGCGGATAACCTTGTGAAGTTCTGTCAGGGCATTCAGAAGGGCTCGCCTGTGGACAGCTTTGCACTGCCCGTCCCCGCGCCGATGCCGGGGTATGAGAGCCCCGTCGTCATGGCGGCGGGAACGTTCATTCAAGGTGCGTCGCTTGAGCTTTCGTGCGATGGCCCGGTGCGTGAGCCGTATCTCGGCTTTTTACAGGGCGGACTCACATACGAATCCGGGAAGCTCGGCGTATTGAGTGCCCTGTCTGAAATGCTCGCCTAAGGCATATACTCTTGGCATAGGGGGTGACCCGTATGCCATTTCCGCGAAAGATCACGCCGCAGCAAACGACGGCGCTGCTGTTTCTTGCCCTCGCCGGCGCGCTGATCACTTTTCTGATCCCCGCCGTGCGGTATTTCCGAACGCTTACCGGCGCGATGGCAGTATCCAATGCGTCGGATCTCATTACACAGACCGTGAGCAACATCGTGGAGAATGAAATGCGTCTGCTCGGGCCGGACGGCAGAAAATTCGTATCCTTTGAAAAAGACGGCGACGGACAGATCAGCGCCATTGTAACCGATACGGCGCGGGTGAATATCCTTTCCGCCGAGCTACTCAACGCGATCGTGGAGGCGTCCGACCGGGGGGATCTCGATCTTTCGATACCCTTTGGGAATCTGCTGGGAATCAGTTTTTTCCTTGGCCGGGGTCCTGCGGTGCCGGTCAAGATCACGATGCTGACGTCCTCGCGGGTCGATTTTCGCAATGTACTGACAGATGCCGGTATCAACCAGACAAAGCACCAGCTGCTTCTGGAGGTGTGCGTTGATGCGGATGTCCTGCTGCCGTGGGAGATCCGCTCCACGCAGATCATCACGGAGGTGCTGGTTGCCGAAACGATCATCGTCGGACGTGTTCCGCAAACCTATTTCTATACGGGAGAGACATGATGGACTATTTACAGGAGATCGCCGAGCTCCGAGAAGAGCTGCGCCGCCACAGCATAGCCTATTACGACAAGGATGCCCCCACGATTTCGGACTTTGAGTATGACGCGATGATGCGCCGTCTGGAGGATCTGGAAGCGGAGCACCCGGAGACGGTTACGCCGGACTCGCCGACGCAGCACGTTGGCGGTCACCGTTCGGAGAAATTCTCGCCGGTGCATCATGAGGTGCCGCTCGAATCGCTCAGCGACGTTTTCTCCTATGAAGAGCTGACGGAATTCATCCGCAAGACGAACGAAACGCTCGGCGGCGAACCGGTATATACGGTCGAGCCGAAGATCGACGGGCTTTCCATGGCGCTGGAATACCGGAACGGCGTGTTCTATCAGGGCGCAACGCGCGGCGACGGCGTCACCGGCGAGGACGTGACGGAGAATCTCCGCGTCCTGCGCAACATTCCGCTCAAGCTGGAAAATGCGCCCAAGCGGCTGATCGTCCGCGGCGAGGTGTATATGGCGCGCGAGGTGTTTTTGGAGCATAACCGCCGCCGCGAGATCGAGGGGGAAACGCTCCTCGCCAATCCGCGCAACGCCGCCGCCGGGTCGATGCGTCAGCTTGACCCGAAGGTGACGAAGGATCGCCAGCTCGATATCATTGTTTTCAATGTCCAGCTTACCTCCGGTGAGCAGCCGAAAACGCATGCGGAGTCGCTGGATATGCTGGAACGGCTCGGGTTTTATACCGTGCCGCACAAGGTATTCCGGACCGTGGAGGAATGCTGCGAGGAAGTCCGGCGTATCGGCGATACGCGTGAGAGCTATCCCTTTGATATCGACGGCGCTGTCATCAAGATCAATGATCTTGCGCAGCGCAAGATCCTCGGCAGCACCGCCAAGGCGCCGCGCTGGGCAGTGGCATATAAATATCCGCCGGAGGAAAAATCGTCTGTGGTGCGGGATATCGTTGTGCAGGTCGGTCGGACCGGTGTGCTGACGCCGAAGGCGATCGTTGAGCCGGTACGTCTTGCTGGTACGACCGTCACGGCGGCGACGCTCCATAATCAGGATTTCATTGATAAGCTCGATGTGCGCATCGGCGATACAGTCATCGTGCGCAAGGCAGGAGAGATCATCCCGGAAGTCCTCCGTGTGGATCTCACAAAGCGGCCGGAGGGAACGGTACCGTTCCGTCTGCCGGATACCTGCCCGGAGTGCGGTTCGCCGGTAGAGCGCGACCCGGATGGCGCGGCGGTGCGCTGCACGGGCGTGGAATGCCCGGCGCAGCGGCTGCGAAATCTTGTCCACTTTGCCTCCCGCGAGGCGATGGACATTGAAGGCCTCGGCTTTTCGCTTGCAGAGACGCTGGTAAATAACGGCATGGTAAAGACCCCGGCGGATCTCTATCGGCTCGACGCGCAGACCGTTGCGACGCTCGACCGCATGGGAAAGAAATCCGCGGAAAACCTCATGGAGGAGATCGAAAAGAGCAAGCAGCAGGACCTTTCACGTCTTCTGTGCGCGTTCGGCATCCGGCAGGTCGGGCAGAAGGCAGCCAAGGTGCTTGCACGCACGTTCGGCTCCATGGAGGCCATCGAAAATGCGACGCCGCTGGAGCTGACTGCCGTAGACGATATCGGCCCCATCACCGCCGAGAGCGTTATTGCATGGGCGCAGAACCCGCAGACGCAGCACCAGCTCCGTCTGCTCCGCGAGGCGGGCGTCAACATGCTCAGCCGCGAGGAGCGCCGCGATAACCGTTTTCTTGGCAAAACGTTTGTTCTCACCGGCACGCTCACCAAATATACGCGCGATGAGGCGAGCGCCATCATTGAGTCCTTCGGCGGCAAGGCGTCGTCCTCGGTTTCCAAAAAGACGGCGTATGTCCTCGCGGGAGAAGCCGCCGGGAGCAAGCTCGACAAGGCGCGCGCGCTCGGCATCCCCGTCATCACCGAGGATGAGTTTGAAGAGATGATCCGGTAAGGCGGCGCTTCCCGACAGAGAAAAAGGGAGGATGAGTATGAGCACAAGAAAAGAAATGATAACCGGGTTCTACGACCGGAGCGACGAGAACGGCCGGCTAGAGAACAGCAGGCACGGTCAGCTTGAGTACGCGACCACGATGGCCTACATCCACCGATATGTAAACTCCGGAGCCAAGGTGCTGGAAGTAGGCGCGGGAACAGGTCGGTATTCTATTGCGTTGGCTAAAGAAGGTTTTGATGTAGCCGCGGTGGAACTTGTGGAAAGCAACCTTGCCATCTTGAAGGAAAACAGCCGTGGGTTCGATTCAATTCGAGCGTATCAGGGCGACGCCACCGACCTTGGTCAATTTGCGGATAACTCCTTTGACACGACGCTTGTCTTCGGCCCGATGTATCATTTGTTCTCCCCGGAGGAGGTGAACCGGGCAATCGATGAAGCGATACGTGTTACGAAGCCGGGCGGCATGCTGTTTTTCGCGTTTCTTTCTGTATACGCCATTATGTACTCCAATGCCCTCTACGGAAGCTGGACATACTATCAGAAAGAAAACTTTACGAAAGAGTATAAAGTAAAACATTTTCAGGAGCAGCTTTTCACCGGATACGATGTATGCGAGTTTGAACGGCTATTTGATGAAAAGCCGGTGGAGCATATTACCACGGCGGCCGTGGACGGTCCGCTGGAAGCGCTTGAGAAACGTCCGGATTTCTCCGTTTCGGAGAAAGATTTCGACTCTATTGTGGTGTGGCATCTTGCCTTTTCCGAAAAGCGGGAGCTTTTGGGTGGCTCGAACCACCTCCTGTACATTTGCCGGAAGATGTACTGATAACGATGCAAAACCTCCGCATGAGCATTCATGCGGAGGCTTGCCGTTTTTGCTTCTGGCAGGGTTTTGCTCCGCCATGTTTTTCAAAACTTTAAGACTCTTCTCATAATTTCCTTATAATTGTTTTGTATAGTATTGTCAGAAAATATTGCTTTTTTTCGCAAAGTCGGATAATCTGAAAAGGACAATAACCGAGCCTGGGGGACCTCTCTTGGAGAATAATATTCTGAAAAAAATATCGCAGCAGATCGTGGATAAGCGTGTGATCATCATGGCCGCGTTTCTGGCCGCGTGCGTTTACTGCGCCCTTTCCATCAGCCGCGTGCAGGTGAATAACGACATAACCTCGTTCCTCCCGCCCGATACCGATACGCGCCGCGGATTGACAATTATGGAGAACGAATTCACGACGTATGCGAGCGCCAACGTTATGCTGGCGAATACGACCTACGAGCGTGCGAGCGCCGCTGCGGAAAAGATCGAGGCGCTTGACCATGTGACTGGGGTGACGTTTGATAATTCCCCGGCGCATTTTGTGGATTCCGCAGCGCTTCTCACGATCTCCTTTGGCGGCGCGAGCGACGATGAAAACGTTATCGCGGCAATGAACGAGATCCGTGCGCTCACGGCGGGCTTTGATACATACACCTCCTCGGAGATCGGCGCGGATCTTCTCGGAGAAATCGCGCAGCAGATGGTCGGCGTTGTGGCGCTCGCGGCAGTCGTCATCATGGCGGTGCTGCTTTTTACGTCGCGCAGCTATTTCGAAGTCGTCATTTTTCTCATTGTCTTTTCTGTCGCTGCGCTGCTCAATATGGGCACAAACTTCTGGCTGGGCGAGATATCCTCCATCACCAATTCCATTGCCGTTATTTTGCAGCTGGCTCTCGCCATCGACTACGCCATCATATTTTCCCATCGCTATCAGGACGAGATCGACCGCTTCCCAACGGAGCGCGAGGCGCTGATCGAAGCGCTTTCCAAATCCATCGTTGAAATTTCTTCCTCGAGTCTTACGACGATCTCGGGCCTTGTCGCGCTGATGCTCATGCAGTTCCGGCTGGGCTACGACCTCGGTCTTGTGCTGTCCAAAGGCATTTTGTGCAGTCTTATTACGGTGTTTCTTCTAATGCCGGGGCTGATTGCGACGTTCTTCCGCCCGCTGCGCAAGACGGCGCACAAATCCCACGTACCCGACATCACCGGCTGGGGACGGTTCCTTATGAAAACGCGCGTTGGCTTTGTTGCGCTGTTTGTCATTATTGTTCCGCTTGCCATCTGGTGCTCAAATCGGACGGAATATGCGTTCAACGATGCGGGCATTGACGAGCTCAAATACTCCGAGAGCCGCGCGGCAGCACGGAAGATCACCAGCACGTTTGCGAACGACACGACGATCGCCGTTCTCGTGCCAACCGGAAACTACGAAGCGGAAAAGCAGTTCCTGCGCGAGGCTGCCGAACTGGACAACGTGAAGACCGTCACCGGCCTTGCCAATATTGAGGTCGAGGACGGGAAAGTGTTGACGGATTCCTACACGCCGCGGATGCTCTCCATGCTGCTGAACATCGATTTTGAAGAGGCGGAAATACTTTATGCCGCTTACGGCGTGGAAAACGGGCAGTATCAGCCGATCTTCGGCAATGCCGAGACGTATTCCGTGCCGCTCATCGATGTGTTTTTGTTCCTCTTTGAAAAGATCGATCAGGGCATCGTGACGCTGGACGCCGATTCCCAGGAAACGCTGGACAGTCTCCGCGGGGAGCTGGAACGCGGTGAGGCGCAGCTTCGCGGTGAAAACTGGGACCGGATGGTCATTACGGCGGATGTGCCCATCGAGGGCGACGAGAGCGTCGCGCTCGTAAATGCGCTCCGCTCATTGGCCGACGGATACTATGGCGAGGGAGCGTGTCTTGTCATCGGCGACGTGACAAGCGCCAAGGAACTCGCGGACACGTTCAACGGCGATTCGCTGCTCATCAATCTGCTCACCATCGCCTTCGTATTCATCATTCTTATCTTCACATTCAAGTCCGTAGCAGGTGCGGCGATCCTTGTGTTTGTCATTCAAGGCAGCATCTGGATCAACTTCACATTCCCATACCTTACTCACACCCGCGCGTCGTTCGTCACGAATATGATCGTTTCTGCTATCCAGATGGGCGCGACGATCGATTACGCCATTGTTATTATGAGCCGGTATCTGGATCTGAAGAAGCTCCATCCGCCGCGGGAGGCTATGTCGCTGGCAGTCAACGAGAGTTTCCCGACGGTTATGACGTCCGGTACCATTATGACCGTTGCGGGCATTCTGATCGCTTACCGCGTGACGGACGTTTATATCGGGCATATCGGCCTTGCCGTCGGCCGCGGCGCGTTGATTTCGGTCATTCTCGTTTTGACGGTATTGCCGCAGCTCATTGTGCTGCTCGACAAGCTCATTGAAGTGACAACATTTCACAAGAAGACGGGAGGTGCCGCCGAATGAAACGATGGATCGCCGCGCTGCTGTGCGTGCTGCTTCTGTTCTCACTTTCCGGAGCGGCGCTTGCCGCGGATGCGGACACATCGGATACGATCCGGATATCTTCCGCCGAAGACCTGGCGGAGCTTTCCGCGCTGTGTACGTCGGACGCATGGTCGGAAGGGAAAACGATCGTGCTCACTTGCGATATCAGTCTTACCGGCTGCGAGTTTTCCCCCATCCCGCTGCTTGCCGGAACGTTTGACGGCTGCGGCCACAGCATTCTCGGCATATCCCTTGACGGCGACGCCTCAACGCAGGGGCTTTTCCGCATGGTACTGAAAACCGGCACGGTGAAAAATCTTACGGTTTCCGGCACGTTGCACGCCTCCGGGAACGGCGAGAACATCGGCGGCATTGCCGGTGTGAACTACGGAACGATTGAAAACTGCCGCTTTGACGGAGACATCCGCGCGCAGACGGCCGCGGGAGGCATCGTCGGGCTGAACGCCGAGGGCGCGCTTGTGAGTGAATGCAAAACCTCCGGTTCCGTTGCAGCATATCACCGCGCCGGCGGCATCGCGGGAGAGAACCGCGGCGTTTTGGACGAATGCGAAAACCGCATGAGCGTCAATACGGATTGTATTGCCGTTGAGCAGCCGGACCAGAAAAAGTCCTTTGACATTTCTTCGCTCACGCTGCAGGAGGAAACGCTTGTTGATATCACGGACCTCGGCGGCATCGCCGGGCTGAACACCTCTGCCATCAAATACTGCGACAACTACGGCGACGTAGGATATCCCCACACGGGCTACAACGTCGGCGGCGTTGCCGGACGGCAGAGCGGCCGTATCATCGGCTGCACGAACGCCGGAGAGATCACCGCACGCAAGGATGTCGGCGGCATTGTCGGTCAGGTCGAACCGCATACGGTCTGGAATGTTACCGGCACAGGCATCGGCGAGGTGCAGTCGCAGCTCTACCGCCTCGAAAGCCTGATGCGCACAACACTCGGCGATCTTGGCGATTCGCAGGCCAGCGCACGGGCGCTGCTGCAGGAGATCCTTCAACTGCTTGGAAACTGCAGTGACATTATTGGCGGCATGTATCCGAATGTTCCGTGGCCGGCGCCCGATGACGGCGGCAGCGACGCCGGTAGTGATACAGGCGCCGGAGATGGCAGCGGGGATCCGTCTGGTGGATGGATGGATCCCGACAGCGGATCGATGGACGATCTTTCAGACAATTTGCAGCAGATCGTGACACTGCTCGGACAGATGACGGATGCGGTTGCGAACGATACAGTGATCGGCGACATGCAGAATGTGATCTCTCAGCTTATGAACGTTTCGACGGCGCTTATGAACATGATGTACAGCGTGAGCAGCGCCTCTGTGCAGCTGGAGGATGTATCCGATGTCGATGATGACGATAAGGCGCTTTGTCTGATCACGCAATGTGTGAATACGGCGTCGGTCAGCGCGGATACGAACGCCGGCGGCATCGCGGGAAATGTTTCGCTGGACATCTCTTTTGATCGGGAAGATCAGCTCAATCTTTCCTCTGCGGTGATCGGAAGCGGAAAGTACGAAATTTTTGCCCGTATTTCCGGCTGCGAAAACCGCTCTTCAGTCAGCACCTCCAAATCCTGCGCCGGAGGAATTGCCGGACGCATGGAATACGGTCTTGTAATCTCGTGCGACGCGGTCGGCGAGGTGAGCGTAGCAGAGGAATATGCCGGCGGTATCGTCGGACACAGCTCCGCATCTGTCCGCAGCAGCCGTGCGCGCGTCAATCTCTCGGGCAAACGGTATCTCGGCGGTATCGCCGGGCTTGGCAGGAACATTGATTTGTGCCTTGCCATGCCGCACTTTGAGGATATAACAGAGCTCTGCGGCTCCGTGGCAGGATATGCCGACGGAAATGTCACGGACAACCTTTATTCCGATTCTGCGGTCGGTGGTGTAGACGGATTCAGTTTCTCCGGACAAGCGGACTATATGGACTATGAAGGCTTCGCCGCTCTTCCGGACACGCCGGATTACTTCCGCAGCATTGGCGTGACGTTTGTAAAGGATGGCGAAACACTGGAGACCGTCGAAGTACCGTTTGGTGAAAAGATCGATTCGGTTCCTTCCGTTCCGGATGAGGACGGGATGTACTGGCAATGGAACGATTTTGACCCGGACGAGGCTATATACTACAGCCGGACAGTCGAAGGCGAGTACATCCGCCCGGTCACAACGATCTCGACAGGAGAAGATGAGCCGCTGTTCCTTGCCGAAGGCGTTTTCCGTGACGGCCAGACGCTTCTCGCCGCGCCATTTACACCGGATGCCGAGGCGCTCGGAATCGACCCGGAAACGGTTATCGCAGCATATACCGTGCGCGTTTCGGACTATTCTGAGCCGGTTACGGTACGTATGCTCACAGCATCTGCGGGAAGCCTGTATACACTCGCAGACGGTGTGCTCACACCGCTTTCCAGCAGCCGCGACGGAAGCTACATCGTTTTTCGGCTGGATAACGGTGCGTCGATCGTCTATCTTTCGCAGAAAACGTCCCATTCCGGCTGGCTTATCGGCGGCATTGCCGGCGGCGCTGTAGTCGCTGCGGCAATTGTTTTCGTGATTCTCCGAAAAAAGAAGAAAAAAGTCTTAACAACTTCTTGACGAATTCTTTATTTCCCTGTATGCTTTATATGTATTCTCTCCGGCGGTGCGTCCGCACAATCTGCCGGAGAGAAGTATTTTGTAAAGCAGAAAGGTGAAAAGAGAGTGGAATTACTTCATTGGGCGGAAATCGTGCTGAAATACCTCGTACAGTTCGGGATCATTCTATTGGAGGGGACCGGAGCAGTCATCCTTCTTGTTTCCGGCGCAAAGAGCGTTGTACGTCTTTGCAAAAAGCAGCCGCATGCGCGGCTGTCCATGGCGCAGGGGATCGCGCTTGCGCTGTGCTTCAAGCTCGGCGGCGAGGTTTTGCGCACGGTGATCGTGCGTGAGTGGAGCGAGCTTCTTGTACTAGGCGCCATCATTATCCTCCATGCGGCTATGAGCATTCTGATCCATTGGGAGATCAAGATGGAGGAAAAGCGTTTATCCGCCATAAGCGATCTTAGAGACTGATACATACATGTCAAGACCACCGGCTCAGCCGCTGGTCTTAACTTTTTTACAAAAAATCGTCGCAAGCGATACGGAGCTTGCGACGATGTGGTGCAGCGGAGCAATCCAAATCCGAACCACTTTTTCTGTTTATCACGTCCTGCAAATCCGCAAACGTAATGGTTTTTGCGCTTTCTTTGTTAAACGTCAGAACCAACTTGTCGTCATACAGAAAGATCGCGTTGATGAAGGTATCAATGAGCATTTTGCGATGGCTTTTCTGCCGCACGTCCAGCTTGCGGAAGCGATGCAGCCAGAAGGTCATGAACTCGGCATTGATTTTCGGCTTCGCCAACTTCTCGCAGGCGAGTTTCGTTTCCAGATCGTCGCGTCTGGTTTCCAGCTCTTCCAACCGCTCCTTCGTCGAGCGCGTCAGGATACCCTGCTGGATGGCGTTGAGCAGATTATTGATGGCGGTTTCCGTCTCGCGGAGCTGCTGCTCGTAAAGCGGTACGTTCACGTTGTCGCGTTCCTGCAAATCCATGAGCATGGACACGATAGCTTCAATAGCTTTGTCGTCCATCACCATTTTCATGGTTTCGGTGACGACCAAATCTTCAATCCATTCTTTCCTGACGGGCTTTTTGTGACACTCCGTGCGCTTCTTCTTGACGGACACACATTTGTAGTAGTGGTGAACCACACCCGTGCGGCTCGTCCCGCTTTCGCCGCAGAGGTACGCGCCGCAGCAGCCGCAGAACAGTTTGGTAGTTAGCAGGTAATCGTCCTCGGCCTGAACTGCACCCTATTTTTAATCGAGGGTGCGCATGGTCATGCCCTAAATATAAGAGATTTGACCACTTTAACGATAATACGATCAGCTTCGAGGCTCACGAAGCACTGAATGGTTTTCAGAAATAGGACAAACCAAATGGCAACAAAAAGCGTGCCCGCGATTCTGCGGGCACGCCGTTTCTGTTCAGCCTTCCGGATCATCCTGCATACGTTCACAGCGCACCGCTATGCGGCTTTGGCCGCCGACCGTGCAGGTAAACAGCGTCAGATCCCAATCTCCTGCGGTCATCTCTTCGATCGCATAAG
>DHKA01000082.1:24795-25184 GCA_002404605.1 Clostridiales bacterium UBA4706 | reverse complement strand
GGCGTGTACGACCGCGAGAAGAAGGAAGTGCTTGCGTATACGCAGCGTCATGCGGGCAGCCGCGCCATCCACGCGGCGGAGCTTTCCATGGATAACGAGGCGGGCCTCCGCGAAGCGCTCGGCGAGCGGCTGTACAGCACGCTTTGCGACGATGTGGAGCTTCTCGACGGCGCGGGATACGAATTTGATCTCGATCTCGTCCGCAGCGGCGATCTGAGCCCCGTGTTCTTCGGCTCGGCGCTGATGAACTTCGGCGTGGAGCAGTTCCTGGCGAGCTTCCTTGATCTCACAACGCCGCCGCTCGCGCGCCTTTCCGACGGCGAGCCGGTCGAGCCGACGGACGATCATTTCTCCGCGTTCGTCTTTAAAATTCAGGCGAACATGAACAA
>DHKA01000082.1:0-24786 GCA_002404605.1 Clostridiales bacterium UBA4706 | reverse complement strand
AACAAGGCGCACCGCGACCGCATCGCGTTCATGCGCATCTGTTCGGGCAAGTTTGAACGCAATGAGGAATATTTCCATGTGCAGGGCGGAAAGCCCATCAAGCTCGCGCAGCCGCAGCAGATGATGGCCGAGGAGCGTCAGATCATCGACGAGGCCTACGCCGGAGACATCATCGGCGTGTTCGACCCCGGCATCTACTCCATCGGCGACACGATATGCTCCAAGGATAAAAAGGTCCGCTTTGAGGGCATCCCGACGTTCGCCCCTGAGCACTTTGCCGCCTTTGAGCGCAAGGACACGATGAAGCGCAAGCAGTTCGAGACCGGCATCCGCCAGATCGCGCAGGAGGGCGCCATCCAGATCTTCCATGAGCCGAACACCGGCTTGGAGGAGGTCGTCGTCGGCGTCGTCGGCGTGCTGCAATTCGACGTGCTCGAATACCGTTTGCAGAACGAATACTCCACCGCCGTGCGCCGCCGCGCGCTGCCGTATGAAAACATCCGCTGGATCGTCAGCGACACCGACCCCGCAGCGCTCACGCTCACGCGCGACACCAAGTGGGTGCAGGACTTCAAGGGCAACAACCTCCTGCTCTTCGGCGGCGAGTGGAACATTGCCTATACGCTCAAGCAGAACCCCGGCCTTGAGCTTGCGGAGTTCTCCAAAAACTAATATTTCCGTCAAAATCACCCGTTGGGAATTTCCCGGCGGGTGATTTTTCTTTGGGAAGAATTTCAAGTCCGTTTCAGGTCGCTTGTGTATGGTTCTTTGCAATACATCCAAGGAGGCGCGGCCAATGATAGAGGTCTCCCATCTCACCAAGCGCTACGGCGATTTTACCGCCGTGGATGACCTGTCCTTTACGATCGGGGAGGGACAGGTCTACGGCTTTCTCGGGCCGAACGGCGCGGGAAAATCCACAACGATGAATATTATGACCGGCTGCCTGTCCCCGAGCGGCGGCACGGTAAAGATCGGCGGATTCGATATTCTTGAACAGCCGGAAGCGGCAAAGCGGCTCATCGGCTATCTGCCGGAGCAGCCGCCGCTTTACATGAACGAAACGCCGGTGGAATATCTGCGCTTCGTGGGCGAGGCGAAGGGACTGCGCGGCGACGCGCTGCGCGCGCAGATCGAAAAGGCGGTGGAGAGCACGCGGCTGGAGACGGTGCAGCATAACCTCATCGGCACGCTCTCCAAGGGCTACCGGCAGCGCGTCGGCATTGCGCAGGCGCTGCTCGGCGAGCCGTCGGTCATCATTCTCGATGAGCCGACCGTCGGTCTCGATCCGCTCCAGATCATCGAGATCCGCGATCTCATCCGCGCTCTGGGGAAGGAGCACACGGTCATTTTAAGCTCGCACATCCTCTCGGAGGTGCAGACCGTCTGCGAAAAGGTGCTCATCATTTCCAAGGGGAAGCTCGTCGCCTTTGATACGCCGGAAAATCTTGAAAAGCTGCTCGGCGCGCAGACGGCGGTGTTCCGCGTGCGCGCGCCGAAGGAGACGGCGGAGGAAATTCTGCGCGGCGTATCCGGCGTGATGGATTGGACGATCGACGCCGACGGCGACGCTCTCACCGTGCAGGCGCAGCTCTCCGACGGCGAGAGCGCCGAGAGTGTGTGCGGCGCGCTGACGCTCGCCTTTGCCGCAAAGGGGCTGCCGGTGCTCGAAATGCAGCGCCGGAGAGCCAATCTGGAGGACGTGTTCCTTGAACTCACGGAAACGGACGCCGCGCCGGAAGAGCCGGGCGCTGAAAAGGAGGAAGAGCAATGACCGCTATATTCCGCCACGAGATGCGCCGCGCCTTTCAGAGCCTGCCGGCGTATCTTTTCTGCGCATTTTTCCTCGTTTTTGTCGGTATCGGCGCGGTGTATTACAACATTCAGGCTGCCGTGGCGAACTTTGAGTATGTGCTGCAATTCGTGTGCATCGGCATGGCGGTGCTCATTCCGGTGCTGACGATGCGGAGCCTTGCCGAAGAGCGGCGGCAGAAGACCGATCAGCTTCTATATTCGCTGCCGCTGAAAACGACCGATATCGTCCTCGGCAAGTACTTTGCTCTCACGGCGGTGTTTCTGCTGCCGGTGTGCATCATTGCGGTATATCCGCTCGTGTTCTCGCAGTACGGCGAGGTGTATTTTCCGAGCGCTTACGGTTCGCTGCTGGCGTTCTTCCTGATGGGCGCGGCGCTGATCGCTGTGGGAGAGTTTCTCTCGTCGCTGACGGAAAATCAGGGCGTCGCCGCCGGGATCTCCATTGCGGTGATGCTCTTCAACTACTATAGCGTTTCGCTGGCCGAGCAGGTATCGTCCTCGGCGTTCGGCGCGGTGGCGGCGCTTGTTGTGCTCGCGGTGCTGCTCGCGCTTCTCGTGCGCGCTCTGACGCGCAGCGACTCCATCGCCGCCGGCACAGGCGCGGTGCTTGCTCTTCTGGCGCTGGGCATATATTTCCTTGACGGGTCGCTGCTCGAAAATCTGCTCCCGAACATCATGCAGAGCCTTTCGCTCTTTGAGCGGTTCTATACGTTCGTGGACGGCGTGTTCGATCTGCGGAGCGTCGTATTCTTCCTTTCGGTCATAGTGTTTTTCCTGTTTCTGACCGTGCAGTCGCTGGAGAAAAGGAGGTACAACTGATGAAACTGGCGAAATTCCTTCAAAAAGAGAAAACTGCCTCCCCCGGAAACGCTATTGCGGCGAAGGGCGGAACGTATTCTCTCGCCGTATCGGCGGTCGTGCTGGCGATCCTTGTGGCGGTCAACGCGCTCTTCGGCGCACTCCCGGCCTCCGTGACGCGCTACGATATAAGCTCCACCAAGCTCTATTCCATTACGAGCAATACAAAGGTCGTCGTCAATGCGCTTGAAAAGGACGTAACGATCTACTGGATCACGCAGTCCGGTAAGGAGGACAGCGTGGTGGAAAACCTGCTGGCTAAGTATGAGAGCCTGTCCGGCCACATTTCCGTTGTGAAAAAGAACCCGGACGTCTATCCGACGTTCGCCGCGCAGTACACGGACGAGACCGTTTCCAACAACAGCCTTGTCGTCGAGTGCGGCGATAAGAGCCGCTATATCTCCTACAGCGAGATCTATCTCACGGACATCGACTATACGACATATTCCTATGTCTATTCCTTCGACGGCGAGGGCGCTCTCACCTCGGCCATTGCCTATGTTGTGAGCGACGATCTGCCCGTCGTCTATGCGCTCGAAGGTCACGGCGAAGCGGAGCTGCCCGAAAACGTGCAGACACAGATCGAAAAGGAGAACATGGAGCTTTCCTCCTTCTCGCTGCTCAAGGAGGACGCAGTGCCGGAGGATGCCTCATGCGTTCTCATCTATGCGCCGGAGAGCGATATTTCCGCAGAGGAGAAGGATATCCTTTCCGAATACGCCGAAAGCGGCGGCCGCCTGCTTGTGATCGCGGGGCCGGTGGAGGACGGGACGCTCACGAATCTCACGGCGCTGCTCGCGCCCTACGGCGTGGCCGCGGCGGACGGCATCGTTGTCGAGGGCGACAGCGGCCATTACGCTTTCCGCCAGCCGTACATCCTCCTGCCGGACATCGAGAGCGGCGATATCACCGACCCGCTGCTCGACGAGGGGTATTACGCCATCGTGCCGGTTGCGCAGGGGCTGGATGTGAGCGCTGCCGAAAGCTCGGTCACGGTGCTTCTCACGACCTCCGATGCGGCGTTCAGCAAGGCGGCGGGCTACAGCCTGACCTCCTACGAAAAGGAGGACGGCGATACGGATGGGCCATTTGCTCTCGCCGTAGACATCACGACCGACGGCGGCGGGAAGATCGTCTGGATCGCGTCCTCGCATTTCCTCGACGAACTCTATAACGCCTATTCCTCCGGCGCGAATCTGGACCTTACGATGAACGCGCTCTCCGCGCTCACCGGCCAGAGCGAGACGATCTCCATCCGCAGCAAGAGCATGAGCTACAATTATCTCACGATCAGCGATTCAGCCGCGTCGGTGCTGAAAGTGTGGCTGGTCGGCATTCTGCCTGCGGCGTTCGTGGCCTACGGGATCATCACCGTGGTGGAAAGGAGAAGAAAGCGCCATGCCTAAAACAAAGAAGCTCTATATCCTTCTCGGTGTGCTGGCCGCGCTCACCGCAGCGGTGTTCGCCGTCAGCCGGTACGAAGAGAAAAAAGAAGAGATCCGCACGAGCGGCGAGATCGTTCTCGCCCTTTCCCCGGACAGCGTGACTGCCGTATCATGGACGAACGAGAGCGGGAACTTCGCCTTCACGCTCGAGGACGGCACGTGGGTCTATGAAGCGGACGCCGCTTTCCCGGCGGACACGGAGAAGATCGAAACGCTTCTCGAACCCTTCGTCTCATGCAGCGCGGCGTTCGTGATCGACAACGTGGAGGACGAGAGCCTGTACGGGCTGGACGATCCGGTCTGTACGATCACTCTCACTGCCGGAGATGAGACGTATACGGTGCGCCTCGGTGATTTCAGCCAGATGGATTCCCAGCGCTACGCCTCCATCGGCGACGGAAAGGTTTATCTTCTCTCGCACGACCCGTTTGACGAGTTTTCCGCCGTGCTCAGTGACGTGATCCGGCACGATGCCGTACCCGAGATCACGGAAGCCAATGAGATCACCTTCTCCGGTGCGGAAGACTATACGGTCAAGCGCGAAGAGAGCGGGAAGAGCATCTGCGCCGACGATATATATTTTGTCGGGGAGCAGCCGCTTGATACGAGCCGCGTGGAGTCGTATCTCTCCTCGCTCAGCGGCCTTTCACTTACGGAGTACGTGACATACGATGCAACGGAAGAAGAGCTTGCCGCCTACGGACTTGATGACCCGGCGCTTACCGTCACGGTCGAGTATTCCGCATCCGACGACGCGGAAGAAACGGAGACCTTCACGCTGCATCTCGGCCAGAACGCTGCGGAACTCGAAGAGGCCGCGGAGAGCGGCGAGTATGACGGCGTAACGTGCTACGCACGCGTCGGCAACTCCGGCATCGTTTACGAGATCACGGGGACGCGCTACGATGCGCTTCTGCGCGCCAGCGTGGACGATCTCCGCCACGCGGAGATATTCACCGCCGATTTTGCCGAGGTAACGGCGATAGAGATTGCGCTTGACGACGAAACGGTCGAATTTGCTCTCGGAGTGCCCGAGAATGAGGACAACGCTGAAAATGCCAAAGCGGGTGACAGCGAAGAAGAGACTGTTTGGCTCTGGAACGGTGCGGAGATCGATGTTTCCGCCATCGAGTCGGCGCTCGCCGCGGTCAAGGCGTCGGAGTTTACGGATGAATCCTCCGGCGGAACGGTCGAGCTGCGGCTGACGCTCACGCTCGATAACGAGAGCTTCCCGGAGCTTACCCTGGCCTTTTACCGCCGCGGCGGGGAAAGCTGCCTCGCAGTGGTAAACGGCGAGAGCGTCGCGCTCGTGCCGCGCAGCCAGGTCGTGAGCCTTGCCGAAGCCGTCCGCGCCATCACCCTCGGTGCGGAAGAATAAAAGGTTTTCCCCGCAATAAGGCAGAAAAATCGCCCCGCCGAACGGCGGGGCGATCTGTATGTCGGGCAAAGGATCAGTCGGCGTTGATGACGTTGATCTGGCACATGCGCATCGTGGCGAGAGCGGCATCGTGCGTTGCGGGGGTGACGCCCGCGCAGCACTTCGCGTCGAGCGTGATGGGCATTTCGGGATAGAACGCCTTTTCGAGCAGGGCGTTGGAGATAACGCATATGTCGGTGCAGAGACCGACGATCTCCACATGGACGTTCGGCTCGCCGTACTGCGCGACGTATTCGCCGATGATCTCCACAAGGTCGGTCGAGCCGAAGGTCGGCTTATTGACGATCGTGGCGTTCTCCGGCATGGCGGCCTGCACCGCGTCGTCCAGCTGCCAGCCCTCGGTATCCTGCACGCAGTGGATGACCGGCAGGTTTTTTCCTTCCTGCGTATCCATATAGGAGTCCTCGTGTGTATCACGCGTGGCGATGATAACATCGCCGCGCTCTTTGTATTCGTTGATCTTGGCCACAACGTTCGGGACGATGGCCTGCGCTTCGGCAGTGCCGAGCGCCTGATCGACGAAGTCCTTCTGCATATCGATGACAAGGAGAATGTTCACGGTTTTTCCCTCCGGGTTGGCTGCAGTGGATTCCTCGTAGATCTTCGAGGGCATTTCGGATTTGAGCGGGTCGGGCGCTTCTATGGCAGATCCTGCCGTGGCGGGCGCTGCGCCGCAGGCGACGAGAGCCAGAACCATGGTCAGCGCGAGAATAACAGCGAGAATCTTTTTCATGTGGTGTCCTCCCAATTCTCTTCTTTATTTTGAAAAGCGGTCAGACCGCCGCTTTTCAAAAGGGGAGAGGGGACGCTGTGCAGAAAAGGGGATTCGCGTTGATTTTATTCAAATATACCAAGCGCCGTACAAAAATGCAACAACTATTTGTCGGAATCGCTCTGCCGTTATGAGGCGAATGGCAAAATAAAAAATCCGCCGCAGGAAGCGGCGGATTTTTTAAATTAAGGTGGAGGCATCAGATCCATTCGGCGGCTGCACACCGGATGTTCTGTATGATGCTATTATAACCGGCGACAAAATCAAAGAGTGAACATTTCATGAACAAATTCCGGGGAAAATGTAAACAAATTGGAACGGAACGGCAGATTCAACAGAAAAACGAAAAAATTATAAAAGCATATCGACGATGTGTTTAAATGTGCTATACTAAGCTCTGCGAGAAAAAGGAGGGAGCTGCCGGATGCAGAATTACAAACTGACGCTTTGCTACGACGGCACGCGCTATCGCGGCTGGCAAAAGCAGGGAAACACTGCCCAGACGGTGCAGGGCAAGATCGAGACGCTGCTTACCCGCGCGCTGGAGCAGCCCATCGAGATCGCGGGCAGCGGCCGCACGGACGCCGGCGTCCACGCCCGGCGGCAGGTGTGCTCGTTCCGGGCGGAGACGGACAGGTCCTGCGCAGAACTTTTGGCGCTGCTTCGAGAATATCTGCCGGAGGATATCGGCGTGCTCGCGCTCGAAAAAGTGCCGGAGCGGTTTCATGCCCGGCTTTCGGCGGTGCGAAAAACGTATGTTTACCGCGTGTGGAACAGCGATGTGCCCTGCGTGTTTGAAAGAAAGTATGTATATGTGGAGCCGCGCCCGATGGATCTTGACGCCATGAGCTGCGCTGCGGCACAGCTTTGCGGGCGGCACGAGTTTTCCGCCTTTTCCACCGGGAAGAAAACGGGCCGCGCCGCCACGCGCACGATAGAGTCTATCGGGATCGAGCGCTGCGGGGAAGAGGTGCGCTTAACATTTACCGGCGACGGATTTTTATACAACATGGTGCGCATCCTGACCGGCACGCTGCTCGAGGTCGGTCTCAGAGAGCGAGAGGCGGACGGTATGGCGGCGATCCTTGCCTCGCACAGCCGCGCGAATGCCGGTCCTACCGCTCCGGCGCAGGGGCTTTTTCTCTGGGACGTGATGTACTAAGCGCGTAAAACCGGAAATTTTTCGTTTTTTTCAACTTTGTGTTGATTTTTCTGGTATTTTCGTTAAGACTGTGTTATAATTCTGTTTTGAAATTACCCTATGTAGGTGAAGAATATGACAAACCACAACCCGTATATGACCCGCGAGGGCGGCGCGACCGTCACGGTGTTCGTCCCGTACGACTGCAAAAACCACTGCCCGTTCTGCATCAATAAGCAGGAATACCAGAATCCCGAAGGCTTCAGCGTGGAGAAGGTGTGCGAGAGCATCCGCATGTTCCATGAGATCACGCCAAAGTGCGATTTTGTGTTCACCGGCGGCGAGCCGTTTTCCGAGCCGGACGCGCTGCAGGTGATGATGGACTGCATTCCGGAAGGCCACCGCGTGTTCATCAACACGACGCTCCCTGTGTCCGATCTTTTCCCCCCCGAGCGCATCATTGCGTTCACCGAGCGCAACAAAGACAAGATCACCTGCATCAACATCTCCCGCCACATGGTGCATTATGTGGAGGAGTGCAACGACGAGCTGCTCGGCTCGCTCAAGGTGCCGGTGCGCATCAACTGCGTGCTCTTCAAGAACTATCCGCACGACGGCATGATCGCCTTTGCCAACCGCTTCGCAAAGTACGGCCTGCCCATCCAGTTCCGCGCGGATTACACCATCACCACGCCCGAGAACCTCTACGAGCGAGAGGGCGACCAGATCCTCGCCGATCTTATGAAGAACTTTGAGTATCTGGGTCTGGACGGCTGCCGCATCCGCTGCGGCTACCACTTCAACAACCACGGCCAGCACATTGCCTATCACCGCACGCTGCCCTACAGCACGATGACCGAGACGATCGACGGCGTGACGTACGACATCCTGTACGACGTTCTCGTCAAGCAGACTGGCGAGCCGCACTCCGACTGGACCGGCGTGCCGCTGGATGTGGAAGCCTATCGCCATGTGAAGTTTGAGCCCTACGATCTCAAAGTCCTTGAAGGCCGCATCGAATAACTCCCTCTTTGCATATGAACGCTGCCCCGAACGGAACATCCGTTCGGGGCGCTTTTCGTATGGGAAAACGTTATTCCGCGTTTTGTTTTTCGATCTCCGCCAGCACCCGGCTTGCCATATCACGCACCTCGGCGCATTCGTCCCGGCACGCGGCTTTTATGACCGGTAGATACGTTGGATCATAGCTGTTCAGCATGGCGTTCAACGCGTTTGTTTTATAACGCCATTCCTTTCCTTCGGGGATGTACCAGAGCTTCGGCCGCACGACGGACCGCAGCCATTCGTAATCTGCAAGAACGATCTCTTCATAGGAAAACCGGCTGACCCATGCCTCCAGTCCGGGAAAATCTTCCTCGCCTTTCCATGCGCTTTTGTTGTAGGGGCAGGCATCTTGACAGGCGTCACAGCCATATACCCACGTTCCCAGCTCTTTTCGGAGCGGTTCCGTCTGCAGATCCCAGCCTGCATGGCGGCCCAGCGCAGGGCGGTGGTGCCGTAGTTTCGCTTTGTCGCCACGCGAAAGCCGCAGTCTGTGAGGTATTTTTCCAATGCCACGCTGGTTTTGCTGCCTTCCGAGTCCGGATTCTTTCTCGCATCGGTCAGGTAATACTTGGCAACGCGCCCCTGCATCCCGCCGGGAATACGGTATTTTCCATACCAGAAGGATACGATCACGACCGCCTTTGCCCACGGATACTCGGTTTGCGGGTGAGCAAAGCGGCGGAACCCTTCGTACTTTTCCCTTGTCTGCGGGAAATGCTCCATGCGCTCTTCCAGACGGGCTTCGTATCCCGCCATCTGTTCCACGGGGATGATGCCGCAGGTATCATAGCCCAACGCTATGGCCTTATTCACGATATCGACAGCTTCAGTCTGCATACGGATCCTCCTCAAATTTTGGCTCCATACGATTATACTATTGTCTATTGTCCCGTGTCACCGTCCAATAAAAAATACAGCGTCAAAATGGAAAGGAACTCCGAGGCTTTCGGTTTCCGGCTCAGTGGATGCCGGGCCAATGACTCCAGCAGCTTCGGGTTAGTACTCCAGACAGTGCTGACGGCGGTGCGGATGTTGCGCTCTACGCATTTCCAGGTGGTCGCATAATGCTTTGCCACCTCTGGATACAGCAATTTTGTCACCAGACGCAAACGATCCGGCTGCCGGATCGCCAGATAGACGGCGTACATGGTGTGAAAGAAGCCGGTGAAGTTTGCGGAAAGACCAAGCTCATGCAAAAGCGCATAGATCTCGGCAGTGTCCACGGTGTCCTTAGGCGGCCTCCTTATGCTCAAGGTCATATACCCGTTTGCGGAACTCTGCCAGAAAACTTTTTACTTCCTCCTCGCTCAGCATAAGCAGAAGGAAAAGCAGGGCGATGGCGGAAAAACAGTATTTTCCCCGTTCCAGATCCCCATACGCCCGGCTCGTGATCCGGAGCCTTTCCGCCATCTCGCCCTGCGTCAGATTCAGACGCCTGCGAAGCGAGTTTGTATACTCCGCGAGAAACGCTCTGGCTAATGCCCTGTACTGTTTCATGAGATAAGACCTCCGTTTTCTCAGATTCTCTGGAAATCTTATCCATGTCAGAAGCATGCTTCCATATAGCGCGCTTCCGCCAATAAAACTTTATTTTTCCTCTTTATTTCCCTCATTCCGTTATTGCGGCATTATTTTATGCGTGGAGGAATAGAACACATAGAACATCGTTTCCCGCGACGAGCTTCCAAAATTTTCTTGACAATGGCTTTGGAACGTGATATTGATATGATATCAAAATAATTTATGGAGGATGTATCATGCAGGAAAAGATCGTTACCGGCCGGAAGTACGGCATGGCGGTGCTGCTTGGGTATCTGGCGCTGCTCGCCGCCGCGATTCTCGCCATCGTTTACGGCGCGGTGCGCGGCCGCGTTTTCTTTGTTGTTCTCGGCATTCTGTACGTTTCTCTCGGCTGGATCGCGCTTTGCGGTCTGCGTATTCTCAAGCCGCAGGAGGCGCTTGTGCTCACGCTCTTCGGCAAGTATGTCGGCACGCTCAAGGGCGAGGGCTTTTATTACGTGAATCCGTTCTGCTCCGCGGTCAACCCCGCGGCGAACACAAAGCTCAGCCAGAGCGGTGACGTGGACGGCGGCAAGAACGGCATCGTGATCGCCGCAGGACAGACGGGCGGCTCGGTCGAGGTCACCGGAAACAAGAAGATCTCTCTCAAGATCATGACGCTCAACAACTCCCGCCAGAAGATCAACGACTGCCTCGGCAACCCGGTGGAGATCGGTATTGCGGTCATGTGGCGCGTGGTGGACACGGCGAAGGCCGTCTTTGACGTCGATAACTACAAGGAATACCTTTCCCTCCAGTGCGACAGCGCGCTGCGCAACATCGTGCGCATCTACCCCTACGATGTGGCGCCGAACGTCGATACGACCGGCGACGGCGTGGCGGACGAAGGGAGTCTGCGCGGCTCGAGCGAGATCGTAGCCGAGCGCATCCGCAAGGAGATCCAGCAGCGTGTGGACGCTGCCGGTATCGAGATCATCGAAGCGCGCATCACGTATCTCGCCTATGCGACCGAGATCGCGGCGGTCATGCTGCAGCGTCAGCAGGCGTCCGCCATCATCGACGCGCGCAAGATGATCGTGGACGGCGCGGTCGGCATGGTGGAAATGGCGCTTGAGCGCCTGAGCGAGAACAACGTCGTCACGCTCGACGACGAGCGCAAAGCGGCGATGGTATCGAACCTTCTCGTCGTGCTCTGCGGCAACCGCGACGCGCAGCCCGTGGTGAACTCGGGAAGCCTGTACTGATATGGCGGAAACGGAAACCGGGAAAAAGCAGGTGCCGCTGCGCCTGTCCCCGAAGCTGTATGCGGCGATCGCTGCGTGGGCGGAGGACGATTTCCGCTCGGTAAACGGGCAGATCGAATATCTGCTCACCGAATGCGTCCGCCAGCGGAAGAAAAGCGGAAAGTATGTTTCCGACGAACTGGATAAGCCGCCGGAGCTGGATATCTGAAAGGGGAAAACGGTTATGAAAAGAGCGGAGATCGATGCTTACTGCGGCTGTCGCGAAACGCTCTATCAGCGCATCGCGTTCTTTGCCGCCCCCGCCATTCTGCTCGCGGGCATCGTGTATGTCGCTGCGCGGTATGCGCAGCTCCCGGCGGAGATACCGTCGCACTACAACTTTTACGGTGAGATCGACGGCTACAGCAGCCGGGGAACGCTCTGGGTCATGCCCATCATCGGCGTTGTGTGCGACGCCGTGATGTTCATCGTGAGCTTCTTCCCGCAGACGTGGAACGTCGGCACGAGCGTGACGGTGCTCAACCGCGCGCTGGTATACCGGCGCGTGCGCGATCTCATCGCCGATATACGCTTTTCGATGGCGGTGATGTTCACCGCGTTTGCCGTCTGGCAGACGGCGCTCACACCGACCTTCCCGTGGTGGATGGGCGTGCTGATTGGCGTATGCTGCACCGCGCCGCTCGTGCGGTTTTTTGTCCGGATTTTAAAAAAATAAAAACACACGTTCGCTGCAGACCGTTGGTTCGGCAGCGAACGCGTTTTTTAAAGCCCAAAGCACTTTTTCAGCGTTTGATATTCACCAAGGGCGAGAATCGTAACATCGTCTGTGAGACGGGTGTCCGGAGTCACGGACACATCGGTTTTCCCTCCCTTTTTTAAGCCCAGCAGATTGATCCCATGTTTCCGGCGAATGTTCAGCTCGCCGACAGTTTGACCAACCCAGCGTTCCGGTACGGCGACCTCCACAATGGCATGCATATCATCCAATTCAATGTAGCCGAACAGGTGATTGGCGGTGTAGCGGGTGGCCGACCATTTGGCAAGCTGTTTTTCGGGATAGGTGACATAGTCCGCTCCGTTGCGAAGCAGAAACTTTTCCTGGACGTCTCGATCCGCACGCGCGACCACGGTTTTTGCCCCCGATTCCTTGAGAAGCGAGACCGTTTCCAGAGAATCCTGAAAGCTGCCGCAGATGGTAACATAGCAGATATCATAATTCCCAACACCAAGCGAGCGCAGAAATTCCAATCGTGTGCTGTCGCCGATCTGCGCGTTAGTCACAAATGGCATGCATTCGTTGACACGCTCCTCGTCCCTGTCAACTGCCATGATTTGATGGCCGAGACGGTTCAGCTCCATGGCAAGGTGACGTCCGAAGCGGCCCAATCCAATCAGAAGAATGTTCTTCATATTCTATCCTCCCTCAAAAAGACGATTATCCGATGGTAATGTTTTCTTTCGGATACACTGCATGATACCGATTGTGCCCGGCGAATGCGGCGTAGATCAGCGTCAGACCGCCGACACGACCCCAGAACATCAACAGGATCAGTATCCAATGAGAAAGCTGCCCAAGCTGCGGCGTTATGCCGAGCGTCAAGCCTACCGTCCCGATGGCGGATGCCGTTTCATACAGGCAGACGGCAAGCGGAAGAGATTCTGCCGCGCTGATGATACACCCGCCGATGAGAAACAACGTCAAATACAACATTAAAACGGCGGAAGCGTTTTTGACGATGTTGCTGTCGACGCGGCGGTGAAAAAGCTGCGGCGATTCCTGCTGTCGGAATGTGGAATGTATGTTTGCCGCAAGCACGGCAAGCGTCGTGACTTTCATTCCACCCGCAGTTGAGCCGGGAGCGCCGCCGACCAGCATGAGAAGGATCATAACGGCGCGGGATGCGTCGCCCATGGCGGCAAGATCTGTCGTATTAAAGCCCGCCGTCCGGGGTGTGGCAGACTGAAAAAGCGAAGCGAGAATGCGCTCTTGCAGCGGAAGGACAGAGTATTCCGTAAAGAAAAACAGAACAGCAGGGAAAAGAAGCAGAATGGCGGTCGTTGCAAGAATGACCTTGCTCTGCATCCGATAGCGGGACATCCGCCACCGGTGTGTCCTGATATCATCCCAGGTTAGAAAACCGAGACCGCCGATCACGAGAAGAATGATCACGGTAATATTGATGACAGGGTCTGCGGCGTAAGCGGTCAGCGAAGGATATTGCCTTTCTGCCGTGCCGAGAATATCAAACCCGGCGTTACAGAAAGCGGAGACGGAATGGAATACCGCCATCCAGATTCCGCCAGAGCCGTAGTCCCGCCAGAAAACCGGCAGCATGACGAGCGCGCCAATGAGCTCAGCGATAAAGGTCCCTTTCAAAATAAAACGCGTTAAACGCACAATGCCGCCGACCGACGGCGCGGAAAGTGCATCCTGCATGGCGCTCCGTTCTTTGAGGGAAATGTTCTTCCCGGCGAGCATCAGAAAGGTTGCCGACATCGTGATGACGCCGAGCCCCCCAATCTGGATCAACAGAAGGATCAAGCTCTGACCGAATGGAGACCAATAGCTGCCGCTGTCGTGAACGACGAGTCCGGTCACGCATACTGCCGATGTTGAAGTAAAAAGCGCCTCGATAAACGGAGTGGCTATGCCCTCAGCGGAGGCAGCCGGAATCATCAGCAAAAGTGCACCCAGCAAGATTATTCCGGCAAAGCCGAGAATGATAAGCTGAAAGGATGTAAATCGGCGGAAGGCACGAAAGAAATTATCCACCAAACAAAATCGCCTCCTTACGACGGGTTCTAAGGCCGAACGGGCACTGGCCGGAGCCTCCGGCCAGTGCCCCTTTGCCTATGGGCGCATATTCAGTTGGTACCATAGTCCCGCCGCCCGACGCGCTTGTGCTCGCTGTTGCGGTGGAAGCGCTCGATGATCGCGCGTTCGGCATCGGTCACGGCGCCGCCATCCATATAGCGGTCGATGGCGGCGTAGGAAACGCCCATTTCCTTCTCGTCCGTTTGGCCCTCGAAAAGCCCGGCGGAGGGAGCCTTGTGCCGGACGGTCTCCGGCGCGTCAAGATAGTCGAGAAATTCAAAGACCTCGGTCACGCTCAGATCGGCGATGGGGTTGAAATCGGCGGCGGCGTCGCCCCACTTGGTGCAGTAGCCCATGAACGCCTCGCTGCGGTTGCCGGTTCCGGCGACGAGCCGGTGCTCGGCGGCGGCGACGGCGTAAAGCGCCGTCATGCGAAGACGCGGGGCGATGTTCGATACGGCGGCGTTGTTGAGCTCAACACCGGATTTTTCCAATGCCGCGACGAGCGCGCCGCGTGTCTCCGTGAGGTCCACGGTGCGGTAGGCAATGCCGAACTGCTCCGCAACGCGGATCGCGTCGTCCGTGTCGCTGCCGTAGTTCTGCGTCGTGGCGCAGGGCAGAAGAATTCCCACGGTGTTGTCGCACGCCTTCTTGCAGAGAATGCCGACGAGCGCGCTGTCCTTGCCGCCGCTGTTGCCGTAAACAATGCCTTCGCAGCCGCTTTCCTTCAGCAGGCGGCGGATAAAGGCAACGCGGTTTTCGAGTTCCTTTTCGTAATTGCGCATATGAATGCCCTCCCTTTAGAGAATGTGCAGTCTTGCGAGCATGACCTGCCGTGCGGCTTCCTCGGCGGCGTCGTCGAGAGGCGCAAGCTCTGCCAGGCCGTATTTACGGCTGAGCGCGCCGCGCAGGATCTCGTCGCAGAGCACCGGATTTTTCGGCAGGAGCGGGCCGTGGCTGTAGGTACCGAACACGTTTTTATACCGCACGCCCTCCGTTCCGTCCTCGCCGTTGTTGCCGTGGCCGCGCAGCACCGTGCCGAGCGGCGTGAGCGAAGCGCCGAGGCGCGTGCGTCCGCCGTGGTTTTCAAACCCGATGACGATCTCGCCGCCGGACTCTTCGCCGAGACGGTAGGCATAGTTACCGATGAGCCGGTCGTAGGAGCCTTCGGTCGTGAAGTCCAGAATGCCGGTATAGTCGCACCACTGGCCGGCCGCTGTGCGGTAGCCGTTGCCCAGAAGCTGATACCCGCCGCAGATGCAGAGAAGCGTTTTTCCGTCCTCCGCCGCGGCGCGGATGTTCTCCGCGCGCCCGGCGCGGAGATCGGCGAGAAGCACGGTCTGCTCAAAGTCCTGCCCGCCGCCGATGAAAAAGAGATCGTACCCGGTGAGATCGTCCGCCGTGCCGAGCGGTAGCTCCGTGACGGCGCAGCCGATGCCGCGCCATTCAAGCCGCTTTTTCATGCACGCGATGTTGCCCCGGTCGCCGTAGAGATTGAGCACGTCCGGATACAGATGGCAGATGTTCAGTTCCATTATTCCCAGAACCTCCCTCCGCCGGCAAGCGCGGACAGCTTATCGCGCACCGTGAGCATGGATGTGTAGTTCGGCAGCACGACGACCGGCTTTCCGGCGGCCTGCACCGCTGCGGCGAGATCGTCCGCCGTGCCGTATACGGTGATGGCGGCGTCATCCGCCCCGGCGTATTTGAGCCGGAGACGCATGTCCTGCGCGCGCACGCCGTAAACGCCGATGGTCTCATAGGAGCGTGCGGCGAAAAGGCTTTCATAGTCTGCGTCCCAGATCCAGGAGACGTCCGTGCCGTCGGCGGCGTTGTCGTTCAGACAGAAGATAGGGAGAATGTCCTCGCTCTGCGAGGCGAGAAATTCGAGCGCGCGGTCGCACCCCGCGGGGTTTTTCACGAGCACGATGCGGACGCTCGTTTCCCCAACGGTGATCTGCTCCATTCGCCCGAACACTGCGCCGAAATCGGCGAGCGAGGCGCGGCAGATGTCCATATCCCAGCCCATGGCGCGCGCGGCGGTGAGCGCCGCGGCGGCGTTGCAGACATTGTAGAGCGCCGGGAGTGCGAGATCGAAGGAGACCGTCCCCTCCGGCGTTTTCATCGTGACGGCGCTGCCGCCGCCGGGGATGGCTTCCACGCTCTCCACGGCCATGTCCGGCGCGGGACGCTGCGCGCCGCACGCGGGGCAGTACCAGTCGCCGAGGTGGGCGAACGTGTGCCGCCGGTAGGCGTAGCGCGTGCCGCAGCGCAGACAGTGCGGCGCGTCCGAAACGCTCGGTACGGCGCTGCTCGAAATGTTCTCGAGACCGAAATACACGGTCTTATTCGGCACGTCCCAGCCGAGCGACGCGGTGAGCGAGCAGTCGGCATTCAGACAGAGCACCGCGCCGGGGGCTTTCTGAATGCCCGAGGCGATGAGATCGCGCGTGTGCGTCACCTCACCGTAGCGGTCGAGCTGGTCGCGGAAGAGATTCGTCACGATCACCGCGCGCGGCTGCAGCGCCGCGGCGACGGCGGGGAAGTTGCCCTCGTCGCACTCGATGACGGCGAGCGTTTTCTTCGGCTTGCCGAGGAAATCCGCATTTTCAATGAACTCCGCGGTGATGCCGCTCGTGAGATTTGCGCCGGAGCTGTTGGAGAAATACGGCGTCCCGGCCTTGTCGAGCATGTGGCGGAGCATACCGGCGGTCGTCGTTTTGCCGTTCGTACCGGTGATGATCACCGTTTCCACGCCGCGGCCCAGCTCGCGCATCAGCCCAGGATATACGCGCAGCGCTGCCTTTCCGGGCAGCGCTGTACCGCCGCGGCCAAGGAGCCGCAGCGCGAGCCGCGCAAGGCGGCTCGTGACGCACGCGAAAAATACGCGCAGTTTTTTCATAGACGGATATATTCCTCGCGGCCCGCGCCCACGGATACCCAACCGATGCGGCAGCCGACGGCGTTTTCGAGATAGCGGACATAGTTGCGCGCGGCCTCGGGCAGATCTTCAAACTTGCGGCAGCCGGAAATATCGCCGGAGAAGCCCTCAACGTATTCGTATACGGGCTTGCAGCGCTCAAGCACGGTCTCCACAGGGAAGGTGTGGATCACCTTGCCATCCAGCTCATAGCCGGTGCAGACAGGGATCTTCTCCCAGCCGGAGAGCACGTCGAGCTTCGTGAGCGCGAGCTCGGTCGCGCCCTGCATCTGCACGCCGTAGCGGGAGGCGACGACGTCGAACCCACCGACGCGGCGGGGACGGCCCGTGGCCGCGCCGTACTCGGCGCCGGCCTCGCGCAGACGGTCGCCTTCGTCGCCGAAGAGCTCGCACACGAACGGGCCTTCGCCGACGCAGCTCGAATACGCCTTCATAATGCCGACGACGCTGTCCAGCCGCTTGGCCGGGATGCCCGCGCCGATGGGGGCGTAAGCCGCGATCGTGGACGAGGACGAGGTGTAGGGGTAGATGCCAAAGTCGATGTCTCGCAGCGCGCCGAGCTGAGCCTCAAAGAGGATGCTCTTGCCTGCGTCCGCCTGCGCGGAGAGGTATTCGGTCGTGTTGCAGAGATACTCGCGCCACGGGAAGGCGTACTTCTCGAGCCAGGCGTACATCTCGTCAACGCTCACAGGCTCGTGGCCGTAGCCCTGCACGGTGATGTTCTTCCACTCGACGAGATCGGCGAGCTTTTCGTGCAGCTTGTCCGGGAAGAGAAGATCGCCGGTGCGCAGCGTTTTCTTCATATATTTGTCGGCGTACACCGGGCCGATGCCGCGGCGCGTGGAGCCGAACTTCTTGTCCGCGAGACGGTCCTCTTCGAGAATGTCCATCATCTTGTGGTACGGCATGCAGATCGTGGCGCGGTCGCTGATCTTCAGATGCTCGGGCGTGATCTCCACGCCCTGCTCGCGGATGTGCGCGACTTCGTTCGTGAGATGCTCAAGATCGAGCACCATGCCGGGACCGAGGACGTTCACCGTTCCGGGGCGAAGAATGCCGGACGGCAGCAGATTGAGAATGAATTTGCCGCGCTCGTTCACGACGGTGTGACCGGCGTTGTTGCCGCCCTGATAGCGGACAACGATCTCATGCTCGGCGGAGAAAAGATCGACCATGCGGCCCTTTCCTTCGTCGCCCCAGTTGATTCCGACAACAGCAGTAAGCATTTTTGTATCCTCCTTGCTTTTTAGACGCGCACCGGAACGCTTCCGGCGATATCGCAGCGGCGAGCTTCCAGCACGGGATAAACATGAGTTTCGAGAAAGGCGCGCGTCTGCTCCGGCGCGAGCCCGACGAACTGACGGACGTCCAGAAGCTCCTCCAGAGCTTCCGGCGTTAAATGGAACCGCTCGTCCGCGAGCAGCATATCGAGCAGATGCCCATCCTCGCCGCGCAGCTTGACGCTCTCGGCGGCGCGCACGGAATACTGCCGGATGATCTCATGCAGCTTCTGGCGGTCCTCGCCGAGCGACACGGCGCGCATGAGGATGTTCTCGGTCGCAAGAAACGGCAGCTCTTCGCGCAGATGCTTTTCCATCACGCGCGGATAGACCTTGCAGCCGCGCACGACGTTGGCGCAGAGCGTCAAAATGGCGTCGCACGCGAGGAAACCCTCCGGCAGCGTGAGACGGCGGTTGGCGGAATCGTCGAGCGTGCGCTCGAGCCACTGCGTCATGGCGGTGTCCGCGGTGTTGGAAGCGAGATTCACTACATACCGGCTGAGCGAGCACACACGCTCGCAGCGCATGGGGTTGCGCTTGTAGGCCATGGCGGAAGAGCCGACCTGCTCGGTCTCAAACGGCTCGTCCAGCTCGCGCAGATGCGCGAGAAGGCGCATGTCCGTCGCCATTTTTGCGGCGCTCTGCGCGATGCCGGAGAGAACGTTCATCACAAAGGAATCGAGCTTTCGCGTGTATGTCTGCCCGGCAACGGGGATGCAGTTGGGAACGCCCATCTTCTCCGCGATCTTCTTCTCGAGCGCGAGGACCTTCTCCCCGTCACCGTGGAAGAGAGCAAGAAAGCTCGCCGCGGTGCCGGTCGCGCCCTTGCAGCCGGAGATGGGGAGACGGGCAAGCTCTGTTTCCAGCTGCTCCAGATCGAGCAGAAAGTCTTGGAGCCAGAGCGTTGCGCGCTTGCCCACGGTCGTGGGCTGCGCGGCTTGGAAGTGCGTCCAGGCGAGCGTCGGCGTGTCGGCCTCGCGCGCGGCAAATTCGGAAAGCGCGTCGATCACCGCGAGCAATTCGCCGCGGATGAGCTGGAGCGCTGAGCGCATCTGCAGAAGGTCGGTATTGTCGTCCACATAGCAACTCGTCGCGCCGAGATGGATGATCCCCGCAGCCTTCGGGCAGGCGTCGCCGAACGTGCGGATGTGCGCCATAACATCGTGGCGCAGCCGGTGTTCATACTCGGCGGCGCGGTCAAAATCGATATCGTCGAGATGCGCGCGCATTTCCGCAAGCTGCTCGTCCGTGATGGGCAGCCCCAGCTCCTGCTCGCTCTCGGCGAGCGCGAGCCAGAGACGGCGGAACGTTGAGAACTTCCACTGCGGGGAGAAGAGATGCTGCATCTGCTCCGAGGCGTAGCGCGAGCACAGGGGATTTTCGTAAACGTCTTTCATGCAAATCACTCCACGGTGACGGATTTGGCGAGATTGCGGGGCTTATCGATGTCGCACCCGTTGCACCGGGCGACATGGTAGGCGAAAAGCTGAAGGGGCAGGATCTCCGGAATGGCGGAGAAAAGCGGATCGGTCACGGGGACGAAGAGCACGTCGTCCGCCTCGGCGAACACACGGCGGTTGCCCTCGTTCACCACGGCGAGGACCTTGGCCCCGCGCGCCTTGACTTCCTTGATGTTGGACATCGTCTTGTCAAACAGCTCCTCATAGCACGCGAGCGAAACGACGAGACGGCCCGGATCGATGAGCGCGATGGTGCCGTGCTTGAGCTCTCCGGCGGCGTACGCCTCGGAGTGGATGTAGGAGATCTCCTTGAGCTTGAGCGAGGCTTCGAGCGCGACGGCGTAGTCGATGTTGCGCCCGATGAAGAAGAGAGAGCTGTTGCCGCAGTAACGTTCGGCAAGATAGCTGACCTGCGGGTTCAGGTCAATGCTGCGCTGCGTGCGCTCGGGCAGCTCCGCGATACCGGCGACAAGCTCGGCGTACCGCGGCGCGGTGAGCGTCCGGCGCTCGTTGGCCATCCATACGGCGAGCAGATCGAGCACGGCGATCTGCGTGGTGTAGCCCTTCGTGGTGGCGACGGCGATCTCGGGACCGGCCCAGGTGTACATGACATAGTCGCCGAGCTTCGCCACGGTGCTGCCGACGACATTGACGATCGTAAGCACGCGCGCGCCGTGCGCCTTGCATTCGCGTATGGCGGCGATGGTGTCGGCGGTCTCGCCGGACTGCGATACGGCAATGAGCAGCGTGTGCTCGTCCACGATCGGATGGCGGTAGCGCAGCTCGCTTGCCACATCGACCTCCACCGGCACGCGGCAGAGCGATTCGATCATGTACCGCCCGACGCACCCGGCATGGTACGCGCTGCCGCACGCGGTGATGACGATGCGGTCGATGTATCGGAAGTCGGCGCGGAACGCCTCGTCAAAATCGTCGAGGACGATCTTCCCGTTCTTGATGCGCGGGGCAATGGTCGCTTTGAGCGCGCGGGGCTGCTCCATGATCTCCTTGAGCATGAAGTGCTCGTAGCCGCCCTTTTCCGCGGCTTCGATGTCCCAGACGATGCGGGAAACGCTGTGGTGCACCGATGCGCCGGTGCTGTCGTAAATGGAAATGGAGTCGGGCGTGATCTCAGCAAACTCGCCGTCCTCCAGATAGATCACGTTTTTGGTGTGGCTCACGAGCGCGGTCACGTCGGAAGCAAAGAAGTTTTCGCCCACGCCCACGCCGAGAATGAGCGGCGACGCCATTTTCACGGCGCAGATCGTCCCCGGCTGATCGGCGCAGAGAACGCCGAGAGCATAGGAACCCTCGAGACGCGCGGCGGTATGCAGCACGGCGGCCTTGAGATCGCCGGTATAGTACATGTCGAGCAGATGGACGATGACCTCGGTGTCCGTCTCGCTCTGGAATACGAAGCCCTTACTTTTGAGCTCATCGCGCAGCGCGGCATAGTTTTCGATGATGCCGTTGTGAACAATGGCAAATTTGCCGTCGGCGGACATATGCGGGTGTGCGTTCGTGTCGGTGGGCGCGCCGTGCGTCGCCCAGCGGGTGTGGCCGATGCCGGAAGAACCGGGCAGCAGCGCGCCGTTTTGCGTTTTCTCCGCGAGAGCGTCGATATGGCCGGACGCCTTGATCATATGCAGCTCGCCGTCCTTCTGCACGGCGATGCCGGCGCTGTCATACCCGCGGTATTCGAGCTTGCGCAGCCCGTCCAGAAGCAGCGGGGCCGCTGCCTGCGAGCCAGTAAATCCTACGATTCCACACATAAATGATTATCCTCCAAAAGTAAAAGAAAAAACGGGGCCTCCCCCCCTGCGGGCATGACCCGCAGGGGAGCTTTTTTAATTGAAGATCACGCTTTATAGCCGATCGCGTCGGCGAGAGAGCGTTCGAGCAGCACCACGGCGTCGCGGTGCAGACGCAGGAACGTTGCCGGGCAGTGCGGATCGATGCTCTCGGTGAGCAGCAGACGGCGCATTGCGTCCTCCTTGCGGCCGGAGACGATCATAAGGAGCTTCTTCGCGCGCAGGATGTTGCCCATGCCCATGGTGAGCGCGTAGCGCGGCACATCGTCGCGCGAGGCGAAAAAACGCTGGTTGGCGTCGATGGTGCTCTCGTCGAGCACCTCCTTGTGCGCGCCGTCGCAGAGCGTGTCGCCCGGCTCGTTGAAGCCGAGATGACCGTCCGGGCCGACGCCGAGCACCTGCACGTCAATGTCGGTGCCATCGAGCACGGCGTTGAATTCGCGGAGATTTTCCTCCACATCGCCGATGCCTTTGGCGACATAGGTGTTGGCTTTGTCGATGTTGATGTGATCAAAAAGATTGCTGTCCATGAAATAACGGTAGCTCTGCTCATGGGTGGGGGCGAGACCGACATACTCGTCGAGATTCACGCTGTGGACGCGGGAAAAGTCCAGACCCTCCTCGCGGCAGCGCCGCGAAAGCTCCCGGTACATGCCGACCGGGCTTGAGCCGGTGGCGAGACCGAGCGTGCAGCAGGGATTCGCGCGGACCGTTTCCGTCAGAATGTCAGCGGCAAGACGGCTGACTTCCTCGTGATTTTCGGCGGCGATTACTTTCAAGACATCTTCTCCTTTTTTATTTTTTCACGGCAATATTGCCTTTGGCTTTGTAAATGCACCGCTCCGGCACAACGCCGCGCACGCAGGACGTGGGGTAAACGTTCGCGTCGCGCCCGATCACGGTGCCGGGGTTGAGAACGCTGTTGCACCCGACCTCCACATAGTCGCCGAGCATCGCGCCGACCTTTTTGCGGCCGGTCTCGATCTCCTCACCCTCGTTGTGGATGACGACGGGGAGCTTGTCGCTTTTGACGTTGCTCGTGATGGAGCCGGCGCCCATGTGGGACTTGTAGCCGAGAATGGAGTCGCCGACATAGTTATAATGCGGCACCTGCACATTGTCGAAAAGAATGACGTTTTTAAGCTCCGTGGAGTTGCCGACGACGCAGTTATCGCCGACGAGCGCGTTGCCGCGGATAAAAGCGCCGGGGCGCACCTCGGTCTTGTGACCGATGATGCACGGCGCGCCGAGATACGCGGTGGGGTAGACTTTTGCGTCGCGCGCGACCCACACGCCCTCCTCGGGGTGGTCGTATTCGTCCGCCGGAAGAGCTGCGCCGAGCGCGGAGATCATATCGCCGATACCGGCAAGCGCTTCCCAGGGATACGTGAACTGCCGCAGATAGTCTCCGGCAAGCGTATGGTCAAGATCGTAGAGATCCGAGATCGTGAGCTTCATTACTTTTTCACCTCGATAAGATGGCCGGATCTCTCCATCGCGGCGATGATGCGGTCCACCATCTGTTCGCAGAGATCAACGGTTCCGGCCTCGGCCATGACGCGCAGCACAGGCTCCGTGCCGCTCTTGCGCAGCAGCACGCGCCCGCCGTCGCCGAGAGCGGCGGCGCACTCCTCTACGGCGGCCTTCACGGTCCCGTCCGCGAGCGTGCCGTCCTTGTCGTCCACCTTCACGTTCTTGAGCACCTGCGGGTACATCTTCACTTCCGCTGCCAGCACCGAGAGCGGGAGCTGGGTGTCGATGAGCACGCCCATGAGCATGATCGCGGTGATGAGACCGTCGCCGGTGTGGGCAAACTTGCGGAAGATGATGTGGCCGGACTGCTCGCCGCCGAGCATGTGGTCGTTGGCCTTCATGTTCTCATAGACGAACCGGTCGCCCACGGCGGTCTTTTCGTAGGCAATGCCGATGCGGTCAAACGCCTTGTAGAGACCGAAGTTGCTCATGATCGTCGTGACGACGGTATTGCTCGGCAGCTGGCCGTTGGCCTTCATGTGTTTGGCGCAGATGTACATGATCTGATCGCCGTTCACCACATTGCCGAGCTCATCTACGGCGAGACAGCGGTCGGCGTCGCCGTCGAAAGCAAAGCCGACGTCGAGCTTGTTCTCGCGGACGTATTGCTGCAATCCTTCAATATGGGTCGAGCCGCAGCGCAGGTTCACGTTCACGCCGTCGGGCTTGTCGTTGATGACGTAGGTCTTGGCGCCCAGCGCATCGAACACCGCGCGGCCGATCATCCACGCGCTGCCGTTCGAGCAGTCGAGCGCGACCTTGCGGTCGCCGAACGAGCGGGTGGCGAGACTCGTGAGATAGCCGATGTAGCGGTTGCGGCCGGAGTAGAAGTCGATCGTGCGGCCGATCTTATCCTCCACCGCCCAGGGAATGCTGTTGGGATCGCCGTCGATGTAGGCTTCCAACTCGTCCTGCAGCGCGTCGTCCATCTTCTCGCCGGTGCCGTTCATGAGCTTGATGCCGTTGTCCCAGTAGGGGTTGTGGCTTGCGGAGATCATCACGCCGCAGTCAAAGTTTTCGGTGCGCGTGATGAAGCTGACGCAGGGCGTCGTCGTAACGTGCAGGAGATAGGCGTCCGCGCCGGAGGACGTGATGCCCGCGGCGAGAGCGCTCTCATACATATAGGACGAGCGGCGCGTATCCTTGCCGATCACGATGCGGGCAGAGCCGCTTGCGTGGCGGCTCGCGTAATACCAGCCGAGGAAGCGGCCGGTCTTGAAGGCGTGCTCGGCAGTCAAGACCTCGCCGGCCTTGCCGCGGAAACCGTCGGTGCCAAAGTATTTTCCCATAAAAGAGCCCTTTCTCAAATCCAATGAATTTATGCGCATTTGCGCAACAAAGAGACACTTTATAATACCACTATCCGCCGGTGAGCGTCAACAGATTTTCCCGTGCGGACGGCATTCAGCCGCGCGACTCGTAAAGCTCGAGCGCGGCGGCGACAAAGCCGCGGAAGAGCGGGTGCGGACGGTTGGGACGGGATTTGAATTCGGGGTGATACTGCACGCCGATATAGAACGGATGATCGTGCCGCTCCACGACCTCGACGAGCCGTCCGTCCGGCGAAAGACCGGAGAGGACGAGCCCCGCGGCGGTGAGAGCATCGCGGTATTCGTTGTTGAATTCGTAGCGGTGGCGGTGGCGCTC